>DASSLT010000054.1:0-126312 GCA_035689305.1 Solirubrobacterales bacterium | reverse complement strand
CCAGCTGACCACGGACACTCACATCGTGTGTGTGTGGTCAGCTGGCGCGGCGGGACTTATTTGGCTCTGGGAAGCGGAGGCGCTGCGGACGAAAATTCCGCAGTCTTGTCCGTAGCGCCGAATCGGCCTGGGCGCCGCCGGCATCGGCTTAGCTCAGGCAGAGAGAGCCCGCCGACCTACTCCGCCCCCAGCGCCGGCGAGGCGCCGGTCAAGGGCGCGACAGCGCCCGACCCCGAAGGGGTTGACGGGCGGGGAGGCGGTGCTTTGATCAAGGGGTCGGGGGCGATGCGGGCTGGTGCGCGCTGGCCGCACGGGCATTAGCGGAAGGCCTAGGATCTCTCGGCGAGCATGGGACTACTCAAGAAACTCTTCGGTAGGGATTCGGAAGAGCAACAGGGCGAAATTCGAAACGTCCAGTCGATCGAGTTCGACAATTGCACTGAGCTCGTCGCCGCCGTAGGCGAGGCCAGCTATCAATCGGCACTCCGTGAAATATGCGGCTCAAAGAGATGGGAGCGAATCCGGTTTGACTGTACGGCTGCGCTTGTCGCGGAGCCCGCAAATCCCCACGACGCCAACGCCGTGGCGGTTTATGCCGACTGCCGAGGAACACATCTTCGCGTGGGCTACCTCTCTCGCGGAGATGCTTTGGACTACCAGGGTGCGGTCTGGAAGGCCGCGGACATGGGCTACATGATCGTCTGCCAGGCCCACATCGCTGGACGGGAGCAGGGGAGCGAGACGCCCAACCTCGGCATCTTCCTCGACTTGCCAACGCCCAACGGAGCCGTCGCCGAGCTGAGCGCCCTAGCAGGCGAGTCGATCGCCTCGGCAGCTTCGACCGCCCCTGAATCGAAGGCGGCGCAGGCCGCAGCCGAGTCCGCGGAGGGACAACTGATGTCCGACGACCAAGTCGATTGGTCCCGCTTCGATGATTGCCGCCGCGTCTCCGTGGTCGGCTACGACTTCCACCAGCCGGGACTCCGTGCAGTGACCGGAGGTCAGATGCGTTCTGACCTCCGCTTCGAATGCCGCGCCCGCCTAGTTCGAGAGCCTGAGAACGAGCACGACGCGAACGCCGTGAAGGTCATGGTCGGCGACCAAAAGATCGGCTACGTCAAAGCTGGCTCAGCAAAGAGGATGCAGAAACGACTGCAGGCAATCGCAGAGACCGGAACGGTCGAGGACTACACCTGCCTAATCCGAGTCCGGGACGCAGGCGGGACGCTTCAGGCGCATCTCCAAGTGCCCTACTCGAGCGAGCTGCTCAAGGGCTACAAGAACCCGAAAGCGCGGCAGTGAGCTGGCTGGCCCTTCTTCTCCGTGGCGGAGACTTCGTGAATCGCTCTCAACCGGATGGCATCAAACAGCCTGTACATGCCGGTTCGCGAGACCTCTTATAGGTTCTCGCCGATCCTGCTTATAGGTTCTCGCCGATCCTGAGTTGGCTGCGAAGCACGACATCGAGCAGGGGGTCTCCGTCGAAGTCGACGCTTCACGGGATGATGTTCTGGACGCCCTCAGCAGAGCCGGAGCTCCATTAAACGAACACAAGCGGCTTGAAGTGCGGGTCGAAGATGCGGAAGATCGAGCGACCGTTGCACTTTGGGTGCAGCCGTTGTTCAGATCGGATGCGCCCATGAAACAGTCCTGGGTGCTTTCGGTCGAGTTGGAATCACCCGAACCAGGGGTCCTCTGTGTCGAGACTGCTCTCTCCGAGTTCCGAACCTCGCAGTCGACGATGCTCGGAATACCCCTCGGTCCCAAGGAGCTCCTCGGTCGACGCGAGTTTCTCCTGTACCTGGATGCCCTCAGCAATGAGCTGGGTGCTCTTGATCCACATGCTGATGTTGTGAAGCGCAGAAACTGACGACCACGGCATTGGTTCTCGTGGTCGTGGCTGTGGCCCTCTACCTTGGCGCGAATCTGCTTGGAGCGGCGGCGGGAGAGGGGCTGGGATCTATCTTCGACTATCTGCGGCGGCGCCGAGATGTTCGGCGAGCCCCCATCTCAACCTTCCGCACGAAGATGCCCTCGAAAGACGTGTTTGCCGCGATTCAAGAAGCTGCCAGGCAGGCTGACGCTCGAATCGCGATGTCGGGGCGTAGGGGTGGCAGAACGACGCTCGACCTCCCTTCGGGCGGACAGGCCGCTATGTCGTTCACCCGGCAGTCCGACGGAGAGGTTCTGATCCGGATTGACCCCGGTCAGCCAGCGCCAGTCGAATCCCCCGAGCTAGCCCGTCTGAGTGGGTTCCTCCTTGCATCCCTTCGTCGTCGCGACTCGACTGCGCAACAGATTCAACGATCAAGGGCGTTGTGAGCACAAAGCTTCCTGCGCTGGTAGGAGGGCGAGCTACCAGTAGAAGCTGTTGGCACTCCTGAAGAGATAGGAGAAGGCTTCCACCTCTTTAGGGGACCCCTGTGCCGCCGTCGCTAAGCCCGTTGCGCCACCGATCAAGCCTCCAAGGGGGTCGCCAGTGGTCGCAGTCCACGCGGCGCCGGACAAGCCCATAAGGACCCCCGCAGGACGCTTCCACCACCCCTTCGCCACCTTCTGAAGATTGCGAGCCCGCTCCGAGATTTCGGCGGCTCGATCATCTTCGGCAACTGATCGCTCGTCACCTGAAAGCGGAGCGAGTTCTCTCATGTAGCGACGGACATCACGGGCATAGGCTCGATACTCCGCGGAATGGGCCTCACGAAACGCGAGCAGTTCATCGAGTCCGACGGAGGCCATATCTACACCCACCACCTGAAGGTCAAGGTCAATGACATGGGCCGCTGATGGCAGGGTCTCGAGGCCGAGCAGCTCGGCAAGACTGCTATGTAGCTCTGGAGTGTCGGTAGCAGGACAGAGATCGAGACCCTGCTTCCGACCGCTCGGCCGTAGCAGCTGAGAAAGGAGCACCAAGACTAGGTTCCGAATCAGTGGATGCATGGGAATGCTGACCCCGTCTTCGCTGGGGCGAGCAAGATCCTTATCTAGGAGTTTGCGGACCAGGGTCGCGGCCAGCCCTTCGTCGGCATACGAACCCATCCGAGAGGCGGATAGGGCCTCGTACGGATCCGAATCAAAAGCCAAGTGGTCCAGAGCTCCGCTATCGAGTATCTCCCCCATCTGGCTGGCGAGCCCTTCAGCAGCCCCCTGGTCCACAACCTTCTCCGGCTCCAGGATGTGGAGGAGTCCTTCCTCTTCTAGTCCGGCGGCAACTGCTGATTCCTCACCGAGGGGTCGCCCAACCATGTAGTCAGGCACCAAGAGTGCAACCCCATCGAAAAACAGCAAGAGATTCTTGATGTAGTCGGCGTTGCGCCATCGGGTGCCGGGGTAGTAGAACGCAACTTCCGGTAGGCGGTCGGCTTCAGCCATCCTGGCTCACCTCCGCCTCTTGCTGGGAGTTCGGGGGCTGGTCCTCCTCCACGTTCGCATCCTCGCCATCTGACACGGCGGCCCACATCTTTTGATAGTCAGGTCCACGCGAGTCGGGCTTGTGATGCGGAGGGGTCACCTGAATGACCAGGGGGATCGGATAGTCGATCCCTAGCAGGAGGGCCTGCCCGGGAGCGAGGCTGGGCAGGAATTGAGCAGCGGACCTATCGATGTCACCTGCAGCACGCTCGACCACACGCCGGTCGTTGTCATTCGACAATCGATGGACAAGCATCGTCCCCATCTGCCCAAGGACGCCATCGGGGATATCCCTCGGCCTCTGCGTGGCCAAGCAAAGGCCGAGGGAGTACTTGCGTCCCTCTTTGGCGATCAGATCGAATGCGTCAAGCGGGTAACGCGAGTAGTCATCTCCAATGGATTTGTCTAGGAACTGATGTGCCTCGTCAAGACAAACGAGCAACGGCTGTTCGGCAAAGACTCCATTCCGAGCTTGCGCCAAGAGGAATCTCGCAATGCCGTTCGCCGCTATCTCCCTTATCTCCGCTCGGAATGAAAGGTTCTTGAGCGACACCCGAAGGACCGGATAGTCCGGGTTACCCAGCCAGTTCATGATCTCCTCAAGCAGATTGGGAGTGGAGCCAGGTTTCAGGATGGGGGAAAACTCGGGAGCACCCAGATAGCTCTCGATGCGCCCAATCAGCGAGGAGCACAGGCTGAAGGCCTGTGGGTCGGGGCCGCCAAACTTGGTGTGGTCCTTGGTGCCGTACTCCTTCCCGAAGGCAGACGGATAAGCGCACTCAAATCCGAGCTGGGAAGCGAGCAACTCGATATTGAATTGGGCGGCAGGCGCATCGACAACTGCCGCGTGCAGCGCGTATGCCTCTTCGTAGGGCTTCTTGGAGCGATCAGATTTCGGCACGCACCCAGCTTCGACAAGATCGCCCTCGCCAACCAGCTCGGCGAGCTTGAGGCTCTTCATTGCTTCGCGAAGCTTGGGAGCCTGGACCTGCCCAGCGGGACGAAATAGCGCATACAGATCATCTAGGTCTAGTGAGTGATAAGGCAAGGAGACCTCCTTGCTTCCTTCAGGACGGTCCTCGCCGCCAAGGCTCAAATGAGATACGCCGTCCTCAAGGCGGTGGTACTCGCCCGTGGCATCCAGAAGGAGCACCTTCGCTTTTGACTTGAAAGCCGCGCAGCTTTCGACAATTCGAGCGACCGTCCAGCTCTTACCTCCTCCCGTTGCACCGAGCACCGCACAATGGCGGCCAAATAACCGCTCTGGAGTCACGCGAATGGCGGTGCTAGCCGAGTCGGGGAGATTCGCCAGATTGAGGAGCAGCGCCTTGGAATCCTCGGTTCCACCGGCGTTCTCGGCTATCCACGAGATCGTTTCAGGGTGGAGTGAGTAGACCCGAGCCCCCACTCGTGGATAGCGCGCGATTCCTCGTTCGGGACCAGCGCCAGCTACGGGTACCGTGCAAAGCATTTGGACCGTCCCAACCGGATTGCTGGGACGAGACCCACCCATGACGGGCTGCACCGCAAGCCGATCTCGCTCCGGCAGCCGTACGTCGGAGATTCGACCAAAGATGCCGAGATCACCGGCCTCGATAATGACTGACTCGCCGACCTCACCTGCACCGACTCGCTCGCCGTGGCGGAGCTGAGGCTCGTCGGCCGAAGCAAGTGGCAGGTTGATTCTCGCCTCTTCGGGTCCCACTGCAGAGACCGTCCCTATCAGCCGATCGGACTCAAAGAGGTAGCTCGGCGGGGCGGAGTTCACGGCTCTGCGCGACTCGCGTGCTTCTCTGCCTCGGTCTCCGGCACGAGGTCGGGAAGAACCGGAACAAACTGCTCGAAGGTGCTCTCGATAAGGGTTACGCGCCGATCGCCACCTGCCGCGTACGCCTTGAGAGCGTCGATCGTGTCGCCCTCCTTGGAGCTGAGGCTCCTCGACACGACCACGATTGACAGCCGGACGTTCGACCTGGCAGCGGCGCGGATGGGCTCGGCGAGATGCTGGTCAGCCCCCAGCCCCGATCCGATTACAAATATGGCGGTGTCGGGTCGCCGAAGCCCGGTTTGGAACCTCGCCATCAGCTCAAGGAATGGCTGCTGGTAGGAGATTTCGAACTTCGAGGCACGGGGGTAGATGATGAGAGGCCGATCAGGCGATCGATGCCGCTCGACGCCACCCCCCTTGGCGATCCAATCGACAGAGCCGTGAAGCTTCAGGAGGTGGACGACATTGCGCATCCACTCAACTGGAGTGGCTGCTCGCTCCCGATCTCGGAATGCGTAGTCGACGTCGAAGTAGCTGCTGTCGAACCGCTGGGGCGAAACATGGGAGAAGCCGTCTATCAGTGCGAAACCGGTCCGCGAAGCGGCGACCTCGAAGGCGAGGTCGTAGTTCGTCGTGAATATCTGGGTCCGCGGCAACCTTGCAGGGCGGCGGGCGATCCTCCGCAGGAATGATTCATGGACGGGGAGCGGAGTTGAATCTGAAATGAAATCGCACGCGGCAACGATCTCCGCCTCGCAGAGCGCAATGAACTGATCTAGGCCGGTGCTCGAGTCCAGGGTGTGCGCCATCTGACAGCGGGAGAGCAACAGCTCAATGTCGTCCTGAAAGTCGGAGGACCAGCCGGCTGATTCGAGGGCTGCGTCCCATTGCTCGTCCCCTGCTGCGGCCTTGGCTCGAGTCCAAAGCGAGGTCATGCCGGGGCCGCCTGAGGCTGAGCCGTCGACCCTGATGCCCGTTGAGGTTCCCAGCCCAGTCAGAACCATCAAGCGCTCAGCGCCGAGCATCTGCTCAAGCTTTGAGTTGAGAACTCGCTCTGCATCCGAATCTGGCTCGACTTCGGTCCAGTCGTCAAATGGAGGGGTGAGGAGTTTCATGCTCATCTCGAGTCGGCAATTGGTACGACGATGACCCTAGGGCTTCGGTCGGCGCGAATATGGCGTGCATGGACGAGCAATCCCTGACGGTCCGCTCGCTCACCCACACCGCAGGGCTAACGGCGTCGGCGCCCAGATAAGCGTCCCGGTGCCGTTGGAGCGTCCCGGCACGGCACCGAGGATCAATACGCTCGAAACGTGTCGGCGCTGGACAGAATGCATCGCCTGCTTGACGAGCTGCCCGACTCAGAGATGGAGTCGGTGCTTGAGTTCATCGTCGCTCGGCGCAACAGGCGGCAAGCGTCAGCTACGCGTCCTCGCCCCCGCCTGGGCCTGGGGCGCTCGACCGACGGCCTGAGCGCCGCAGGGAGCGCCGCCGGTCCAGCTGCTCGGCCGGCCGCCTCCTGAGGCCCACCGTGCCGCACTGGTGCCACAGTCAGGCACGAAACCTGCCGGTTCCAGCCGGACCCAGCCGGAAAGATTCCGCTCTAGCAAGCCACACCTGGCTCCGCAGGTGGCCCTCTGGCGCTCTCTCCTCCCTGCAGTAACCCCAGAAGCGCCCCGCCTCCCCGCCGGGGCGTTTTCTGTTGCGGGGCCAGATGCCGGGCTCACGACTTGCCGGGCCGCTGCACCTGGGTGAAGAGATCGCCTTGGGCGGCTCCCGATCCCGACTTGCCGCCTCCCGCGCCGCGGAGCACGAAGGCGAAGCAGACGGCGACGAGCGCCCCGGTGAGGGGGCCGGCGACGTAGACCCAGTAGTCCGAGAAAGTGCCGCTCACCAGGTCTGGTCCGAAGGTGCGCGCGGGGTTCATCGAGGCGCCTGAGATCGGGCTGCCCCACAGGCCCGCGAGGGCGATATATCCACCAACGCCAAGCGCGCCCAAGATGCCGATGTTCTGGGCTCCGGATGCAGTCCCGAGGATGACGCTGACGAGACCCAGGGTCAGCAGCGCCTCCATCAGATAGCCCTGCCCGCTCGAGTAGCCGGCGGCGACGTAGTTGGAGCCGAACTCAGCCGAGACGTCGATCACCGCGTGCAGGAAAAGCGCCGCGAGCGTTGCGCCGACCAGCTGGACGATGACGTAGCCGGGGACGCGGCGCCAGGGAAAGTCACCGCGCGCCGCGAACGCCAGGCTGACCGCAGGATTGAGATGCGCGCCCGAGACCTTTCCCATGAAAAGGATGATCCCCATCACCATCAGGCCGGGCGCGACGACCGCGGCACTACGGCCGATCGTGCCCGGGAACGCCTGACCCATCATTCCCCCGCCGGCGGCGACGATCACCAGCAGGAACGTTCCATAAAGCTCCGAGAACAATCGCCGCCACTCCTGGTCCGGGTCCTGAAAGTCCCGCATCGGCCCGGTGATGTCTCGGTCGATCCAGGCAAGGACCCCCACGTCAGCCTGGCTGGGTTGATCGCTCACGATGTCTCACCCTCCTTTCCCGAGCCCAGCCGGGGGAAGAACTGCCCGGCGACGCTCCGCAAAGACTCGAGGATCTGTTCCGCCGACGGCTCCACGCTCGGGTCGGCCAGCTCGGCCGGGATCTCGATCCCGGACTGCCTCGCGTGCTCCAGCATTCCACCCCCCGCGGTCTTGCCGAGAGTGCTGAGGGCCTTCCCCATCTGCACGAGGTCCATGTGAAAGTCCGGCACCGGCAGCGCCCGCACGTCCGGCCAGCTTGCGGGGTCGCGCGGGCTCTCGCGGGAGAGCAGATGGTCGAACGGGGCAGCCACGGCGTCGCGGCCGGTGAAGGCGTCGCCGAGGCCCCAGACCTTGCGCAGCGTGGCGATCATCGACGTGTGCCGGTGCTCCTCGTTGATGACGATGCCCTCGTCGACCCACGGCGAGACGATGACCGCCGGCACCCGGTAGCCGGAGCGGTCGAACTCGAAGCCCATCTGCCCGGCCGGCGCGCTTGGGTCGGGCGGCGACACGGGACCTGGGGGGACGTGGTCGTAGGTGCCGCCGGGCTCGTCCCAGCCGATGAAGAACAGCGTGTTGTAGGCGTTGGAGCCGTCCGAAGAGGCGGCCGACCTGATCGAGTCGTAGATGCGGGCCAGGAACGCCTCGCCGCCGCGGATCGCGGACGGGGGATCGACGGGGACCTCGACGCCTCCGGCAAGCAGCGCCCGGCCGCAGGCCGGGTGGTAGTCGCTGTGGCCCGAGGTCAGGTTCGGCTCGATCAGACTGAAGTCCGGCAGGGTGCCGTCGGCCGCGTCTCGCTCGAACTCCGCGTAGGGCACGAAGTTCGTGGCGAGCCGGTCTTTCAGCCGCGGCATGTGGATCATGCCCGTGAAGGAGATCGCCATCGGCTCCTGCACGTAGACCTTCCAGGTGCGCCCGTGCGTCTCGAGGCGCTCGAACAGCGTTTCGGCGGTGTTGTGCTGGGTGAAGTTCGAGACCGGGCTGTTGACGACGAAACCCGAGGAGGTCGCGGCGGTCCAGAACGAGCGATTCATGAACGTCTGCGAGGGCACCTCGCAGAACCAGTGGTCGAAGACGCCGAAGCCCTTGGCGATGCCGTTCAGCACCGGCACCTGCTCGGGCGTGTAGCCGGTCATGATCTGCGCGTACTCCTCATAGGTGGGCTGGCGGCCCATCTCGGCGGTGAAGGTGCTGATGTAGTCGGTGACGAAGCCGTCCATCGTCGGCGCGGCGCCGGGCTCGGGCGCGTTCCAGGGAGCGCTGACCTCCTCGCCGGTCCTGAGGCGGTTCTGCTCTTCGAGGACGTTGAAGAGCTGTACGTTGGTGTGGAAGTACTCCTCGCCCGAGTCGGGGTTCGGGGCGTCCATATCGGTCCCGATCGTGTAAGGGACCGCCTTGCGCTCGGCGCCGTGCTCGGCCCAGTCCGGGATCGGGTTGCTCAGCTCCTTGCCGATCACGCCCTCGAAGGTCTTGTCGTCCTCGGGTCCGTAGAGGTGGCCCAGGAGGTTGTCGAACGAGCGGTTCTCGAACAGCACGAGGACGACGTGGTCCATCGCCTGCGAACGGTCACGACTCATGGCGGCTCCTCGATAGAAAGCGCGGCTCGATCCCAGACCAAAAGAACCTAACCCAAAAAAGCGAGTCGGCAAGCGCGGGCTCGCAGGCGCCACCTGCCCATGCGCCATGGTGCGCCGGCAGCGCCCAAGCAAGGAACCCTTCTGTCCGAGCTGCGCGAGTTGATCGCCCGGACCGCCAGGGCTAGTCTCGGACCAGGGCCCGAGAGCGGACGAAGTCGCCTGAAGGGAGACCGCGGACATGGACGAGCGAGCATCGAGCAAGCGCGCGAGCGGAGGAATGCGTTGGGAGGACGGCGCCATCTACGGCCTGATCCTCGCCGGCATCTACTTCCTCGTCGGGGTCCTCTTCTTCTACGGCGGGAAGGAGAAGATCTTCGACGCGCACGGGGCGCCCCCTGGAATCGAAAAACAGTTCAGCGGCACCTTCCTGGACACGATCCCCGGCATCGACGCGGCCTGGACGATTCTCGGGATCCTCGAGCTCGCCATCTTCGTGCTGATGATCGTCAGCCTCGTCCGCTTGGAGTTCCTGCCGGCGCGTGGGAAGCCCTTTCTTATCGCCAGCCTCGCCCTGTCCATCTTCACCTTCGCAGTGCTCGCGATCGGGCAGAACGTCACCGGCGAACACGAAGGCGTTGCCTCGCTTTTCCTCTATGCGGGCGCGACGGGCGTGCTGCTTGGCCTCATCCTGCTGATGCCGCCCTACGGGCCGGCGAACTGGATATCGGGGCGAGCCCGCTCCGATTGAGTCTCGACGCCGACCGCATCACCTACGCCGGGCACGGGACCGTCCTCGTCGAGGTCGACGGCGCTCGCCTGCTGACCGATCCGCTGCTGAGACGGCGGGTCGGGCCCCTCGCCCGCCACGTCCCCCCGCCACAGCCGGCGATAGCCGAAAACCTCGATGCCATCCTCATCTCGCACCTGCACCGTGACCACGCCGACCTTGGCTCGCTGCGCAGAATCGGACGCCGGACGCCGCTGCTGGTTCCACCGGGATCGCGGCGCTTCTTCGAGCGCCACGGCTTCGACGCAGTGACCGAGCTGGGACCGGGAGACTCGGCCTCGGCCGGCCGGTTGACGGTGATCGCCACCGAGGCGGTCCACGACGGAGGCCGCCGCAGGTTCGCCTCGAGGCCCGAGGCGATCGGCTTCCTCGTGGAGGGGCGCAGGCGCATCTACTTCGCCGGCGACACCGACCTCTTCCCCGGCATGGCGCATTTCGGCCCGGGTCTCGACCTCGCCCTGCTGCCGATCTGGGGCTGGGGGCCGAGCATCGGCTCCGGTCACCTCGACCCCGAGCGGGCGGCACGGGCGGCGGCGCTGCTCTCGCCACGAGCGGCGGTGCCGATCCACTGGGGCACGCTTTACCCGATCGGCCTCGCCCGCCTGCACGGCTCTCCCCTGCGCTCGCCCGGTCCTGAGTTCGTCGAGCAGATGCAGCGCCTGGCGCCTCAGGTCGACGTTCGCGTACTGGCACCGGGGGAGACGCTTTCACTGGCGTAGGCCGTCTGCCCGAGGCCCGCCAGCCAGGAGCGGAAGATCCGGTGAACGCGCTCGGCGCCGACCACCTCCTCCCCCGGCCACTCCAACTCGCTCGGGTGGAGCACGAAAGGAAAGCTCTGGGTCCCGCCCATGCCGCCGTGGGAGCCGACCAGCTCCTCGAAGGCGGCGACCTCGCCGAAGCCCGGCCAGTAGGTGCTGTTGATCATGACGTCGGCGCAATGGACGAAGCCGTCGGTGCGGCGCAGGTGGTCGGCCGCGTTTGGGCCGAACGGCGCCAGCGGATCCTCGCCGATGACGCGATCGCCATCGAGCAGGCGCGTGCCGGCGGCGCCGATTGCCATCGGCCCTTCACGTTCGGAGCGGACCAGGAGGAAGCCGACTCCTGGATGTTCGCGCAGCGCGGGAACGAGGCGGGGGTAGAGCGATTCGATCCGCTCCAGGCTGACGCGGCCAGGCTCGCGGGGAAAGCTGATCAGGCCGAGACAGCCGGAGGCCAGGACCGAGAGCTCGGGCAACCCGTCGCCGTGCTCTTCTTCGATGTCCTGCCGGCGCCCGGTGCCGACCGTGACCGCGCCGTCCACCCGGCGCTCGCGCGTCGCGACCCGTATCGCCCGCCCGGCAACGGTGTCGTCGCGAGCGACCTCGGTGAGGCCGGCGCTGAGGTAGGAGGAGGCGTCGTCGTCTCCCCCTTCGACCGCGACCACGCTGTCTGCCTCGCAGGCCGAGCGGACGAGATCCTCGAGCGTCTGCCCGTAACGATCGCAGAAGGTCTCGCCCTGGGACTGCCCGTGGTCGGAGAGCACGACCAGGCGGTAGGGCCGGGGCGCCTCCTCACAGGCCGAGGCGATCCGCGCTATCTGGCGGTCGAGATCGTGGAGGACGGCGAGGGTGTCGTGGCGCTCGATCCCCGAATGGTGGGCAACCTCGTCATAGGCGAGAAAGGTCGTGTAGAGGACTGGGCGCCCCGAGAGCACGTCGCCGATCACCGTGGCGACCTGGAGATCGCGCTGGACGACCGTGGCCCAGGCGCGCATCAGGGCATAGCTGCGGTTGCGTTTGATCCGCGGCCTCACGTCGTCGCGGACCTGGCCGCGGGCGGCCCGGCGCTCACGGGCGATATCCGCGATGGCGAGCGCAAAGGTTCGCGCCACCGCATAGGGACGGGCGAAGTAAGCCGCGTAGTCCCTGCCGATCGGACGACGGCGATGCAGGGCGGTGCTCATCGTCAGCATCGAGTGCGGAGCATCCCCGGAGAGGATGTTGGCGCGGCTGGCACCGTCGGCGTGGAGCAGGCCGCGACCGTCGGAGTGCCGGCGCTCGATCTCTTCAGCGTCGCGGGGGTGGTTGGTGACGATCGCCGCGCCGCGCTCCTTCTCCCACCAGCGGAAGGCGGGCATGTCGTCGTTGTCGCCGTGGAGGAGACCGGCCTGGCAGGCGCCGGTCTGGGAGGACCAGTCGGTCTCCCATCTCCTCAGCCGGTGAGCACCCGACCGAACCCAGGCTGCCAGCGTCGGGGCGGTGCCGTCCTCCATCGCCCGCAACAGCACGTCGTGGGCGAGACCGTCGATCTCCAGGAACAGCACTCCGGGGGTCTCGCTCTCGGTTACCTGCCGGCGGCGGCGTGCCTGCCGCCGAACGACGTTGCGATGCCACGATTCGTCCTCGTCGACCGAGAGCACCGAGTAGGCACAGGCGGTGAGCGCGGCCATCGCGACGGTGATCGCGATTCCGGCTCCAACGCCCGAGATTGCCGCGCCCGGCACGAGGTCGATGGCGAAGGTCACCAGCAGCCCGTTCAGCAGCAGCGCCGCGAAGCCAAGACTCAACACGGTCAGCGGTAGGGCGAGGCGGGCGAGCAGCGGCCAAAGCAGAGCGTTAAACAGGCCGATCCCCAGCGCCGCGAGGAGCGCGGCAGCGAAGCCGTCGAGCTGGAAGCCTGCCAGCAGCCGCGAGAGCAACAGGAGAATCGCGGCGTCGAGCAGCAGTACGAGCGCGCCACGGCGAACCGCCTTCATCGGCCGAACCCCTCCATCATCCCTCCCATGCTTTCGCGTACAGGCACTGTTTCGCATTCCCCCTCGGGCCGGCTGCAGCGTTGGGTCCCCGGGATCAAGCTGATCCGGCAATACCCCGGCCAATCCGCTCGGCCCGACCTGGTGGCGGGAGTCGTGCTGGCCGCGATCCTGGTCCCCCAGGGAATGGCCTACGCGGAGCTCGCCGGCCTGCCGGCAGTCACTGGCCTCTACACGACGATCGCCTGCCTGGTCGGCTACGCCCTCTTCGGGCCTTCACGGGTCCTGGTGCTCGGGCCCGACTCCTCGATCTCGCCCCTCATCCTCGCTTCGATCGCGCCCCTGCTGGTCGTTGGAGACCCGGGATCGGCGATCGTCCTGGCGGGCATGCTCGCGATCTTCGTCGGTCTGATCGAGATCGCCCTCGGCCTCGGCAAGCTCGGGTTCGTCGCCGACCTGCTCTCGAAAGAGGTGCAGGTCGGCTACATGAACGGCCTCGGGATCACGATCATCGTCGGACAGCTGCCGAAGCTGTTCGGATTCTCGACCGACGCCGACACGTTCCTCGGTGAGCTGAAGGCGTTCGTGGAAGGCCTCGGCCAGACGCACACCGCCACGCTCGTGCTCGGGCTCGCGGTCCTGGGCACCTTGCTCCTGCTCCCGCTCCTCACCAAGCGCCTGCCGGCGATCCTCGTCGGAGTCGTAGCGGCCACCGTCGCCTCGGCGGCCTTCGGCCTCGCCGACCACGGGGTCGCGACGGTCGGTTCCCTGCCCCAGGGAGTGCCGACCCCCGGGCTTCCCTGGACGAACGCCGGCGACGTGCCGGCGCTGCTGCTGGCGGCGCTCGGCATCACCCTGGTCTCGCTGACCGACACGATCGCGACCGCGACCAGCTTCGCGGCCCGACGCGGAGACGAGGTGAAACCCGACCAGGAGATGATCGGCGTCGGGGCCGCGAACGTGGCGGCCGGCTTCTTCCAGGGGTTCGCGGTCTCGACGAGCGGCTCGCGGACCGCCGTCGCCGAGCAGTCGGGGGCGAAGACGCAGCTTGCCGGGCTGGTTGGAGCAGGGCTGGTCGCAGCCCTGCTTCTCTTCCTCAACTCGCTGCTCGCCGACCTGCCGCAGGCGGCACTCGCGGCGGTGGTGATCGCCGCGGCGATATCGCTGATGAACCTCTCCGTCCTGCGCCGCTATTACGAGATGCGCAGAAGCGCACTCGGCGTCTCCCTGGTGGCCACCGCCGGGGTGGTGCTCCTCGGCGTCCTGCAGGGAATCGTGGTTGCGGTGCTGCTGGCGATCGTCCTCTTCTTCCGCCGCAACTGGTGGCCGCACGGCGCGGTTCTGGGGCGCCCGGAGGGATTGGAGGGATGGCACGACCTCACCGCCTACCCCGACGCGGGGGAGGTTCCGGGGGTGGTCGTCTACCGCTGGGAGGCGCCACTGTTCTTCGCCAACTCGGGCAGGTTCCGCGACGAGATCAGGCGCCTCGCGCGCGAGCGCGAGCCCCGCTGGATCGTCCTGCAATGCGAGGCAATTACCGATGTCGACGTGACCGCGGCGGAGATGCTGGAGCAGCTCGATCGCGAGCTGAATGCGTCGGGAATACATCTCGCCTTCGTCGAGCTGCGCGATCGCCTCAAGGAATTGACGCTGCGCTACGGGCTGATGGACACGCTCGACAAGGATCACTTCTATCCCTCCATCGAGGCGGCCATTGCTGCGATTCGACTGGACCGCTGATCAAGGGTCGTGCCAGGGCGGCGCTTCTGGTAGGGCGGCTGCCGGCCTTGCAACCGTGCCCGAGATCGAGGATGGTGGGCGACGCACGAGCGCGTACTGCGAAGCCGTCTTCGCGAGGGGAGTACGTGCCACGGGGAAGGGAGATGACATGAACGCATCTGATCGGGCGCCCGCAAGGGGTGCCGAGGCCAGGCAGCCGACGGGCTGGACCGTGTTTGCCGGGGTCATTCTCCTGATCGTCGGATCGCTCGACGCGCTCTGGGGGCTGGCGGCGATCCTCAACGACGAAATCGTCCTCGTCGGCGGCGGCGGCGGTGTGATCCTGGCGGACGTCTCGACCTGGGGGTGGGTCCACCTGATCCTCGGCTCGATCGTCGCCATCACCGGGCTCGGCCTCTTTACCGGCAGCTCTGGCTTCCGCTGGGCGGCGGTGTTCTTCGTCTCCGTCAACGCGGTCGCGCAGATCGTCTGGTTCCCGGCGGCGCCGCTGTGGGCGATGCTGATCATCTTCCTCGACGTGGTGATCATCTACCAGCTCACCGCGCGCTGGGACGAATAGGCCCTCCAAAGACGACGAGGAGATCGGCACGAGATCGAGCTGAAGTGCTCAGGCAGCGACCATCTGATCTGCCGCGGCCGAAGGCGCGGGGTCGGGCAGGCGCATCATCCGGAAAGAGCTGAGGAGCCCGATCAGGGCAGCCAGCAGCGGAACGGCGAGGGCGATTTGGAGCGCGAGGGGACGGGCGTCTTCGTTGATCTGGACGATCTCCGCGCGCACGTCGGCGGGCTGGCCGGCGAGCAGTTCGTGGAGCTGGGCGTCGCTCATCACCTGGGCGTCGTCCTCCAGGGCGTCGGCGACACGCTGCTGCTCGGCCGGCGCCAGGACCGGGCTCGATTCCGCCTTGTCGGTGAAGGCGATCGAAAGCGCCGCCAGCATCACCGCGCCCGCGAACGCCAGCCCCAGCGAGAGCCCGAACGATCCCGTCGCCGAGTTGATGCCGGCGGCCTCGCCGATCCGCTCCTCGGAGACCGGGGAAAGCGTGTAGTTGTTGAGCTGGGAGACAAGGAGGCCGAGGCCCGCCCCGGCGAGGATCAGCGGGATCACCAGATACCAGCCGGTGTCCACGCGCGGGACCAGCGGGATCAGCGCGACCAACGCGACCAGGAGCAGGGCGAAGCCGGCGCGGATGATGCCGGCGGGTCGGCGCCTTCCGGATCGTTTGCCGGCGATCAGGGCGACCGCGAACATCGTCAGCGAGAGCGGCGCCAGCGAGAGGCCGGCCTGCATCGCGTTGTAGCCGAGGTCGAGCTGCAGGTAGATCGGCAGCGCGATCAGCATGCCGCCGAGGGCGACCTGCTGGAGGATGCCCTGGGAGATCCCGAAGCTGAACAACTTCGACTCGAACAGGTGCGGGTCGAGGAGTGCCGGCCTGTGCTCGCGCACCCGCCGCAGAAGCCAGTAGACGAGCAGGCCCATGGACGCGAGGCCGAGGGCCAGCAGCAGGCCGACCGACTCGCCGCCCTCCTGCCAGGCGAGGATCCCGAGCACCAGCCCTCCCATCCCGATCACGGAGAGGGCGGAGCCGACCCAGTCGACGCCACGGTCGCCGGTGAAGGGCACGTCGATCAGGAGCCGGCGGCTGCCGAGCAGGACCATCACGATCACGACCGCCTCGAGCGCGAAGCCGACGCGCCAGGAGAGGTAGGTCGTGAGGAAGCCGCCGAGCAGCGGCCCGATCGCGGCGGCGATCGCCGCCGAGGCGCCGACCAGGGCATACGCTTTCGCCTGCGCGGTGCCCTCGAAGTTGCCGTGGATCAGCGACTGCATCGCCGGCATGTAGAGGGAGGCGCCGAGTCCGCCGACCACCGCCCAGAAGACGATTATCGGCGCCAGGCTCTGCGCGAACACCATCGACAGCGCGCCCGTCACGTAGAGAAGCAAGCCGGCCATGTAAGCCCGCTTGCGACCGAAGAGGTCGCCGATTTTGCTCCCGATCAGGATGAAGGCCGCGGAGACCAGCGCCTCGATCGCGATTGCCGACTGGACCCCGCTGACCGTCGTGTCGAGGTCGTCGACGACGGCCGAGATCGAGACGTTCATCAACGACGTGTCGATCACGAAGACGAACATCGCCGCCGCGAGCAAGAGCGCGAGGCGGGGATTCGATTGCTGCGTCTCCATCTTCCTCCCCGCTTTCGGCACCCTCCCGGTGTCGCTCACCCTAGCTTGGCATCGAGCAACCGGGCAACTTGCTCAACCAAAGGGATCAGGGCCAGCACAGCGGCACCCACACCGTTCCGGATCCTTCGAGGTCGCGCCTGACAAGAGCCGCGCCGTTTCCGTTGCAGCGGGGAAGGGTAAGAAGCATCGATCCGGTTTTGAGGTTGGAACTGCGCTGCACGGCTCTCCGAGCTCCAGGGCTGCGCAGGCCGGCAAGCGTCGCCGGCCGCCCTAACGAGAGGAGAAATGCAGATGTCCACCGTGCTGATCGTCGTCATCGTGCTCGTCGTCCTGGTCCTCGCCGTGGCCGCGGTGGCGATCGGCCGCCGAGCGGCGGCACACCGCCGGCTCGAACGGCAGCGTCTCGCCGAACGGGCCGAGTCCCACCGCGACGAGGCCGAGACCCGCGCAGCGAAGGCAAGCGCGCATTCCGAGGAGGAGCGGGAGAAGCGAGCCAGGGCCGAGAAGGCCGCCGAGGAGGCCGAGCGCCTCGCGCGCCTCGCCGAGGCGGAGAAAATGCGCGCCGATCAACTGGCCGCCGAGTCAGACGACGTCAGCGAGCGCGTCGAGCGCGAGCGCGAGCAGGCCCGCGCACACGGCCAAAAAGCCGACGAGATCGAGGAGCGGCTGTGAGTCACGAGAGCCGCTCCCTCCCCCACCCCGCTTTGCCGAATCAACCCAAGCCAAAGGAACCCCAATTGACCATCGTAGGAATCCTCGTCGTAGTCATCCTGATCCTGCTCGTGATCTATCTCTTCCGGCGGGTTGCGTAGAGGCGGGCGGTCGGCCGCGCAATCTCCACCCGGTCTCTATCCGCTGACCTCCAATGGGTGAGAATGGACGCGGATGGCCGACGACGGACCGATCTACGCGCTGAACCTCTTTGACGTCGCCGACCGCGACGAGTACCTGGCCTACTCCCGCCGCTCAGCCCAGGAGGTCGGGCGCCACGGCGGCAAGGTGGTCGCGCTCGGCAAGTTCGCCGACGCGATCAAGGGCGACGTCGAGCCGCGCCAGGCGCTGATCCTGGTCGAATGGAAGAGCCGCGCCCACTTCGACGGCTACCGCAGCGATCCCGACCTGGCCGACCTGCACCCTCATCGGGAAGCGGGAGGCGGCAACTACGTCTGGCACCTGTTCGACCGCCTCGACGATCTGCGGCCTTTGCTCCGAGGCTGAGCGCGGCTCCGCCCGGTCAGCCGGTTGCCCGCACCGCCACCTCGTACTTCCCGACCGAGGTGCGCCGGCCCGGCGTTTCGTCGGCCGGCATCGCGCTCAGCGCCTCGTCGGCGCGCTGGTAGTCGTCCTCGTTGTCGAGGAAGAGGATCACCACCGCCTTCTCCTCTGCGGCGTCGTAGAGCATCACGATTTCCGACGCCGGGATCTCGTCCGGACGCCCCTCCTCGATCTGTCCTTTGATCTGCTCGACTCGGTCCTGACCGACTCCGTCGAACGAAACTACTCGTGCCAGTGCCATCGATTCTCTCCTCTGTCGTGCGTTTGAACTCCGGGTCCTACACCCGGTACTCCGGATTCGGGAAGTCGAAGCGGCAGCCGGCGTCCCAGGCCGTGCGCTGGTTGCCGTGGGCGGGGATGCCGCCGACGTCCTTCAGCATCCGCGCCAGGTGCAGCATGTTCCAGGCGGCGAAGGTGGTGTTGCGGTTCGTGAAGTCGTTCTCGGGGCCGCCGGATCCCTCGTCGAGGTAGGACGGCCCGGGGCCGGCCTCGCCGATCCAGCCGGAGTCGGCCTGCGGCGGGATCGTGTAACCGAGGTGCTGCAGCGAGTAGAGAACGTTCATCGCGCAGTGCTTGACGCCGTCCTCGTTGCCGGTCACCAGGCAGCCGCCGACGCGGCCGTAGTAGGCGTACTGGCCGTCGTCGTTCAACAGGTGCGAGTTGCCGTAGAGGCGCTCGACGACCTGGGTCGCGACCGAGGACTTCTCACCGAGCCAGATCGACATCCCAAGGACGAGGATGTCGGCCGCCATCACCTGCTCGAAGATCGCCGGCCACTCGTCGACCTCCCAGCCGTGTTCGGTCATGTCGGGCCAGACGCCGGTCGCGATCTGGTGGTCGACGGCGCGGATGTTCTCCACCTGGACCCCGTTGCGGCGCATGATCTCTTCCGAGACGTCCATCAGGCCCTGGGTGTTGGAGACCTCGGGGCTTCGCTTCAGGGTGCAGTTGATGAACAGCGCGCGCAGGTCCGAATAGTCCGTCTGGCTCTCCTCACACAGACGAACCTGCATCTCGTTCAGTTCCGTCACTTCTCCCCCTCGGTCGATTTCGAGGCGAGTCTCTACGCCGGAAATGACAAAAGCATGAACACGCTACCCGGGCCGCCGGGATCCGGCTAGGGCCGATTCGCCGTCCGGTCGAGCTCGGCCACCAGCTCGGTGACTCTCGCCGCGATGTCTTCTCTGGTGGCTCTGACCGCCTCGAGCGGCTGGCCCTTTGGATCGGGGAGATCCCAGTCGACGTAGCGGCGGCCGGGGATGTAGGGGCACTTGTCCCCGCAGCCCATCGTCACCACCACGTCGGCCCATTCGGCGTCCGCGGTCGTCAGGCCCTTCGGCTCCCTGTCGCTGAGGTCGATTCCCAGCTCGTTCATCGCCTCCACCACCTCGGGATGGACATGGTCACCGGGAGTGGTCCCGGCTGAGCGGGCGCCGTGACGCCCTGCCGCAGCGCGTTCAAAGAGGGCCTGGCTCATCTGCGAGCGGCCGGCGTTGTGGAGACAGACGAAGAGGGCGTTGGCCATGGGGTGATCTCCGGGTTCAGAGGGTGGACAACGGGACGCCGATCACGTCGAGGCGTCGGGTCAGCCCGCCGAGGGCAAAGTTGCGGATCTCCTCGGCGTCGGCGCCGAGCGCAATCCAGTCAGTCCCCTCGCGGTCGGGCGGCGTCAGCGACTCGGCCACGGCCGGCAGGAGGTCGCGAAGGGTCGCGCGAACCGCGTCGGCGAGGCCGGGCTCGGTGGCAACGGCTTCGCGCAGATACCTAGTGCCATAGCCGATGTGGCGGTGCTCGTCGTGGTGGATCTTCGAGTAGCCGGCAACGAAGCCGGGCAGCAATTTCTCGCGTTCCAAGTAGCCGGCGACGAAGTTGAACGAGGTCAGCCCCAGCGTCCCCTCGAGGATCTGGTGGTAGAGGGTGACGAAGCGGACCTTTGCCTCGGCGTCGGCGGGATTGGCGACCAGGCGCTCGTGGGCCTCGACCAGGTCCACGTCGAAGATCTGACGGAAGGCCGGGGAGATCTGCTCGCGGGCGCGCTCGACGTGGGCGCCGATCGTCGTCGGGTCGGCGACGACCTCGTCTTGAAAGCGAGCGTAGAACTGCATGTGGCGGGCCTCGTCGACCTGTTGGGTCGCGAGGAAGGTCGCTTCCTCCTCGCTGCCGTAGGAGCCGACCAGACCGGAGAACTTGGTCGTGATCCGCTCCTCGGCGACCATCAGCGAGGAGAGCACCCAGAAGATCAGGCCGCGCTCCTCCCCGCTCATCGCACGCCACTGATCGACGTCGGCGCCGAGGTCGATCTCGAACGGGCTCCACTGGCCTTCCTCCCAGTGGCGGTAAAGCTCCTGCGGGCCGAAGAGGTTGACGTCGGTCACGATCAGCCGACCAGGGCCTGCGCTAGCTCAGCCACACCGACAGCTCCTCGAGGGCGCCGGGGATCACGTAGTAGTAGGCCCAAAGTCCCTCGCGCTCGGAGCCGACGATGCCGGCGTCGCGCAGCTTCTTGAGGTGATGGGAAACGGTCGGCTGGGAGAGGTCGAAGAGCGGCACCAGCTCGCAGACGCAGACTTTGCCGGCGTGCTTCCGCAGCACGTCCACCAGCTGCAGCCGCACGGGATCGCCGAGCGCCTTGGCGACGACCGCCATCCGCTCGGCCTCCTGGCGCTCGACATCGGGATAGACGACCGGCTTGCAGCAGGGTTCCCCCGGCGGGCGCTTGGTCTTCGGCTCCAGCTCGAGATCGACAGACATCTATTTACATATATCTATTGAAATGACATCTGTCAATGCTTAGGATCGCGCCGTCCGATGATCGAAGCGCCCCTCCCCCGCCGCCTGTTCGCCGAGTTCCTGGGCTCGGCCTTCCTGGCCGCGACCGTGATCGGCTCGGGGATCGCCGCCGCCCAGCTCTCGCCGGGAGACGTCGGCCTGGCGCTGTTCGAGAACGCGGCGGCGACGGCGGCTGGCCTCTTCACCTTCATCCTCATCTTCGGCCCGATCTCGGGCGCCCACTTCAACCCGGTCGTCTCCCTGGTCGACGCCGCCTTCGGCGGCCTGCGCTGGCGCCACGCATTCGCCTACATCCCCGCCCAGATCGCCGGCTGCATCACCGGTGCCGTCGTCGCCAACCTGATGTTCGACCTGACGGCGATCTCGATCTCCACCCACCACCGGGCCTCGCCCTCACACCTGTTCGCCGAGGTCGTGGCGACGCTCGGTCTGCTGCTGGTGATCTTCTCGCTGGCGCGGACCAAGCGCGGCAGCCTCGCCCCCGCCGCGGTCGGCGCCTACATCGGCGCCGCCTACTTCTTCACCAGCTCGACCAGCTTCGCCAACCCGGCGATCGACGTCGGCCGCATGTTCTCCGACACCTTCGCCGGCATCGCGCCGGCTTCGGTGCCGTCGTTCATCGTCTTCCAGCTGATCGGCGGCGCCGTCGCGATCGCCGTGATCCGCACCCTCTACCCGGACATCACTTCCGACGAGGCCGCGGAGATCATGGTCCCCCAGTGACGAGGCGGCCGATGTAGCCGGCTTCGTTGGTGATTACGTGGGTTTCCAAGAACGCGGTCTCGCCGCCGCCGCCTCCAGACCTTCCCCTCGCCGCGGAGAACCAGACGCTGCCGTCCGGGCCGGCGGTGAGCCCGGTCGGCTCGAGCTTGCATTCCGGATCGAGGCAGATCGGTTCCCCGGTGTCGCCGGCCGGGCCGATCGAGTTGAGAGCGCGGGTCACGCTGCCGCCGGCCACGCCCGGGGACCGGCTCGGAAACCAGAGCCGGCCTTCAGGGCCCACCGCAAGCGAGTGCAGCCAGCCGGCGTCGGGGACGCTGAATTCGACAACGCGGCCGGCGGGCGTGACGCGACCGATCCTCGAGTGAACGCCCCTGACCTGCGACTCCCCGAACCAGACGGAGCCGTCCCCGCCGACGGCGACCGAGATCGGCTCGAAGCGCGGCGAAACCGGATAGCGGGTGATCTTCCCGGCCCGGTCGATCCGACCGATGCTCCCCCGGTGACCGCTGCGGGTGTTGTAGCGGCGCCAGCAGGATTCGGTGAACCAGACGGCGGCAGCCCCGGCCGCGATCGCGTGTGACCCGCAACGGGGCGGCAGGGATACCTGGTGGATGGCACCGTCGCCGGCGGTGTCGATCCAGCCAATCGTCGCCCGTGACCTGCCATCGATCCAGCGGGACGCCGCGAACCACACCGCACCGCCCATGACCGCCACCGAGTCGACGCCGCCAACGTGGTTGCCGAGCGTGTAGTCGTACAGCTGCCCCGAGCTCGCCAGGCTTCCGATGCGGGCGACCTGATAGCCCCGCCGGTTCGAAGCGCCGCCCGGGAGCCAGACCTCGCCCTCCGGCGTGACCGCCGGCTTCCCGATCCGACGGCTGGACGGCACGGCGAATTCGGTCAGCCCGGCGACGGGATCCCAGCGACCGACGAAGGCTCCTTCGCCTCCAGGGTGTTCAGAGCCGTGGCTGCCGGCAAACCAGAGTGCCCCATCGGGCCCGGTCGTCAACCCGCCGGCATGGGTGGCGTCGGGCAACTGGTAGAGGCTCGGTGCGGCGGCGCTTGCGGGTGCAGCTGGAAAGGCGGCGAGCGCCCAGATCAAGGACGCGAATAGAAGGCGCCACTGCTGTATCCCCCTGCCCATACCTGGTCCAGAAACCCCCCGGCTGCGACGAAGTAGCGCCCGGAGGGAGCGGCGCCCCGGTGGCGCCCATCCGGGCGCGATCGGATCGATATTGGATATCGTTTCTTGCGCGCAGGGAGCGCCCGTCAGACCGCCAAACGCTGAGAAAGGATTGCCCGTGCCGCTCGCAGCCGTCTCCTTCGGCGAACTCCTCCTCCTGGTCTTGGAGTTCTTTCTGCTTTTCGCCTGGATCTGGATCCTGATCACGGTCATCATCGACCTCTTCCGTGACCACCAGCTCTCCGGGGTCGCGAAGGCGGTCTGGCTCTTCTTCCTCGTCTTCCTGCCCTTTCTCGGCGTCCTCCTCTACCTTATTGTCCGCGG
Source organism: Solirubrobacterales bacterium (assembly GCA_035689305.1). GTDB lineage: Bacteria > Actinomycetota > Thermoleophilia > Solirubrobacterales > 70-9 > VAYN01. Next base: position 103,276 of record DASSLT010000054.1, on the reverse strand, counting down.
CGGTGGGATGCGCGAGCGGGCCCTCAAGGAGCAGGCCGACGCCAAGAAGCACTTCGACGAATACGTCCGCGAGCAGGTTCACACCTCCGGCTCCGCCGAGGAACTGCACAAGCTCAACGAGCTGAAGGAAAAGGGCGCGCTCTCACAGGCGGAGTTCGACCAGGCCAAGGACAAGCTGCTCGGCTAGCGCTGGCGCAGCGCCCTGGCGCGGGGATAAGGTGAACGCAATGCCGAACGCAACCGACTCCCCGCGCCGCGGTCACCCACGCTGGGCCCTGGCGCTGATCATCCTCGGCGCGATCATCACCTTTGCCGCGATCTTCTCGATCTGGGTCAACCGCCAGGCGCTCAACACCGACAACTGGGTCGACACGAGCACCCGCTTGATCCAGAACGAAGAGGTTCGGGACCAGCTCGCCGATTACCTGGCGAACGAACTCGTCGCCAACGCCGACATCGCCGGTGAGCTCGAAGAAGCGCTGCCGCCGCGGCTGGCGCCGCTCGCCACCGCTGCCGCAGGCGGCCTGCAGCAGCTCGCCCCGGACGTCGCCGAGCGGATCTTCGCCTCCCCCAAGTTCCAGGCGGTGTGGGAAGCAGCCAACCGCAAGGCCCACGAATCGCTGCTGAAAGTCCTCAACGGCGGCGACTCGACGGTCTCGACCGAAAACGGAGAGGTGAAGCTCCAGCTCGGCCCGGTGTTGGAACAGATCGGCGAAGGCTCTGGGATCGGCGAAGCACTGGTCTCGAAGCTGCCGCCCGAAGCGGGCGAAATCACGATCCTCAAATCGGACGAACTCTCGCTGGCCCAGGAAATCGCCAAGATCCTGCGCAAACTGCCGATCGTGCTGACGCTTGCCGCGCTGCTCTGCTTCGCGCTCGCCGTCTTCCTCTCCCCGCGCCGGCGCGAGACGCTGCGCTCGGCCGGTATCGCCTTCGCCATCGCCGGCCTGCTCTCGCTCGGGTTGCGCGGGTTCGCCGGCACCTACGTCGTCGGCGGCCTCAGCAAGACGACCTCGGTCGAACCAGCGGTCGAAGCCGTCTGGAGCATCAGCACCTCGGAGCTGGTCACGATCGCGACCTCGGCGATCGTCTTCGGCCTGCTTGTCGCGCTCGCCGCGGTCCTTGCCGGCCCGACCAAACCGGCAGTGACGATCCGCCGCTGGCTCGCCCCTTACGCGCGCAGCAACCCCGCCGCGATCTGGGGCGCGGCGCTGCTGACCTTCCTCGTCCTGGTCGTCTGGGCCCCGGTGGCGGCCTTCCACAAACCGCTCGGCCTGCTGATCTTCGCCCTGCTCTTCGCCACCGGCACCGAGCTCTACCGGCGCCAGCTGCTCGAGGAGGAGCTCGAGAGATGAACGGTGGCCCCTCGGCCGTCACCGAGGGGCCACCGCCGGACTCAGTCGTTCTCCGACTCGTGCAGCGCCGGGCCGTCCGGGTGATCGTTCGGACCCTCCGGCCGGTCTTCGGCAGCGGCCGAGTCAGGGGCCTCGCCCTGCTCGGTTCCGACCTGTGGACCGTCCTCCTGCTCGACCTGGCCCGACGCAGCCGGAGCGTTCGCGGCCCCACTGCCCTGCGCCTGGGCGAAGGCGGCACCGCCGACGGCCAGCGCCGCCAGCGCCGCGGCGATCAGGACCATTCGTCTCAACCTGCTCATCACTTCCCCTTTCGTTTGCTTGGGAGAGTGCGAGGGTCGCGGACCCAGATTGGACTGCGATGAGCCCGGGAGACCGGCCTAGACCGGGCCCTGCACCGGCAGGGTCAGCCAAACGTGGGCACCACCGCTCGCTTCGGTGGCGGCGTGCGCATCGCCCCCGTGCGCCCGGGCGACGGTCCGCACGATCGCCAGGCCCAACCCGCTGCCGCCGTCTCCCCGGCGCGAGGGGACACGGCTGAAGCGCTCGAAAGCACGATCGAGGAAGTCGGGTGGGAACCCCGGTCCCTGGTCGCGAACGTGGATCTCGGCTCCGTCCCCGGCTTCGACCAGTTCGAGTGAGATCGTCCCCGAGCCGTAGCGCAGGGCGTTGTCGACGATGCTGCCGACTGCCTGGTCGAGGCGCAGCCGATCGCCGCGGATCGTCACCCGCGGGCCGGAGAGGTCGAACCCCCGGACCTCGGCCCGCGCCCGCCCCGAGAACCGGCGTGACACCGATTCGAGGCTCTCCCGCAATTCGACCTGCTCGAGGCGGAGCGGCAGCTCCCCCCGCTCCGTCTGGGCGAGCGTCAACAGGTCCTCGGAGAGTTGGGTCAGCCTGTCGCTCTCCTCAGCCGCCGACTCCAGCGCCGCGCGCAACTCAGCAGGCGAGCGCCTCTTTGCCAGCGCCAGCTCCAGCTCGGTCCGCAGGACCGCCAGCGGCGTGCGCAGCTCGTGGCTGGCGTCGGCGACGAACGCGCGCTCGTGCTCGAGCGCCTCTCCAAGCCGCTCGAGCATTTCGTTCAGCGTCGTCCCCAGGCGCGCGACCTCGTCGTCGGTCGGCGGCACCGGCAGCCGCTGGCCGGGCTCGGCGGCAGAGATCTCGGCGGCGCGGGTGCGCATCGCCTCGACCGGATGCAGCGCCGCGGCCGCAACCCCGTAGGCGGCGAGCGAGGCCAGGATCAGGGCGACTGGCCCGCCGACCAGGAGGAGCTGCAGGAGGTCGGCGAGCGACTCGTCGCGGGCCGCCGTCGAGGTGCCGACCACGACAACCCGCCCTCCCCCCTGCGCTTCGACGGGAACAGCAAGGAGGCGAGATTCCTCTTCCAGCCCCGGAAGCGGGCCGCGGTTGACGAACACCGGCGCTCGCAGCGCCGCCCGCAGCTCTGGCGAGGACAACAGCACCTGTCCGCCGACCGCCTCGGAGGAGTCGACCACCCGCCCCGCCGGGTCGAGGACCTCGGCGAAGCTCTCGGTTCGCCCGACCAGGTTCCGGCGGCCCTCGCTCAGCCCCGAGTCGGCCTCCTTGACCAGCGCCTCGAGGTCCGCTGCACGCGAGCGCAGGCCGGAGTCGATGGTGTGGTCGAGCTCGGAGCGGAAGCGCAGATAGACGAAGACGCCGGTGGCGCCGAGGACGAGGATCATCACCGCGGCAAAGACGAGCGTGACGCGGAGGCGGATCGAGAGACGGCTCAGGGGCAGGCGGCTCAGCGGCCCCCGTCCTTTCGCAGCCGGTAGCCGGCGCCACGGACGGTCTCCAGTGAGGCGACGCCAAATGGATGGTCGATCTTCTGCCTCAGGTAACGGACGTAGACCTCGATCACGTTCGAGCGGTGTTCGTAGTCATAGTCCCAGGCCTGCTCGATCAGCTGCAGCCGGGTGAGGACGAAGCCGGGGTTGCGCATGAACACCTCGAGCAGGGTGAACTCCTTGGCCGACAGCTCGACCTCGGTTTCCCCGCGCCAGACCTGGCGGGTGGCCGGATCGAGGCGCAGCTCCCCGACCGCGATGACCGCCGGCCGCTCGGCCTGGCCACGGCGGACCAGCGCCCGCAGACGGGCGAGCAGCTCCGCGAACGAGAAGGGCTTGGTCAGGTAGTCGTCAGCACCGCCGTCGAGACCGGCGACGCGGTCGGCGAGGGCGCCGCGGGCGGTCAGCATCAGCACCGGTGCCCAAACCCCGTCACCCCGCAAACGCCGGCAGGTCTCGAAGCCGTCGATTCCCGGCAGGACCACGTCGAGGACGATCGCGTCGTAGGTAGTTGCCGCTGCCCGCGCCGCCGCGTCTTCGCCGTTGCCGACGACATCGACCGTGAGTCCCTGCTCGCGCAGGCCACGGCGGATCAGAGCCGCCATCTTCACCTCGTCCTCGACCACGAGCACATGCATGGGTGCAGGATTACCAGCGAAGATGAAAGCCAGATGAGAGTGCGGCGCTAACCGCCGCCGTAGGCGACGACCATGTCGGTGACGACGCCGGCAAAGAAGCCTGCCGAGATCATCCACAGAGCCAGCTCCCGGTGACCGTGGCGGCGCATCCCGTTCCAGATCTCGCCGATCACGTAGAGGATCGCGCCGCCGGCAAGCGCGTAGAAGGCGAGTTCGAGCGGTTCCGAGCTGACGCTGTAGCCGAGCATCGCACCGAGGAAGGTCGGCGCGCCGCCGACCAGCCCGGCGACGCCGAGCCACTTCCACGACGGTCTCACCTGCCCCAGCGGGCCGACGATCCCGAACCCCTCGGTCGCGTTGTGGAGGGCGAAACCGATGATCAGCACGGTGGCGAGGCCGATGTCGCCGGCGTTCGCCGAGACGCCGATCGCCAGGCCCTCGGCGAAGTTGTGGAGGCCGATCGCGACCGCGATCGTCATCCCGGTCCGCAGTGCGCGCGCCCGCGCCGCACCGGCCTGGACCGCGACCGCCTCCGCGTCGAACTCGGGGGCGAGCGCGTCGACGGCGCCGCCGCTGATCGGCGGCGGCGTGTTGGCGTCCCGCAGCCGCCGCTCGGTCGCGCCCAGCCCACCGAGCCCGAGGGCGAAGCCGCCACCGAGCATGGCGGCGAGCACGACGGCGTGACCGAGGGTCCCCGAGCCATCCTCGAAGCCTTCGACCGCGGTCTCGAGGATCGCGATCGCGTGCTCCATCACGTCGACAAAGATGAAGGCGAGGATGCCGACGGCAAAGAAGGCCAGCCCGACCCTGGTCCTGGCCCCGAGCGCGTGCAGGCGACCGAAGGGGAGGCCGAGAAAGATCGTGAAGCCGGCGAGGGCGCCGAGCAGTGCGGTTTCGGAGAAGGACATTGGTGGGTGCCTGGGTCTCGACAGCGACCCTTAGGCGACCCTAACGACCAATTATGAGAGCGCTCTCATCTTCGCGGCGACGACTACTGCGCCGCGGCGACCGCGACCGTCGGATAGCCGAGATCAGCGATCCGTTGGGGCAGGTCGACGTGCAGCCAGTGGGAGATATGGCCCGGCGGCGTCTCGATGATGATCTCCGCATAGGCGTTCGTCTCCAGCTCTTCGATGATGTCGTCGTAGGCGTTGGGGCTGTTGGCGACGCGGCCGCCAACCGCCTCGCCGGCTGATCGGCGGAGCTGGGGCAGCGCCCGGGACAGCAGCGCCTCGCCGTCGCCGCGGTCGGGTGCGCTGCGGTCGAAGCCGAGGTGGTCTGGATTGGGGACGAGGACGAAGAAGCGAGCGGCACCCTGCGCGGCGCGCTGGCGAACGGAGTCGAGCAGCGAAGCCGTCGCCTCGACCTTGTTCAGCACGACGAGCACCGCCGGGGTGCCATCGGTTGCCGCCGCATCCGGCGGCAGCGGCCCAGACCGGATCACGTCGCGCTTGGAGACCGCCAGGTAGACGACGAGCGCGAGGATCGTGGCGAGGAAGAGGATGCTGGTCAAGTTGGTGCCGAGCCCGATGCCGCCTTCTGCGGTCGGCGAGGCCAGGTAGTCGCCGATCGAGGCGCCCAGCGGTCGGGTGAGGATGTAGGCGAGCCAGAAGGAGAGGATCGCGTTCAGCTTCAGCCCGAAGTGGAGCACGGCGACGACGACGATCGCGCCGGCGAAGATGCCGAGGGCGGCGAGATAGCCGAGTTCGAGCTGCTCGGAGAGGAAATCACCAGCCGAAGTGCCGAGGGCGAAGGTGAAGAGGATCGCCAGCCAGTAGAAGGACTCCCGCCTGGTCGTGTAGATGGTGTGGACCGAGAGCGTGCGCTCGACCGCGTACCAGGAGGCGAAGACCGTGACCAGGGCGATGCCGAAGGCGATCGTCGTCGTCTGCAGGGTGACGCCGTAGTTTTCGACCAGGTTGTCGCTGACCAGGGTGCCGACGACGCTGATCAGCACCACGGCCAGCCAGTAGACGCCGGGGACGTACCGCCGTGCCCGGAACTGGAAGAAGAGGACGACGACCAGCAGCGACCCCATCAGGTAGCTGGTGCCGGAGAGGCCGAGGCCGAGGTTTTCGTTCAGGTTGTCGGCGAAGGTCTCGCCGACGGTCGTGCAGAGGACCTTGATCACCCAGAAGTAGACGGTGATCTCGGGCACCTTGTTGAGCATCCTGCGGCCGGCGGTCACGAGGAGCAGGCTGGGTCGGCCTGCTTAACCCCAGATGAGAGCCGGGCTAAAAGTTCGATGAGAGCAGCAGGTCCGGGCAGCTCCCGGGCGCGAAGAACCGCTGCATAGGAACCCTCTTGTGCTTGTTACTCAAATATCCCCGCGTATAGGTTCGACCTCGGCGCCATGGCGTCTTTCGACCTCGGCGTCGCCGCTCGTCAACAACTCGGGAGGAAATCCAATGGGCACGATGTTCGACACGGTGAACGACCCCAAGGCGACGTTCGCGGGCCTCGAGGTCGAGGCCATCGCCGCCTACGGCAACGGCAAGTTCGCCAACTTCAAGGCCGCGAAAAGAGAGTTCCCCAACGTCCACGTCCTCGAGATCGACGTCAACGGCCAGGGCATCGGCAACGTCGGCGACTTCGAGGCCGGCGATATGGACTTCTCGCACGCCGGCAGCTGGGCCAAGAGCCGGATTCAGGCGGGCGTGCATCGTCCGGTGATCTACTTCTCGGTCTCGAACTGGGACGCGGTCATGTCTTCGCTGCGCGCCGCCGGCCTGAAACGCAGCGACGTGCGGATCTGGACCGCCCACTACACCGGCGAGGCGCACCTCTGCTCCTCCAAGTGCGGCTTCGGTGTCGAGGGCCACGCCAATGCGACCCAGTGGGGCTCGGCCGATGCCCAGGGCACCCTGCCCCCTCCCTATGCCGGCCACGTCATCGACGTTTCGAAGACCAGCCCCGACTTCTTCCACGCCGCGGTCGGCGGCGGCGGGATCGCAGGGTGAGCAGCCGCGGCTAGAAGCCGCCGATGCCGTCGCCGATCAACTTTGCGGCGATGACGAGGCAGATCACGGCCATGATCGCGGCGTTGTAGTGGGCCATCCAGGCCCGCAGCTCGTCGAGCAGCCGCTTCGAGCGCTCGCCCATCGCAAAGAAGATCGCGACCGGCGTCGCCGGGCCGATCGTGCCGAGGACGACGAAGATCGCGAAGGCGACCGCCTGCTCGTCGGCCGGGATGCCGGTGCCGGCGATCGCCGTCGCCGCGGCGACGACCAGCAGCAAGTTCTTCGGATTGACCGCTGAGAGCAGGACGCCGAGCCCCGCGGCCCTGGGAGCCCGGAAATGGTCGACCGCCTGCATCCAGTGCGGCATCGAGGCCTCCTCGCCGGCGCGCGGTCGACCGCGCCACTGTTTGACGGCGACGCCGAGCAGGAGGACGCCGATCGCCAGCTTGGCGACGCTGGCACCGTGGGAAGGCTGACCGTCCTCACTGACGTCGACCCCGCCGGAGACCAGGAGGACGACGGCCCCGACGACCGCCATCCCGACGATCCAGCCGAGCAGGAACGCCGGCCCGTTCTCGCGGGCGCGGGGGGTGCCGAGCATCACGACCACGCCGATGATCGGGATCGGGCTGAGGGAAACGCCGATCGCGAGGGGCAATACCTGGCCGATCGCCTGACCCATCGGCGCAGCCTATTTTCGCCCTCGGATCCCCTAACCTCGACCCGATGGCGGTCGCACGGATGGATCATGTCGGCATCGTCGTCGTCCAGCTGACGGCGGCAGCTTCACCCAGATCCACCACCCGAACGGGGACGTGACGCACTGCTTCGCGCTCCTCTTCCCGGCCAGATCCTGGACCGGTGAGATGAGGCCGAATCCCGATGGGGCGGTCGCGGTGACCTTCCTCGCCTCCGGCCGGTTGCAGCTGCGCTGATGCTGGGCGATGCGATCCTCGGTGCGGCGGTGGCCTTCTGTCTTGCGGTGCTGACGACGCCGGTCGGCGTGTCGGGCGCAGTCTTCCTCGTCCCGTTCCAGATCAGCGTCGTTCACACCCCGAGCCCGGCGCTGACGCCGACGAACCTCCTCTACAACCTGATTGCGATTCCGGGAGCGCTGTTCCGCTTCCACCGCGAGGAACGACTGCGGGGGCCACTCACCCGCCTGCTGGTTCTCGGCACCCTGCCCGGCGTCGTCGCCGGCGCGGTGATCCGCGTCTTCCTGCTCGACAGCGGCCAGGCGTTCCTGGCCGTGGTCGCGGCGGTGCTCATCCCGCTCGGCGCCTGGCTCGCGCTCGGAGAGCGGCCGGCGCCAGCCGGCACTCCGGACCTCAGGCGGCGCCGGCAGATCCTCGGCCTGGCGCTGGCGGTGGGGACGATCGGCGGCATCTACGGCATCGGCGGCGGCTCGATCCTCGGGCCGATCCTGGTCGGCTTCGGTTTCTCGGTCCTCGAGGTGGCGCCTGCGGCGCTGACCGCGACCTTCCTGACCTCGCTGGCAGGAGTCGCGACCTACGGCCTGCTCAGCCTCGGCGCCGACAGCGACATCGCCCCCGAATGGGCGCTGGGTGTCGGCATGGGCATCGGCGGCCTGGCCGGCGCCTATCTCGGCGCCCGCCTGCAGTCACGCCTGCCCGAGATGCTGCTGCGCCGAGGCCTCGGAATCCTGGCCCTGGTGCTCGGCGCGCGGTACCTGCTGCAGGCCGTCACCTGATGCCCGCGAGGAACTCCTCGACCGCCCGCCGCCACTCGCTGGACCGTTCCAGGTGGAGGTCGTGGCCGGCGTCGGGGATTTCGACGAGGCGGGTTTCCACAGGCTCTCGGTCCAGCTGCTCGATCACGAAGGCGGCGACGGCAAGACGGGCCTCGCGCAAGAGGTCCACCGGGTCGCCCGAGCACCCTGGAGCCGGCGCGGCGCGCGGCGGGATACGATCGCAGCGGGTGGAGATGAAGAGAAGCGACGCGGCGCCGTTCACCTCGCGATGACCAGGTGGATCGTCCTCACCGTGCTCGCTGCGGCGCAGTTCCTGATGGTGCTCGACCAGGCCGTGATGAACGTCGCGATCTCGCAACTGGTCGAGGACTTCGACACGACCGTGACCACGATCCAGGTCGTCATCGCCCTCTACGCGCTGGTGATGGCGGGGCTGATGCTGACCGGTGGCAAGATCGGCGACCTGATCGGGCGGCGGCGGGCGTTCGCGATCGGGCTCTGCATCTACGCCGCCGGCTCGGCACTGACCGCCGCCTCGTGGAGCGTGCCGGCGCTGACCCTGGGCTGGTCGATCCTCGAGGGAATCGGCGCCGCCCTGGTCCTGCCGGCGATGGTCGCGCTCGTTGCCGGCAACTTTCGCGGCCAGGAGCGGGCGGTCGCCTACGGCGTCCTCGGCGGCGTCGCCGGCGCCGGCATCGCGGTCGGCCCGATTCTCGGCGGCTGGGCGACCACCGAGCTGAGCTGGCGGGTCGTCTTCGCCGGCGAGGTCGTGATCGCGATCGGCATCCTGATCGGCACCCGCTGGCTCCGGGAGCCGGAGCGAAGCGAGGGCGCTCGTGAACTCGACTGGGTCGGCGCCGTGCTCTCGGCGCTCGGCCTCGGCGTACTCGTCCTCGGCGTCATCCAGGCCAGCAATTGGGGCTGGCTGCAGCCGCGCAACTCACCGCTCGAGCCGTTTGGCTTCTCCCTGACCCCGTTCGTGATCGCGGCCGGAGCTCTGATCCTCGCCGGCTTCAGCGCCTGGGAGCGGCGCCGCGAGGCCGTCGGCCGCGCCCCACTCGTCCACCTCGAGCTGCTGGGGGTGCCAGCGCTGCGCAGCGGCACCGCGATGCTGCTCGCCCAGAACCTGATCCTGATGGGGATTTTCTTCACCGTGCCGCTGTACCTCCAGATCAGCCAGGGCCTCGACGCGCTCGAGACGGGCGTGAGGATGCTGCCGGCATCGGCGGGCCTCTTCCTCAGCGCGATCGCCGGCTCGGCCCTGGCCAAACGGTTCCCCGCCCGGCCGCTGGTGCGGTGCGGGCTCGGGATCGTGCTGGTGGCGACGCTGCTGTTGCTGGACACGGTCGAGCCGGATCTGGACAACGCCTCGTTCCTGATCGCGATGGGCGTCCTCGGCGTCGGCATGGGGCTGATCGTCTCCCAACTCGGCAACGTCGTCCAGTCGGCCGTCGGCGACAGCGACCGCAGCGAGGCGGGCGGGCTCCAGTACACCGCCCAGCAGCTCGGCTCCTCACTCGGCACCGCGCTGCTCGGAGCGATCGTGATCACCGGCCTGATCGCATCCTTCACCACCAACATCGCCCACAACCCGGCGATCTCCGGCGAGGTCAGGAGCAAGGCCGAGGTCCAGATCGCCGCCGGCGCCAGCTTCGTCCCCGCCGATCAGGTCGAAGGTGCGGCGCAGGCGGCCGGGCTCGACCCGGGTGCAAGCTCCGCCCTCGTCTCCGACTACGAAGACGCCCAGATCTCGGCGCTGAAAATCGCCTTCCTCTCGGCGGCCTTCCTCGTCCTCGCCTCCTTTTTCACCACGCGCCGACTGCCGACGCGGCGTTTCGACGAGCTCGCCCAGGCCGAGCCGACTTAGTCGCTGCTCCTCCCGGTTCGCCGCTTTTACTCAAACATCTGAGTTCTATTAAGAATCTTTGACCAATAGCGCGGCAGGCTGGAAGATGCCGCGCGACGGACGTCAGGGGAGGCGCCTCGTCGATGTTGAGTGGAGCGCTGCGACGGGGTCTCACCCTGCCCGCGCTCCGGCGAACACGACAACAAAAGGAGAGTCATGAACACCATGGCCCGCAGGAGCGCGGTCGGCCTTTCGCTGATCTGCGCGCTTGTCTTCTGTGCCCTGGCCGCGCAGAGCGCGTCGGCGGCGGAAGGCAAAAACACAACAGCGTTCGAATGCGTGAAAGGCGGGGGGGCGAAAGATTTCAGCGACGCCCACTGCGACAACAACGTCGGTGAAGGCAAAGGCGAATACGGCCACGTCGTGCTGCCGCTGAACGAAAAAACCTCGCTGAAAATCAGCAACGAAAAAACCAAAAACGAAACAAAAGAAGCCGCCAGCACGGTGCTGAAGGGGACCCTCTTCGGGATCAAATCCGAAATCGTCTGCAAAACCGTGAGCGGCACCGGGAGCCTGACGAACGAAGAACCAACCAGCAAAGTTCACCGGGTCAAAGGCACCGTCGAAGCGAAATTCAGCTCCTGCACGGCGGTCAAACCGGCGCTCGGCTGCAAAGTCAGCGAACCGATCACCGTGAGCTCGAACGTCGAAGGCGTCGAAGGGCTCGGGACCGGCAAAAACGAGATGGGGCTGGAATTCAAACCGACCGGCGAACACTTCGCCTCGGTCACGCTCACCGGCTGCATCATCGCCGGCACCTTCAACACCGACGGCACGGCGATCGCGACAGGCACGCCCTCGAACACGGCGAAATGGAGCGGTGCGACATCGGTGTTCACCGCCGCGATGACGAAAGAAACGCTGAAACTCGCCGGCAGCGCAGCGGAAGTCGAAAGCACCACGACAGTCACGAAGGCGAGCAACGGCAACCCGATCGCTCTGACAACAGTCACATAGCGGGGTTGACGAGTACCCAGTAGCGGCAACGGGCGCCGGGCCGGACAGTCGATCCGGCCCGGCGCCGCTTCGATCCGGGTTGTCGCCGTCGCCGCCGCGACTCAGGCTCGGGCGGAACCCAAAAGGAGCGGCGAATGGGCGTCGCAACCCTTGCCGGATCGCCGAGCAGAGTTGACCAGCCGCTAAGGCAAGCTAGACTGTTCGGCAATGCTCAACTCCGGCCGACAGATCGTTGTCTCGAATCTGCTCGTTACGGAGAAAACCGGTGCCGTGGTCGTTACCACGGTTATCGCCTGAGCGCCCCAGAACGCCCGCCGACCAAGAGCACGAATCAAGGGGACGCGGCGGAGGCGTTGACAGCCGTTCGGACCCCTTCCAAGCACTGGCAGGAAGCGCTGCGCACGGTCGCCGCCCGCGGCTTCCCCCACCATCCCGGGCTCAATGGATCGGTTTCCCCTGGCATGCGGGCGGGAACGTCGGGTGGCAGACCTCGAACCGAGCCACCTCCGCCGGCCCCCTGAGCCCGGTCCAGCCGATCGCCCGCACGCGGAAGACGTGCTTGCCGATGCCGACGGCGTAGGTCTTCGGCGAGCGGCACCGCTTTGCCCGCTGCCCGTCGAGCTTGCAGAAGAAGCCGCGGACCTGGACCTGGTGGCGGGCGAAGAAGTGAAGGCGGACCTGGACCCTCCTGCCGCTGATTTCCATTCCGGGTTCGGGATAGCGGGCGATCTTCGTCCGCGGTCGCTCCGGCCGCTTGCGGTGCCGCCTCTTCTTGCCCTTCTTGCCGGTCTCCTTCTTCACCGGCTGCGCTTCGACAAAAGGATCCGCGCTGGTGAAGATCTGGCCGTTGGCGCCGGCGATCGCACAGAAGGAGACCGACGGGCAGGAGACGCCGAAGGTGCCGTTGAGCCGGCTTTCGTCGACGCCGGGGTACGGAAGGATGTTGGTGAAGGTCCAGCCGCCGGGCCCGCCGGTCGGATCGGTCGAAGTGAGGACGTCGGAGTTGTTGTCGATGGCGACGCAGCGGTTGGCCGCCGGGCAGTCGGTGTCGGTGATTTGAACCGTCGCCTGGGCGTCGGTCGCCCGCCAGGCGCCGGGTGCGCCCGGGCTGGTCGAGAAGACGAGATCGCCGAAAGCGTTGCCGCTGACGCAGAGCAAGGGCGTGGGACAGGAGACGCCGAACAGCGCCCCGCGCGGCGGCGCCTGTCCCGGCTGCCAGACCCCGGCGAGGGGGTTGGCCGAGCTGAGGACCCTGCCTTCGTCGCCGGGCTGGGGCCTGATCAGGCCGCCGTCGTCGCCGACCGCGACGCAGAGCGCCGCCGAGTAGCAGGAGACTCCGCGCAGTTCGAGCGGGCCTTCGAGCTGGGTTTTCGTCCAGGCGCCGGCGCCGCCGGTCGGGTTGGTCGAGGTGACGACAACGCCTTTGGCGGCGACGGCGGCGCAGAACGTCGGCGCCGGGCAGGAGATCCCATAGAAGTTGATGTTGGGGCCGGTCGGCGTCAGATCGGTGACCGCCCAGGAGCTCGCCGGGCCGGTCGGGTCGGTGGAGGTGAAGACGAGGCCTTCGAAGCTGACGGCGACGCAAAGCTGCGGCGAGGGACAGGAGACGCCCCTGATCTGACGGTAGTTCGCCCCCGGGCCGGCCGAGCCTTCGCCGGCGTAGGTGACGTTCCAGCTGCCGGCGCCGCCGCCGGGGTTGGTCGACGAGGCGACCGAGTTGTTGCCGCCGACCGCGACGCAGAGCGACGCCGACGGACAGGAGATCCCGAACAGCATCGATTCGCCCGCCGATCCGGACATCTGGCGCCCGGTCCAGGTCGAGCCCGCCGCGGGCGCCGCCGCGATCCCGCCCAGCATCAGACCGCACAACGCGACGACCAGCGCGATCCGGCCGGATCGCCGTCGAGTAACCGAGTCCCGTCTCATGTCCCACCTCCGTCACTCCGCCACCCCCCGTGGCGGTTGCACCGATTTTACTTCGGCGCTCGGCACATCCTGAGCTTCTCCGTGGTGGCGTTTTAGAGATTCCGCACGCGGCGGCCGATCGCTTGGTCGGGCGGGTAGCCGGCGGCGTCCCAGAAGCCACCGGCGACCTCGTCCTCGAAGGCGACCAGGGCGGTGACGCGGACGGCGCCGCGGCGCCGCAGGGACTCCTCCCCGGCGCGGACCAAGGCGCGGCCGATCCCCCGACGGCGACGATCGGGACGAACCGCGAGCCGGTACATGTTGCCGCGCCAGCCGTCCCAGGCGGCGATCAGGGCAGCGACGATCTCGTCCTCGACCTCGGCGACGAGAAGAGCGTCGGGGTCGCGTTCGAGAAGCAGCTCGACGGCCTCACGCCGGTCGGCGACGCTGGCGTGCCCACTGCGCTCCTGCGACCAAAGGCCGAGAACGGCCGGCAGGTCGGCGACCGACGCCGTCCGGATCCTCATTCCGGCGGCAAGTCCTCGATCAGGAAGGTGTCCTCGTGGGAGTAGGCGGGTGAGCAGGCGCAGACGACGACGAGGTCGGTGTCGCCGGAGTTGTGGAGCTGGTGCGGTTCACCGGGCGGAATCACGACGCAGTCGCCGGCCCGGACCTCGCGCTCCTCGGCGCCGACCCGGAGGCGGCCGCTGCCGGCGACGACCAGGTAGAGCTCCTCCGAGCGCCGGTGGCAGTGGGCGATGGTCGAGGCGCCGGGCGCGACGGTCGCCTCGGCCAGGCTCTGGTTCACCGCCGCCGCCGTGTATCCCGGCCCCGCCCACTCGCGGATCGTCGACCCGTCGCGGGTGACGTAGGGCTCGAGCTCGTCGCGGCGGGCGAAGTCCACGACGAAAACGTAGCGAGCGCTGGGGTCATCGGATAGCGTCGAAGCAGGCGGGGAACCAACGGAGGGAGATCGAGATGGCGGTTGCCGTGATTCAGGAGTTCGAGGGCGTGACCCTTGACCAGTACGACGAAGTGCTCGCGCAAATGGGGCTGACTCCGGCGAGCGCCGGACCGCCCGGGAGCCTGTTCCACTGGGTGACGGCGACCGAGGACGGGATCCTGATCACCGATGTCTGGGAGACGCAGGAGGGGTTTATGGCGTTCGCGGAGGAGTCGATCAGGCCTTCGGTGGCCGCGATCGGCATCGAGCGCGAGCCGGCGATCACCTTTCACGAGGTCCACAACCACCAGACCGCCGGAGGTTGAGGAACCCGGAGCTGAGCAAGGGGGCGACGAAGAGGTTGATGAAGGTGGCCAGCAAGAGCCCGCCGAGCCCCATCACCAGTGAGGACCGGAGACCGCCGAACAGATTTGGCGGAATTGGATCCAATCAATCGCTGTTCACCGGTAGCTGCGGAAATCCTCAGAAACTTTTCCGACAGCGGCGTTTATCGCCGGCGAGTACGGGGTAATCGAGGAGCTCTCCCCCCTGTAGTGCCGGAAGCGCCCCTCCTCGAGGGGCGCTTCTCGTTTGTGGGGGCGATTTGGCTGCCTCAGTCGGAGACTGCGGCGGGGTCGTCACCGGGCCAGCGGCCGGTGGCCCTGGCGAAGGCGGCGCGCGCCTGGTGGTCGGTGACGCCTTTGACGACGCGGAAAATGGCGCCCTCGACGGCGAGGGCGGCGATCAGTTTCAGCGTCGTCGCTTCGCGGTTCTCGGGCTGCGGCGGCTCCTCGTCGTCGACCAGCGCCCAGAGCCGTTCGAAGCCCTTCTTGGCGGCGATGCCGGCGACCAAGCCGGCGGCGATTCCAACGGGTGCGAAGAGGAACTTCATGCCGGCAGGCTACCCGAGCCGCGCAAGCCCAACCTCGCGAGTTGTTACGATATATCGCGTTACATATCGATATAGATCCGATATTTGGAAGGAATCCATGCATCACAGACATCAATCACGACATCCGCACCACCGCCGGCCGGAGTTCGGGCGCGGGCGCGGTCCCCGTTACGGCCGCGGGCGCGGCGGGCCGCGGGCGCGGCGCGGCGACGTCAGGGCCGCCGTTCTCGCCCTCCTCGCCGAGCGGCCGATGCACGGCTACGAGATGATCAAAGAGCTGGAGGAGCGGACCGAGGGCACCTGGAGCCCGAGCGCCGGCTCGATCTACCCGACCCTGCAGATGCTCGAGGACGAGGGCCTGATCCGGGGTGAGGAGAGCGACGGCAAGCGCCGCTTCACCCTGACCGAGACCGGCGTCGCCGAGCAGCGCGAGAAAGCCGGCGAGACCACCCCCTGGGACGCGGTCCGGGCCGAGGCGGCCCCGGAGCAGGTCAGCCTCGCCGTCTCGATGAAGAAGCTCCACCACGCGATCGGCCAGGTCTTCCACGCCGCCGACGAGAGCCAGCAGCGACAGGTCAGCGAGCTGCTCGACGAAACCCGGCGCAAGATCTACGCGATCCTCGCCGAGGAGGGCTGATCACGACGAGACCTACGTTTCCGGCCCTATTCGAGGAGAACGTAGGTCTCGCTCACTCCGCAAGCCAGTCGCGGACGCGAGACATCCCGGCCAGGGACGAGAGATCGCCCTGGTCGCGGATCGCCTCGGCGGCCGACGCCATCGCCTCGATCGCGGTCCAGGCCAGCGCGCCGCCGACGCTGACCCGCTGCGCCCCGGCCGCGAAGACCTCTTCCAGGGTCAGTCCGCGGTGACCGAGCACGTTGACCGGCTTACCGACCGCTTCGCAGACCGTGCGGACCTCGCCGGCGTCGCGCAAACCCGGCGCGTAGAGGACGTCGGCGCCGGCCTCCTCGTAGGCCCGCAGGCGAGCGATCGTGTCGTCGAGGTCCGGGTTGCCGCGGATCTGATTCTCGGCCCGGGCGGTGAAGGTGAATGGGAAGCCGAGACCGGCGGCCGCCTCTACCGCTGCGGTGACCCGCTCGACCGCCTCGCCGAGCTCGTAGAGGCGGCCGGCGGGGTCGTAGTCCTCGATCGAGCCGCCGACCGCACCCGCCGCCGCCGCGAGCTCGATCGCCTTCGCAGCGTCGGCCGGCGCCGGGCCGTGACCGTTCTCGAGGTCGACCGAGATCGGCAGGCCGCTGACCGAGTCGAGCAACCGCGTGTGCTCGATCACCTCGTCGAGGCTCGCCTCGCCGTCGGGGCGGCCGAGGCTGAAGGCGAAGCCGCTGCTGGTCGTCGCCAGAGCCGGGAAGCCGAGCGCCTCCATGACCTTCGCGGTGCCGGCGTCCCAGGGGTTGGGGATCACGAACGGCTCGCCCTCGTGCAGGGCGCGGAACCGCTCTCCCTTCTCCGCCTGGCGGGCCGTCGCGTCAGCCATGCCGCGCTCTGAATCGTGCCGGGTCGGCCTTCCACTCCGCGTAGCGCTCGGGCAGGCAGCCGGAGCAGGGCCGGTAGCCGGCGGCGATCGCGGTCGGCTCGTCGCGGAAGAAGACGCGGTGGCGCACGTAGTGGCCGCGGGCGATCCAGCGGGCGGCGCCGCGGCAATCGAGCCGGCCGTAGATCTTCGAGCGCCGGTGACCGCCCAGCGTGCCCGGCTCGGCGCTCTCGTACGGAGTCCCGTCGGCGCCGATCAGGCGCCAGGTCCGGGTCATCTCACCGGCGGCATGTGCGGACTTCTGATCGGTCCCATGCCGGTAAGAACGAGACCGGGAGGCGAAACGTGAGGCGGCACTCTCGCGGGCCCGGGCGCTTGAAGCGCCGGGCCGCGAGAAGCCCGCTCCCCCAAGCGGACCCACACATGAGATACGCATCTCTCCTCCCTATGGCGAATCCCCAGAAGCGAGGTCTGAACCTCGTCCCTTCCACCTTCACCGGAGAGACCGCCGCAGGCTATTCGATTGCGCGAATTGGCGCAATCCCCAATTTTGCTTAGCTCAAAATCGGCTGTGCGGTCGCTGCCGCGGCCAGCACGCGGTCGGCGACGGACTGGCCGGTGAGACCGACCTCGCCGTGCAGCAGGGCCGGCTTCCCGTGGGTGACGTAGCGGTCGGGGAGGCCGATGCGGAGCACCCGCGCGCGCTCTCCCGGGCTCTCGGCGAAGGCGTCCTCGAGGTGCTCGAGGACGGCCGAACCGAAGCCGCCGGCGAGGACGTTCTCCTCAATCGTCACCAGCAGCTCGTGCTCGCGCGCCAGCCGCGTCGCCAGCTCGCCGTCGAGCGGCTTCGCGAAGCGGGCGTCGGCGACGGTGACCTCGAGCCCGTGCTCGGCGAGGATCGCCGCGGCCTCGCGGGCGACCGTCACCCCGTAGCCGTAGCCGAGCAGGGCGACGCGCTCGCCCTCGGCCAGCACCTCCCCCACTCCGATCGGGATCAGCTCAGGTTTGGCGGGGATCGCGACCCCCTCCGCCGCCCCGCGCGGGTAGCGCAGCGCCGCCGGGCCGTCGTGGGCGATCGCCGTGTGCAGCATGTGGACCAGCATCGCCTCGTCGCGCGGTGCCATCACGGCGACGTTCGGGATCGGGCGGAAGTAGGAGACGTCGAAGGCGCCGTGGTGGGTCGGGCCGTCGTCGCCGACCAGGCCGGCCCGGTCCATCGCGAAGGTGACGTCGAGGTTCTGCAGGCAGACGTCGTGGATGATCTGGTCGTAGGCGCGCTGGAGGAAGGTCGAGTAGATCGCGCAGACCGGCTTCGCCCCCTCCAGGGCCAGCCCGCAGGCGAGCAGGACCGCGTTCTGCTCGGCGATGCCGACGTCGTAGTACTGGTCCGGGGCCTGGTCGGCCAGCTTCTGCAGCCCGGTCCCCCCCGCCATCGCCGCGGTGATCCCGATCACCCGTTTGTCGGCGGCGGCCTCGGCGACCATCGCCTCGGCGAAGACCTGCGTGTACTGGGGCGGCGAGCCGGCGGCCGGCGGCTTCTCCAGCCGCTCGATCCCCTCCGGCGAGTTGGTTTCGGTCACCGCCACCGTCTTCGCCTTCTTCGCCGGCTTGCCGTTGACGATCGAGTTCGGCTTCGCCGCGTGCCACTCCTCCATCGTCTCCAGGCCGCCCTCTTCGGCCGGCGTGAAGCCTTTGCCCTTGACGGTGTGGATGTGGACGACGACCGGCCGTTCGGCCTCGAAGGCCTCGGTCAGCGCTTCCCGCAGGGCGTGGACGTCGTGGCCGTCGATCACGCCCATGTAGGCGAGGTCGAGCTCCTCGAAGAAGAGGCCCGGCGCCCAGTAGGCCTTGATCGCCGACTTGATCTCCGGCCCCAGCCGCTCGATCCGGCGGCCGAGCCCGAGCGGCAGCTTCGTCAGCCGGTCCTCGACCCCCTCGCGGGCGTGGTAGAGGCGCGGGTTGAGCCGGATCCGGTTGAAGTAGCGCGAGAGGGCGCCGACGTTGGGCGAGATCGACATCCCGTTGTCGTTGAGGACGATCACCACCGGCGTCTGCAGGCCGCCGGCGGCCTGCAGGGCCTCGTAGGCGACGCCGCCGGTGAGAGCGCCGTCGCCGATCACGGCGGCGACGCGGCCGTCCTCGCCGATCCCCTTCCGCATCGCCTCTTTCAGCCCGACCGCGTACCCGATCGAGGTCGAGGCGTGGCCGGCGCCCATGATGTCGTGCTCGGACTCGGCGATCGAGCAGAACGGGGCGAGCCCCTCGTACTGGCGGATCGTCGCCAGCTGCTCACGGCGCCCGGTCAGGACCTTGTGCGGGTAAGACTGGTGGCCGACGTCCCAGAGGATCTTGTCGCGAGGCGATTCGAGCAGGCTGTGGAGGGCGACGGCGAGCTCGCAGGTGCCGAGGTTGGCACCGAAGTGGCCGCCGATCTCGCCGATCGTGTCGATGATGAATGTGCGCATCTCCTGCGCGACCTGCTGCAGCTGGGCGTCGTCGAGCTCGTGCAGGTCGGCGGGGCCGTCGATCGCCGCCAGCAGCGGCTCGCCGGCCATCTCGCCGCTGTCCTTGTCTTGCTTCTCGCTCATTCGTTCCGGGTGAAGATGTAGTCGGCGACTCGCCTCAGGTCGTCGGTCTCGCCGCTGGCCTCGGCCAGCGCTGCGGTCGCCTTGGCGTGGGACTCGGCGGCGATTTCACGCGCCCGTTCGAGTCCGAAGAGGCTGACGTAGGTGAGTTTTCCATGTCGGGCGTCGCTGCCCTGCGGCTTCCCGAGCTGCTCGTCGCTCTCGGTCACGTCGAGGATGTCGTCGACGATCTGGAAGAGGACACCCAGCTCGTCCGCAAAACGGCGGTACGGCATTGTCTCAGGTTCCGGCCGCCCCTCCAACGTCAAGACGACGCCGATGCTGGCGGCGATCAGCCGGCCGGTCTTCAGCGCGTGCAGGCGCCGCAGGCCGTCGGCGTCGTCCTCGGCGCCGATCACGTCGACGTACTGGCCGCCGACCATGCCGTCGACCCCGGTCGCGGCAGCCAGCTCGCGGAGCGCCGCCAGCACCCGCGCCGGCTCGCCCTCCTGCGTGCAGAAGAGCCGCACCGCCTCGGCGAAGAGGCCGTCGCCGGTGAGGATCGCGACGTCCTCGCCGTACTTGACGTGGGCGGTCGGCTGGCCGCGACGCAGGTCGTCATCGTCCATCGCCGGCAGGTCGTCGTGGATCAGCGAGTAGGTGTGGATCAGCTCGATCGCGCAGGCGACCGGCAGGAAGCGCTCGGGCTCGGCGCCGAGGGCGCGGGCGGTGGCGAGGGTGAGAACAGGACGGACCCGCTTGCCGCTGGCCAGCAGCGAGTAGCGCATCGCCTGCTCGAGGCCGGCAGTCGGCTCGACCTCGGAGAAACGCAGGCGCTCCAGCGCGGCATCGACCATGCCGCGCAGGTCGTCGGGGTAACTCACTCCGCCCCGGCCGCCTCGCGGGCCTGGCGGTTGGCCTCCTCGACCGCCTCGGCCGAGAGCTCGGCCGCCTCCGCCGCCAGCTCGGCGGCGCGCTCGTCGCTGGCCTGGTCGCCCTCGAGCTCGGCCGAGATCTCGCGCAGCCGGGCGGCGATCTGCCGCAGCCGCTCGCTCATGCCGGCTCCCGCTCGCGCACGATCGCGCCGAGGATGCCGTTGACGAATTTCGGCGCGTCGGCGCCGCAGTACTCCTTGGCGAGCTCGATCGCCTCGTTGATCGCAACCTCGACCGGAGCGAGGTCGTGTTCGATCTCATACAGCGCCACCCGCATCACGTTGAGGTCGAGCGGCGCGATCCGGTCGACGGTCCAGCCCTTGGCGTGGGCGGCGATCACCTCGTCGAGTTCTTCGCGCTCCTCGTCGACCCCCTCGGCCAGCTCCCGAGTCAGCGGCCGGGCGTCGGCGATCAGCTCCTCGAGCGGGCGGCCGGTGACGTCGCGCTGGTAGTTGGCGAAAACCGCGTCGCGGCGTTGGTCGGATCTGCGCATCGGCCTATTTTGTCGGTTCGGGCGGCCGGGGCGCGCCGCTGCGGCGCCGCTGGAGCTCAGCGCAGGATCTCGACCAGCAGGACCCAGGCGCTGGAGACGGCGCCGATGATCGCGAAAACGACGCCGGCGACGATCCAGTAGAGGCCGCCGCCCGATTCGAACAGGACGGAGGCGCCGCCGACGACGAAGGGCACCGTCGCCGCCAGCCGCACCGTCCAGCGGGCCACGACCCAGGAGAACTCGACCTCCTCGTCTTTCGTGCTCAAGGTCGGCAGGCGCACGACCACGCCGCCGATCACGAAGCTGACGAAGAGCAGCTCCAGCCCGAGCGCGACGTGGCTTTGCCCCGGGACCAGCGCCACGATCGAGGCCAGCAAGGCCAGGACCAGGAAGAGCAGCGTTTCCAGCGCCCGCTCGGGCAACCCCTCGAACTCGAGGATGCGCTCGAGGTTGATCGAGACGGCGACGAAGAGGAGGCCGGTCAGCGCCGCCGCGGCGCCGGCGACCGCGACGAAGAGGTCGGTCCACTCCGTCGCGTCGTAGGCGAACACGGCTCAGGCGCGGGAGACGTACTCGCCGCTGCGGGTGTCGACCCGGATCATTTCGCCCTCCTCGATGAAGAGCGGGACCTGGACGACGACGCCGGACTCGAGCGTGGCCGGCTTGCTGCCGCCGCCGGAGGCGGTGTCGCCTTTCAGGCCCGGATCGGTCTGCGTCACCTTCATGTCGATCGCGCTCGGGACCTGGACGTCGCTCGGCTGCTCGTCGACGAAGAGGATCTCGACGTCGGAGTTCGGCAGCACCCATTTCATCGAGTCGCCGAGCGCTTCATTCGGGATCTCGATCTGGTCGTAATCCTGGTTGTCCATGAAGACCGAGGCCTCGCCGGCGTCGTAGAGGAACTGCATCTTTTTCGATTCGGTGCGCACCTGGCGGAACTTCTCGCCGGCGCGGAAGGTTTTGTCGATCACCGAGCCGTCCTCGATCCGGCGCAGTTTGGTCCGCACGAAGGCGCCGCCCTTGCCCGGCTTGACGTGCTGGAACTCGATGATCTTCCAGATCTTGCCGTCGATCTCGATGTGAGACCCGTTCTTGAATTGGTTGGTTGAGACCGTTGACATGAGCGGCAGCGTATAGGTCCGGGCGCCGCAGGAGGCTCAGCGATAGGTGAGGAGCTGGCCGCCGTCGTCGTCGAGGTGGACGTGCTCGTTGAAGCTGATCAGCGAGGTGCCGGCGCGGCCGATCGCGAGCTTGGTGATGCCGGTGTTGACGAGGACCCGATTGAGGGTCGGGAAGAGATCCGCATGGTCGCCGAGCAGGTGGGCGCCGAGGGCGGCGATGACGCCGCCGGAGGTGAAGACCAGCGCCGTCTCGCCGCTGCCGAGCTTTGCCGCCAGCTCGGCCAGCGCCGCCTGCCGCGACTCGAAGAACACGGGCCAGCTCTGCTTCGCGGTCGTCTCGGCGCCGCTCGCGACCCAGTCGCCGAGGGCGCCGTCGAGGACGGCCTGGAACTGGCGTGAGGTGATCTCCTCCCCGACCGAGCCGGTGCCGTCGAGCGAGACCGCCTCCTGGCCGTGATGCTCCAGCACTTCCTCGGTCTCGTACTCGTTCCAGCGCCGGTCGACCTCGACCTCGAGCCCGCGTTCGGCCGCGCACGGCGCCGCCGTGTCCTGCTGGCGCCGGGCGGTGCCGGCGGCGACGTGGGTGACGTTGAGCTCGCGCCTGCCGAGGGCGGCGGCGAGCAGCCGCGTCTGTTCGTGGCCGGTCGGCGAGAGGACGTCGTAGTCGGCGCTGCCGAACGAGGCCTGCGCGTGGCGGACGAGGAGGACGGTCGGCACCGGCGCAGCCTACGGGCTGCGCCCGGGCTCAGCCGGGTTGCTCGGCGTCGGCTTTGGTGGAGGTCGTCAAGCTGCCCGCGGCACCGCCGCCGAGGACGCGGCGGACGAGGCGCGGGGCGATGATCCGGGAGTAGGCCGCCAGCGCGTAGGGGCGCGGGACATAGCGCTCGGCCTTGCCGCCGGGGCCGGCCTCGTAGATCGCGTCGGCGATCGTCTGCGGCTTGGAGACGACCCAGCGGGTCAGCGCTTTCTCGCGCAGCTCGGTCGCCGGGAAGCCCTCCGTGCGGACGAAGCCGGGCAGGACCATGCCGACGTGGACGCCGTTCGCGGCCTCCTCGAGGTGGAGGGCGTCGGTCCACCCGATCAGGGCGAACTTGCTCGCCGAGTAGGACCCGGTGCCGGCGCGGGAAACGCGGCCGGCGGTGCTGGCGACGTTGACGATCGCGCTCGGGGCGGAGGCCCGGAGCAGCGGCAGCAGCGCCTCGGTGAGCCGGACGACGGCGTCGAAGTTGAGCTCCATGTGGCGGGCGACGTTGGCATGGCCGCTGTCGGCAAAGGTGCCGCGCCAGGCGGCGCCGGCGTTGTTGACGAGCAGCTCGAGGCGGCCGCCGTGCTCGGCCTCGAGGTGGGCGCGGATCCGCTCCGGCGCGTCCGCTTCGGTCAGGTCGACGGCGACGACGCTGGCGCGGCAGGGCAGCGAATCGGCCAGCTTGCGCAGCAGGCCGACGCGGCGAGCGACAAGTACCAGCTCCGTCCCCGGCTCACGCGAGAGCCGGATCGCGGTCGCCTCCCCGATCCCGGTCGATGCCCCAGTCACCACCGCCACCCCCATTGTGCAACCGTATTGGATCGGGCGCCTTTCGCGTTGGCGACATTGACCGTCCTATAGCGCGGTCAATGTCGCCAATGCCGCTTTCAGCCGCATTGATAGAGGGTGCCGGCGCTCGTTTCGAGTTCGCTCGCGGGGACTTCGGTGCACATCGAGGCG
Organism: Solirubrobacterales bacterium; assembly: GCA_035689305.1. Taxonomy (GTDB): domain Bacteria; phylum Actinomycetota; class Thermoleophilia; order Solirubrobacterales; family 70-9; genus VAYN01. The sequence continues at coordinate 79,893 of DASSLT010000054.1, read as the reverse complement.
GTCACATGCCGCCGCCGCTGACGATCCAGCGGATCTTGCCGGACTCCGATCTGTGCTTCCAGCGCCTGCGGCACCAGGATCGCCCACGAGCTGAAGCCGAAGGCTTTGACCGAGAGCGCCTGCACCCAGAGCGCCAGCTGCCGCTTGTCGACGGTCATCAGCCCCTGCGCGTCGAAGGAGCCGTAGAGGAAGTTGTGCCAGCGCCGCCAGCTCCGGCCGTGGCAGCGGCAGGCTTCGCAGCCGCTCCCCGAGACCGGGTCGGCTCAGGGTCGGGACGCGGGGTTGGGTTGCGCTCTGCATGCGACCACGGTGGCGGCCGCGACTGGGAGCAGGCTGAGAGCGAGCTGGGGGCTCGTCGTGCCGCCAGCGCGGCGGCGCGCTCAGAAGCCGGCCGGGTGGCGGGCGACGAAGCCGGCGGTGGAGGTCATGTCTTCGTGCCAGCGCGGGCCGGTGCCGCTGGAGTCGCCGGCGGTGTCCCAGCGCAGGCCGTCGATCACGGCGAAGGCGTGGCCGGGGTTGGCGTAGACGGTGATCCACCGCCCTTTGCCGGGGACGCCCCACTGCATCATTTCGCCCGAGTCCATCGGCACGTCGAGGAAACCGGCGCCGTGGAGGGCGAAGCTGACGGCGCCCGAGCAGTCGTAACCGGACATCCACCAGCGGGCGTGGCCGCCACCCCAGACATACGGTTTGGTCCGGATCCGGTTGGCCGAGTAGATCGCGGCCTTGACCGCGCCGGGGGCGGTGGTCGGGAAGACGGCTGCTTCTTCGACCAGAGTCGCTTTCGGGACCGGCAGGCAAGTGCGGGTGCCTTCCGGCGTCAGCGTGCATTCGACCGACCCCGGGGTCGGCGTCGCCGGGTCGTAGGGCGCGCCCTTTTCGGTGCCCGACATCGGAGTCAGGCCACCACCGGCAGCAAGCGCCGAGGCGGGGAAGACGATCGCGGCAAGCGCGAACGCGAAAACGAAAAACCGGGCCCTAGTCCCTTTTTGCAGCAACCGCAAACCAGTCTCCTCTGTTGGCCTACGGGGTTAGCTGTCGGGCTGGCGCTGAAGGAGCCTGCGCTTCCACATGGTGGATTCGCCCCAAAATCGGTTCCCCCGTTCCAGGTTGTCGAGCCCTGGATTCGGCATACCGGTCTTGAACGCGAGCAATATATCGATCTCTCAGGTCATATTCGCTCCGGATCTCCCAACCCCTTGTGGGCGGCACCGCGGGTCAGGCCGGGCTGGCGCTGGCAGCGCTGGCGCCGGCGACGCCCCCCGCGGTCGAGCTCGGCGTCCTCTTCCTCGCCAACGCGGCGGCGACGGCACGGCGCTATCTGCTGCTGCGGATCTGGGTCTTCGGGCCGGCCAGTTGCAAGGATGGGCGCCGTGCCCGCCTCGTCCCAGCACCACGCGCCGCGCCTGAGGGCCTCCCGCCGCGAAGGTGAGCGGGTCACCCCGCTGGAGCTCTTCTTCGACCTCGTCTTCGTCCTCGCGATTACCCAGTGCACGGCGCTGATGGCCCACCACCCGACCTGGTCGGGACTGCTGCAGGGCCTGCTCGTGCTCGGCGTGCTCTGGTGGGGCTGGGTCGGCTACGCCTGGCTGACCAGCCTGATCGACCCCGAGGAGGTCGAGGTCCGCTTTTTCATCTTCGTCGCGATGGCGGCGCTCTTGATCGTCTCCCTTTGCGTGCCGGAAGCGTTCGGCTCGCTGGCGCTCACCTTCGCCCTTGCTTTCGGCGTCTTCCGCTGCGCCCATATCGGCCTCTTCATGATCGGCAGCCGCGACGAGGACCCGTTGCGGCACTCGGTCATCGGCCTCGCCGTCTCGACCGCGGCCGCGGTCTCGCTGCTGGTCGCCGCCTCGTTCTTCGACGGCCTCGCCCAGGGGGCGCTGTGGGCGCTGGCGCTGTTCGTCGACATGGCCGGGCCTTACTTCTTCGGCTCCGAAGGGTGGCGCTTCGTCCCCGGCCACTTCGCCGAGCGCCACGGCCTGATCGTGATCATCGCCCTCGGCGAGTCGATCGTCGCGATTGGGGTCGGCGCCGCCGGCGAGCTCGACTTCGGGATCGGCGTCGCCGCGGTCCTCGGGGTGGCGCTGGCGGCGACGCTGTGGTGGATCTACTTCGACATCGTCGCCCTCGTCTCGGCCCGGCGCCTGGCCGAGGCCGAGCCCGGCCGGGTCCAGAACGAGCTCGCCCGCGACTCCTACTCCTACATCCACTACGCGCTGGTCGCCGGCATCGTCCTCACCGCCTTCGGCATGAAAACGACGATCGGCCACACCGGCGAGCACCTGCACACTGTTCCCGCCTTCGCCCTGTTCGGTGGCGTCGCTGCCTACCTGCTGGGCCTGGTCGGCTTCCGCTACCGCCACATCCAGTCGATCAACTCGCGGCGGACCGGCCTGGCGATCGTCCTCCTGCTGCTGATTCCGGTGGCGACGGCGATCCCGGCGATCGCTTCGCTGGCGATCGTCGTCGCGCTTATGGTGCTCCTCGTCGTCGTCGAGCACCGGGCCTACGGCGAGCAGCGCGACCAGGTGCGGCGCGAAGTCTCGGTTGCCCGTGTCGATGCCACCGAAACTCCGCCATCTGAGACCGGTTAAAGCCCCCGCACTGGACGAACGTACGATGAACGTCCGACTTTGAAAGACTGCTGCGAGTTTTGAGCAATACGCCGCAACTACTCGACGAACTGCTGCGCGCCGACGCCCCCTCGGGCTACGAGGGGCCGGCCGCTGAGATCTGGCGCAAGGCGGCGTCCTTCGCCGAGCTCTCGAGCGACGGGCTCGGCTCCTCGATCGCCCGCGTCGGCGAGGCCGAGCCGCTGTTCGCGGTCGTCGGCCACATCGACGAGATCGGCCTGGTCATCACCCACGTCGACGAGAAAGGCTTTCTCTGGTTCGCCCCGATCGGCGGCTGGGACCCGCAGATCCTCGTCGGCCAGCGGGTCGCGGTTCGCGGCAAGGAGGGGATCGTCCCCGGCGTCGTCGGCCGCAAGCCGATCCACCTGCTGGAGCCCGACCAGCGCAAAAAGGTCGTCGAGCTGAAGGCGATGCACATCGACATCGGCGCCGACGACGGCGACGAGGCCTCCGAGCTGGTCCGGATCGGCGACCCGGTCGTGATCGACGCCGAGCCGCTCGCCGTCGCCGGCGATCGCCTCGTCTCGAAGTCGATGGACAACCGGCTCGGCGCCTACGTCGCGCTCGAGAGCCTGCGCCGCTGCACCGAGGGCGACGGTCCCGGCGGCTCCTTCGCCGCCGTCGCCGCCGTACAGGAGGAGATCGGCCTCTTCGGTGCCCGCACCTCCGCCTTCCACCTACGGCCCGACGTCGCCGTCGCCGTCGACGTCACCCACGCGACCGACGCGCCCGGCGTCGACGAGAAGGAGCTCGGCTCCAGCCCGCTCGGCTCCGGCCCGGTGATCGGCCGCGGCTCGACCCTCTCGCCGAAGGTGACCGAGCTGTTGGTCGAGACCGCCGAGGCCGAGGGCATCGAGTACTCGCTGGCGGCCAGCGGCCGCGGCACCAGCACCGATGCCGACGTCCTCCAGATATCCCGCGCCGGGATCCCCACCGGCCTCGTCTCGATCCCGCTCCGCTACATGCACTCGCCGGTCGAGATGGTCGACCTCCGCGACGTCGAGGCGGTCGTCAACCTGCTTGCCGCCTTCGGCGCCCGCCTCTCGGCCGACGACGACTTCTCGCGCTGAACGCTGCCTCGCTCAGTCGACCAGCGTCAGCTCTTTGGAGAGCGTCGAGAGGTTGCGGTAACCGTCGTCGGTGACGACGACGAAGTCCTCGATGCGGACGCCGAGCTTGCCGGGCAGGTAGATGCCGGGCTCGACGGTGACGACTTCGCCGGGGGCGAGGACGTCGTCGGATTTGGGCGAGAGCCGCGGGCCCTCGTGGACCTCGAGGCCGACGCCGTGGCCGAGGCCGTGGCCGAAGTGCTCCTTGTGGCCGGCCTCGTCGATGATCTTGCGGGCGACGGCGTCGACGTCTTCGCCGGTGACCCCAGGCTTGACCGCCTCCAGCGCCGCCAGCTGGGCCTCGAGCGTGGTCGCGTAGACGGCGCGCGCCTCCTCACCGGGCTCGCCGGTCGCGTAGGTGCGGGTGCCATCGGAGCAGTAGCCGTCGAGCTGGGCGCCCATGTCGAAGACCACGAGCTCGCCCTTGCCGATCTCGCGCTCGCCGGGCTCGGCGTGCGGCAGGGCGCCGTTGGGGCCGGCGGCGACGATCGCCGGGAACGAGGGGTCGCCGCCGAGCTCGCGGATCCGGGCTTCGGCGGCGCGGGCGACCTCGCGCTCGCTGCGGCCGGCGAGCCCGCGCTCGACGCTCCACCGCCAGACCTCGTCGGCGAGCGCCGAGGCCGCCTCGATCGCCGCCAGCTCCTCGGTGTCCTTGACCCGGCGCAGCTGCTCGACCGCGCCGCCGGCGGGGACCGCCTCGACCCCCTCCCCCAGTTTCTCTTCCAGCTTCTTGAGTAAGCGCACCGCGAGGTGGTCGTCCTCGAACCCGACCCGGCCCTCGAGCCGCTCGGCGATGCTCGCCAGCCAGTCGCCGGCGACGGTGATCGGCTCCCAGCCCTCGACCTCGGCGGCGGCGCGCTCCGTATAACGGAAGTCGGTGAGAAACAGGCGCAGCCCCTTACCGCAAATACAAGCCCCATTCGTCCCCGTGAAGCCGGTCAGGTAGCGGACGTTGGTCAGGTCGGTGACCAGCATCCGGTCGAGCTCGCGCTCGGCCAGCTCCGCCTCGAGGCGGTCGCCGCGGCCACGCATCAGGCGCTGACCCCGAGCTCGCCGGAGAGCAGCTCCAGTGCCTCGCGGTAGCCGTCGGCGCCCTTGCCGGAGATCTTCGCCAGGACCAGGCCGTCGAACACCGAGATCTTGCGCCAGTCGTCCCGCGACTCGACGTCGGAGAGGTGGACCTCGACCGCCGGCAGCTGCGAGACGCCGAGCGCGTCGGCGATCGCGCGGCTGTAGTGGGTCCAGGCGCCGGCGTTGATCAGAGCCGAGTCGGCCAGGTCCGGCAGCCGGTGCAGGTACTCGACGAACTCGCCCTCGTGGTTGGTCTGGAAGAAGATCGGTTCCAGTCCGAGCTCGTGAGCCCAGTCGGAGATCTGGTGCTCGAGCTCGCTCAGCGACTTGCCGCCGTAGAAGGCCGGGTCGCGGCGCTCGAGGATGTCGAAGTTGACGCCGTGCAGGACGGCGACGCGGTTGCGGGTGCTGGTCAAGGGATCCTGTTCATGGCAGTAACTCCTCCACGGCGCTGCGGACCCTATCGGGGTCGACCAGCTGCCCGACCCGGGGCTCGCCGGGCTCGGAGAGGAGGACGAAGCCGACGCCGGCCGCGGTCCGCTTCTTGTCGCGCTGCAGGGCGTCGAGGATCGCGTCGACGAAGGCCGAGGCGTCGAGCGCCGGGTCGAGCTCGACCGGGAGGCTGTGGCGGACGAGGATCTCGCGCGTCTCGTCGCGCAGCTCGGGCGCATCGGAGAGGCGCAGCGCCGCCAGCAGCCCGAGACCGACCGCCTCGCCGTGCCGGTAGCGCTCATACGAGGTCGCCGCCTCGATCGCGTGGCCGACGGTGTGGCCGAGGTTGAGCATGTGGCGCAGGCCGCCGTCGCGCTCGTCGGCGGCGACGACTTCGCACTTGAAGCGGGCACAGGCGAAGACGACGTCGGCGAGCTCGGCGGCGTCGAACTCTTCGATCAGCCGCACCCGCTCCCACAGCGCTCCCCCCGCGAGCAGGCCGGTCTTCAGCACCTCGACGAAGCCGGCCCGCAGCTCCGGCAGCGGCAGCGTCTGCAGGCAGGCGGTGTCGGCGATGACGGCGGCGGGCAGCTGGTAGGCGCCGGCGTAGTTCTTGCCCTGCGGCAGGTCGACGCCGGTCTTGCCGCCGTAGGCGGAGTCGACCTGGGCGACGAGCGTGGTCGGCACCTGGACGACGTCGACGCCGCGCTGGTAGAGGTGGGCGCAGAAACCGGCGAGGTCACCGACGACGCCACCGCCGAGGGCGACGACGTGGTCTTCGCGGCTCATCCCCGCCTCGGCCAGCGACTCCAGCACGCGGGCGGCCTCGGCCATCGTCTTCGCCGTCTCCCCCGGCTCGACCGCGACCTGGACCGCCAGCGGGCCCAGCCGCCTGCCGTAGATGTCCATCACGGCCGTGTCGGAGACGCAGAAGCGGCCGCTCGCAAGCGGCCACCAGCCGCTCTCCACCGCGCCGAGCAGGCCCGGGCCGACGTAGATCGGGTACTCGCCCGAGGCGCTCGAAGCCCAGATCAGTTTCGTCCCGGCAGGCAGGTCCGAAAGCGACTGGATCGCCAGCAGCGCCCGCTCGACGATGTCGCGGTCGCCGACCGGGACGACGGCGTCGGCCAGCTCTTCGTAGAGCGGCAGCCGCGCCGCCAGGAGCTGCTCGACGTCAGCGGCGCTGGTCGCCAGCGGCCGGCTCGAGTGGGCGATCCGGCGCCAGGCCTCGGCGGCGCCGACCTGGAGCCAGACGACGACGTGGCGGACGAGGGCGCGGCGGATCCGGTCGGAGAGGATGCTGCCGCCGCCGAGCGCGATGACGCCGCCGTCGGCCTCCTCCAGCAGCGAGCCGACGATTTCGGCCTCGCGCTCGCGAAAGCCCTCCTCACCGTGCTGTTCGAAGGCCTCGGTGATCGGCATCCCGAACGACTCGGCCATCAGCTCGTCGATCTCGGTCGTCGCCAGACCGGCGTGGCGGGCGGCGGCGAGCGCCGTGCTCTTGCCGGCCCCCATGAAGCCGATGAAGACGATCGCGGGCCGCGCCATCGCCCTACCCGCGGAAGTCGATGCGCTGCTTGTAGTGCTCGACGGCGGCGAGGACGTCGTCGATGTGGTCGCCGCCGAACTTCTCCCGGTAGGCGCGGGCGAGGGTCAGGCAGACCATCGCCTCGGCGACGACGGCGGCGGCGGGGACGACCGTCGAGTCGGTCCGCTCGCGCAGCGCCTGGGCCGGCTCCTTGGTCTCGGTGTCAACCGAGCGCAGCGGCTTGGTCAGGGTCGAGATCGGCTTGATCGCGGCCCGCACCGAGAGCGGCAGGCCGTTGGTCATCCCGCCCTCGAGGCCGCCGGCGTGGTTGGTCTCGCGGTAGTAGCCGCGCTCCTCGGACCAGAAGATCTCGTCGTGGGCTTCCGAGCCGGGGCGGCCGGCGACGTCCCAGGCTTCGCCGATCGCGACGCCCTTGACCGACTGGATCGAGGCGACGGCGCCGGCGAGGCGGCCGTCGAGGCGGTCTTCCCAGGAGATGTGGGAGCCGAGGCCGGGGACGAGACCGAAGGCGATCACCTCGAAGCTGCCGCCGAGGCTCTCGTTCGCCTTCCGCAGGCGGTTGATCTCGGCCACCATCGCCTTGCTGGTCTCGGCGTCCAGGACCCGGACCGGGTCGTCGTCGACGCCCTCGAAGTCGGCGGGGGTCAGGCCCTCGGGCTCGGGCGCCCGGATCGAGGCGATCTGCAGCACATGGCTGTGGACCTCGACCCCGAGGGCGGTGAGGAAGCCGCGGGCGATCGTGCCGGCGGCGACGCGGGCGGCGGTCTCGCGGGCGCTGGCGCGCTCGAGCACGTTGCGGATGTCCGAGTGGCCGTATTTCTGGGCGCCGACGAGGTCGGCGTGGCCGGGCCGTGGCAGGTGGACTTCGTCCGGCGAGAACCCCTCGACCGGCCAGGGGTTCATCCGCTCCTCCCAGTTGGCGTAGTCGCGGTTGGCGACCAGCACCGCGATCGGGCTGCCGAGCGTAAACCCGTGACGCACGCCGGAGCGGATCTCGGCCGTGTCGGTCTCGATCCGCATCCGGCCGCCGCGGCCGTGGCCGAGCTGGCGGCGCGCCATGTCGCGGTCGAGCGCCTCGCGGTCGAGCTCGAGCCCGGCCGGCATGCCCTCGACGATCGCGACGAGCCCCGGCCCGTGCGACTCGCCCGCGGTGGTGAAACGGAAGGTGGTCACGGCGCGAAGGCTATCGGCGCCCCGCCCTCCAGGGCCCCGCCGCGCGAGTGTTGAGTTAACCGGCCCATAGCCCGGCTAAGTCAACACTCGGCACTCAGCCGCGGGCGGCGGTGCGCATGACGTCGAGGTCGGGGGCCTCGCCGGTCCAGATCTGGAGCGAGAGGGCGCCCTGCTGGACGAGGATCTCGATGCCGTCGATCACGGCGGCGCCGCAGCGGCCCGCCGCCTCCAGCAACCGGCCCGGCCCCTCGCCGTAGACCATGTCGACGACGACCTGCTCGGAGGTGAACTTGTCCGGATCCAACGGCAGCTGCTCGAAGGGGTCCTCGCCGCGCAGGCCGACGGCGGTGGTGTTGACGATCAGGCCGTAGGCGCGCTGGCGCGGCTCGTCGACCGGGAGGCCGCCGATCTCGGCCGCGATCGCCTCCGCCCGCGCCGTGGTCCGGTTCCAGACGTCGACTTCGATCGGTTCCCGTTCCTCGCGCTCGGGGTCCTCTTCGGTGTTGACCTCGAGCGGGCCGCGGGCAAGGGCCCAGATAGCCGCCCGGGCGGCGCCGCCGGCGCCGAGGACCAGCGCCCGCCGCGCCCGCGAGGGTCGCGGCAGCGAGGCCAGCAGCCCCCCCGCGTCGGTGTTGTCGGCCTCGATCCGGCCCTCGGCGAAGCTCAGCGTGTTGGCGGCGCCGATCGCGATCGCGGCGGCACTGCGGCCGTCGGCGAGGGCGAGCGCCGCCTCCTTGTGCGGGATCGTCACGTTGGCGCCGACGAACTCGCCGGAGCCCGCCATCTCGCGCACCTTCGCCTCGAAGCCCTCCGGCGCCACCTCGATCGCCTCGTAGCTCCACTCGGGAGCGAGCCCGAGCGCCTCCAGCGCCGCCGTCTGCATCGCCGGCGAGCGCGAGTGACCGACCGGGTGCCCAATCACCGCCAGCCGTTTCATCAACAGCTGCTGGGCTCGTTGCCGCCGTTTTCATCGCGCGCCTTTTCGTAGGCGGCGACGGCTGCTTCGAATTCGGCGTCGTTCTTGGCGAAGGTCAGTTCGCCGCAGGTGTTGGGCTTGTTGACGTAGTAGATGTACTTGGACTCGGCCGGGTGAGCGGCGGCCTGGAGGGCAGCGAGACCGGGGCTGTTGATCGGGCCCGGCGGCAGGCCCTGGTTGGTGCGGGTGTTGTAGGGCGAGTCGATTTCCAGTTCGGACTGGGTCAGCGGCTCGGTGTAGTTGTCGTTGGCGAAGCGAATCGTCGCGTCGATCCCGAGCGGGATCCCTTCCCGCAGCCGGTTGTAGATCACCGAGGCGACCAGCTTGCGCTGCTTCGCGACCCCGGCCTCGTCTTCGACCATCGAGGCGATCGTGACCACGTCGTAGATCGTCAGGTTTTTCGACTTCGCGTACTTCATGTCGACCTTCTTGATCTTCCGCTTGAAGTCCTCGAGCTGGAGCTGGACGAGGTCGGTGACCGGCGCCTTCGGTTTCAGTTCGAAGGTGTCGGGAAAGAGGAAGCCCTCGAGGTTCTTCGCGTTCTTGCCGCCGTAGTCGGCCGGGTCGAGGTACTTCGACCTCACCGTCTTCTTCGTGTAGCTGCCGGGGATGCCGTCTTCTTCGACCAGCTGCGCCGCCTGCGGGCGGCTGTAGCCCTCGGGGATCGTGACCGTGGTGACGCGCTTGACCGGCGCCGTCGAGAGGGCGTCGATCGCCGAGCCGTAGCTCATGTCGTGGGCGAGGGTGAAGCGGCCGGCATAGAGGTCGGAGCGCTTGCCCTCCAGCGTGACCCGGATCTGGAAGAAGGTCGAGTCGGAGATCACGCCCTTCTTTTCGAGCAGGTCGCCGACTTCGCTGACACTCGACCCTTTCGGGATCTTGACTTGCACCTTCCCGCTGCCGTCGCCGTGGAAGGGCTGGAACAGCGACCAGAGGAACCAGACGAGGATGACGAGGACGATCACGCCAACGACCCGGAAGGGGTGACGGGCGAGGGCACCGAGGATGCCGCGACGACCGCCGCGACCGCCGCCCCGGCCGGAGGCGGCACCGGTCATCTCCGGGTCGCCTTCCTCGTGGAAGCCCCAGTCCTCGGAGGGCGCCTGGCGCGGCTCGTACTCGTGTTCGTAGCTCTGCTCCTGCGCCGGCTCGGGAGCGGGCGTCGGCGGATCGACCGGGCCCTGCGCCGCCCCGGCCGCGGCGGCGGCAGCCGCGGCGGCGGGGACGGGATGCTCGTCCGAGGCCGGGTCGTCAGACGGCTGGACGTCGGGCTCGGCGGCCGCTGCTTTCGCGTCCGGATCGGTTCCCTCTTGCCCGGGTGCCGCCGGTGCCTGGTCCGGCTCCGGCGTCGGCGGGTCCTCGTCCCAGAACTCCTGCTCGGGCGTGCGCGGCGGCTTCGGCGGCTCCTCCGGTTTCTCGGGCGGAGGCGGGGGCGCCACCGCTTCCTTCTGGGCCTTCTTCGCCTCGCGCTTCTGGCGCTTCTCCTCGCGCTGGCGTCGGCGTTCCTCGCGCTCGCGGGCCTGCGGATCGTTGGGATCGGCGAAGGGGTCGCCGGACCAGTCGTCGCTCAAAGCTCTCCTTCGTTACCCGCCTGGGCCGCCAGATATCCCTCCAGCATGTGAGCAGCGGCAATCGAGTCGCGCGCCGCGGAGGCGCCCGCGCGGCGGCTGGAGTCCGCCATCCGGGAGGTGAGGCGCTCGTCGTAGGTCTCCACCGGAACCGAAAGCATGGCTTCGAGTTCGGCGCAAAAAGTGCGCGCCAGCGCCGCCTGGCTTCCTTCCTCGCCGCTGAGGTGCAGCGGCAGGCCGACGACGACCCGCTCGACCCCGTGCTCGGCGACCAGCTCGGCGACCGCGCGCGGCTCCGGCGGTTCGATCACCGGCAGCGGCGTCGCCAGGGTTCCGGTCGGATCCGAAAGCGCCGCGCCCATCCGCACCGTGCCGTGGTCGAGGGCGAGCACGCGCACGCGCTCAGCCCAAGTCCCGTTCGATCGCTGCCCGCGCCGCGGCCAGCGCCTCGTCCAGCTTCGCCGGGTCTTTGCCGCCGGCCTGGGCCATGTCGTCGCGGCCACCACCGCCGCCGCCGACGACCGCGGCGGCCTCGCGGACGAGAGTCGCGGCCGAGAGGCCCTTGGCGACCGCCTCCTGGCTGGCGAGCGCGACCAGCGCCACCTTGTCACCGTCGCCGCCGCCCAGCACCAGCGCCGTGGCGCCACCGAGCGAGGACTGGATCCGGTTGGCGACGTCGAGCAGCGCCTTCTGGTCGCCGAGCTCGGTCGCCGCGACGACGACGACGACCCCGGCGATCTCCTCGGCGGTCGCGGCGAGCCGCTTCGCTTCCTCGCCGAGCTGCTGCTGCTGGGCCTGCGCGGCGCCGGCGCCGGCCTCCTTCAGCCGCTCCGCCGCTTTGCCCGCCGCCGCCAGCGGGTCCTGGGCGTTGCCGAGCAGCTCGCCGGCCTGGCGCAGCTCCGCCTCGCGCTCGCGGAAGTAGTCGATGGCCGCGGGACCGGTGATCGCCTCGACCCGGCGCACGTTGGCGGCGCTCGAGCCCTCGGAGGAGATCTTGAAGATGCCGATCTCGGCGGTGTTGGCGACGTGGGTGCCGCCGCAGAGCTCGCGCGAGACGTCCTCGATCTCGACCACCCGCACCCACTCGCCGTATTTCTCGCCGAACAGCGCCATCGCGCCGAGCCTTTCGGCCTCGGGCCGCTCCATTTCCAGCCAGCGCACCGGGTGGCTGGCCTTGATCCACTCGTTGACCCGGTCCTCGACGTAGCGCTGGTCCTCGGCGCTCAAGGCCTGACCGTGGGTGAAGTCGAAGCGCAGCTTGTCGGGACGGACGGCGGAGCCGGCCTGGCGCACGTGGGTGCCGAGCCGCTCGCGCAGCGCCGCGTGCAGGAGGTGGGTGGCGGTGTGGTTGCGCATCGTCGCGTGGCGGGTGTCCCTGGTCACCTCGGCCTCGACCCGGACTCCCGGCTCGATCGCCCCGCCGCTGGGCTCGACCTCGATCGCCTGGTCGTCGCCGACCCGGTAGACGTCGAGGACCTTGGCCTCGGCACCGCCCCAGCGCAGCACGCCGGAGTCCGCGACCTGGCCGCCGCCCTCGGCGTAGAAGGGGCTCTCCTCGAGCTTGACCAGGGCGCGACCGTCGACCGGCTCGACCGCCGCCAGGCCGGTCGAGACGCGCAGCGTCTCGTAGCCGACGAAGCGGGTCGGCGGCGCCGCACCGGCGAAGGCGAGAACGCGCTCGTGGGTGTCCTCGGAGCCGTGGGCGGTGGCGGCGCCGGTGCGGGCGCGCTGGCGCTGCTCCTCCATCAGCTCCTCGAAGCCGGAGTCGTCGACGGCGAGCCCCTCTTCGGCAAGCAGCTCCTTGGTCAGGTCGTAGGGGAAACCGTAGGTGTCGTGCAATTTGAAGGCGTCGGCGGCATCGATCCAGGAGGTCTCGCTCTCCTTGGCCTGGACGACGAGCCGTTCCAGCAGCTCGGTGCCGCGCTCGAGCGTGCGGCCGAAGCTCTCCTCCTCGTCGCCGACCCAGCGGGCGATTACATCGCGCTGGTTCTGGAGCTCCGGGTACGCCTCTCCCATCAGCTCGATCGTGCGCTCGGCGAACTTGCCCAGCCAGGGCGACTCGAGGCCAAGCGAGTTGCCCTGCTGGATCGCGCGGCGCATGATCCGGCGCAGGATGTAGCCGCGGTCCTCGTTCGAGGGGACGACGCCGTCGGCGAGCAGGAAGGTGGCGCCGCGGGCGTGGTCGGCGACGATCCGCATCGCCCGGGTGACCCGTTCGCCCTCCTCATAGCCGTGGCCGGAGAGTTCCTCGGCGAGGTCGATCAGCGGCCGGATGTGGTCGACCTCGTAGACCGAGGGGACGTCCTGGAGGATCGCCGCCATCCGGTCGAGGCCCATGCCGGTGTCGATGTTCTTGGTCGGCAGCTCGGTCAGCGAGCCGTCCTCGTGCAGGTCGTAGCTCATGAAGACGTGGTTCCAGAACTCGAGGAAGCGGTCCGAGTCGTCGCCGGGGCGGTCCTCCTCGCCGCCGAAGGCGGGGCCGCGGTCGAGGTAGAGCTCGGAGCAGGGGCCGCAGGGGCCGGTTGGGCCGCCCTGCCAGAAGTTGTCCTCGCGGCCGAGCAGGACGATCCGCTCCTCCGGCACCCCGGTCGCCTTCCAGATCTCGATCGCCTCTTCGTCGGGTCCGAGCCCGAGTTCCTCGTCGCCGCCGAAGACGGTGACCCAGATCAGCTCCGGGTCCATCCCGAAGCCCTGGGTCGAGAGTTCCCAGCCCCAGGGGATCGACTCGGCCTTGAAGTAGTCGCCGAAGCTCCAGTTGCCGAGCATCTCGAAGAAGGTGAGGTGACGGGCGGTGTTGCCGACCTCCTCGATGTCGGTCGTGCGGAAGCATTTCTGGACGTCGGCGAGGCGCGGCGCCGGCGGCTGTTCGCGGCCGAGGAAGTAGGGCTTGAACGGCTGCATCCCGGCGGTGGTGAGCAGCACCGAGGGGTCGTGCATGGAGGGCACGAGCGAGGCCGAGGGGACGATCCTGTGCCCCCGCTCCGCGAAGAACGAGAGGTAGGTGTCGCGGATCGCCTGGGCCTTCATGTGAAGGAGCCTAAATATTCCGCTCGCAAAAGGTGCGGGGGCGTCGGCCGCGGCTCAGGCCGCGGCGGTGATCGTGCCGTGGCCGACGACCGTTTCGCCCTCCAGCAGCACCGCGGTCTGGCCGGGCGAGGCGCCGGCAAAAGCCTCGCCGAGCTCGATCTCGAGGGCGTCGTGGCGGCCGCGGCCGGGGGCGCCGATCGAGGCCGGCAGGGCGCGCGAGTGGTAGCGGAGGCGGACCGCGTCGACGCGCTCGCCGTCGCGGTGGAGGACGGCATCGCGGATGCTGACGCGCTTGGTTTCGAGCTCGGCCCGGGTGCCGATCGTGACCGTGTTGGCGACCGCGTCGGTGGCGAGCACATAGGCCGGCTCGTTGAGCGAGACGCCGGTGCCGCGGCGCTGACCGACGGTGAAGTTGTGGTGGCCGCGGTGGCGGCCGAGGCGGCGGCCGCTGCGGTCGATGACGTCGCCCTCGCGGTCGGTGAGGCCGCCGTGGCGGCGGAGGAAGCCGCGCTTGCCCTGGCCGGCGAGGAAGCAGAGGTCCTGGCTCTCCGCCTTGCGCGCCACCGGCAGCCCATGGCGCTCGGCGATCGCCCTCACCTCGGCCTTGGTCAGCTCGGTCAGCGGGAAGCCGAGACGGTCGAGCAGCGCCGGCGGCAGCGCCGCCAGCATGTAGCTCTGGTCCTTGGCGGCGTCGGCGCCGGAAGCGAGCAGCGGGCCGTCGGCGTCCTCGACGATGCGGGCGTAGTGGCCGGTCAGCAAGCGCTCGGCCCCGAGCCGCTCGGCGAGGTCGATCATCGCCGCCAGTCGCACCTCGCCGTTGCAGAGGACGCAGGGGTTGGGCGTGCGGCCTTCGGCGTAGCCGGAGACAAAGCGGCCGACGACGCGGCGGCGGAATTCCTGCTCGAGGTCGAGGGTGAAGTGCGGGATCCCGAGCGTGTGGGCGAGTGCGCGAGCGCCGAGCACCGCCTCCGGCGAGCAGCACGCCTTGGCGCCGTCGGTCTCGGGATCGGCCCAGAGCTTGACCGTGATGCCGATGACTTCGGCCCCGCGCTCGCGCTCCAGGAGCGCGGCGACGGCGCTGTCGACGCCGCCCGACATGGCGACGGCGACGCGGGGGCCTTCTCCGGCCGAGGGTTCAGACGACTCAGTTGGGGGGAATTGGCGACCCCGATCAGGTGTGGTCGCCATTTCCCCCTCACTCCGGGAGGTTGAAAGTGGGAGCTGGGACGCAGCGGCGGCGCTGAGGGCGCGGTGGAGGGCGTCGGTGGCGAGCTGGGCTGCGTGGCGCTTCGCAGGAGTCAAGCCGCCGAGGAGCGCTTCGGCGTCGTCGATCGAGAGGCGGGCGGCGTCGAGGACCGGGGCGCCGTCGATGGTCTCGGCGATCGCGGCCGTGGCGGCGGTGGTCGCGCCGCAGCCCTCGGCATCGAAGGTGACGGAAGCGATGCGGCCGTCCTCGACGGTCAGAGAGAGCCGCGAGAGATCGCCGCAGGCGGCGCCACCGGCGGCGCCGGTGAAGGCGTCGTCCGCTGCAGGGCCGCGGCGGGACGTGTCGCCGAGATAGTGCTCGAAGAGCTCGCGATCCATGAGGTAAAGGGTACGGGGCCGGCCCGAGAGCCGGGCCATTCCCCACACCCACCTGCCAAGTAGGCGTGGGGAATGGCCCGGCGGGCTCGGGGCGGGTCAGGAAAGGGACAGGGCGCGGCGCAGGTCGGCGACAACGTCGGCGGGTTCGTCGCGGAGCTGGTGCCAGGTGACGCGGGTCGTGCGGTAGCCCTCGGCGAGGAGGACGCGGTCGCGCCGGCGGTCGGACTGGAACGCCCTGGGCGTGGCGTGGACTTCGCGGCTGTCGAGCTCGAGGGCGAGCCGCCGGTGCTCCCAGAGGCAGTCGATCTCGTAGAAGCGGCCGCGGAGGAAGAGGGTCGCATTGAGGCGCGGGCGCGGAATGCGGTGCGCGTCGAGGAGCGCCACGAACGCCTCCTCGAAGTCGTTGCGGGTGATCCCTTCCGGTTTGGTCGAGCCGAGGAGGCCCCTGAGCGCCGCCGTCCCCCGCTTGCCTTTGTGGCGCGCCAGCATCTCGGCCATCGAAAGGCGATCAGTGTGGCCGCGCACCTCGAGCTCGTTCCAGGCCCGCTCCAGATGACGAGCGTCGAGGACGGCGGCGAGGTCGACCATCGTCCGGAACGGCGAGGTCACCGGTATCCCATCCCGGACCTCGACTTCGTCGGTCGCCAGCTCCGCTTCGCGGCAGATGATCCTCGGCCGCCGTGCCCGCCTGCCCCGCGGCACCGTGACCTCGGGATAGACGTCTCGTGGCGACATCAACCCCCAAAGACACGCCGCCGCCCTATGGCTCAAGACCGCGTCGGTCCCACAAGCGAGCACCGCCGCCATCCACCGTCCCTTCCGAGTGATCCGCCGAACGCCTACGACGTAGACGCCGAAATGAAACTCGTGGAGATAGCCGCGTCTCAACCGGCCCGCAATCGCCTCTCGCTTCATCCCAAGGGCGAACAGTTGACGGCGCGCCACGATGCCGTGCTGGCGCTTCGCTAGGTCACCAATCGCCCGGTCCCAAGATCGATGCGGCGATCCGACGTCTATAGGACGTTCGATTGCCGCATCGATTGGCATGAGGCCGATGGTGGACGGCGAATGCGCACCTGTGATGCGCGATTCGTGCCGACTCTGTGAACCCTTGCGTTCGACGGTGCTACGGTTCTCCCAGGCTCGAGCCCGTACGCCAGCCGTCTCACCGTTTGACCCAACACAAACGGCGCGGGAGCCACCGTCTTCATGATCCCCTTGGGGTCGGGAGCAGGCACCCACCTTCACTTGAAGGGATCAAAGCCAGAGGCGGCAACGGCGGGCTGGGGCCTCTTTTTCGCTCGGCGGGGCTGCGGTCAGTCGTCGAGGTTGGAGAGATGCCACTCGGCTTCGCTCCAGCGGTCGGCGGGAACGCGGAGGGCGATGTCGCCGTGGCCGTGGCGGTCGAGCGGCCAGTCGGCGGTGAGGACGGCGTCGATGTTGGCCTCGATCAGAGCCTGGTGCCAGGCGCGGGCGGTGCGCAGGTCGGCGAAGTCGCGGACGACCTCCCAGCTGTCGTAGCGGGGGTCATCGACATGGACCGGCGTCTGCCCGGGGCCGGGCGCGCGGCGCCATTTGCGCGGCAGCCAGTCCCGGAGCGCCATCAGTAGCCGGAGTGCGCCGGGCGGGACATCAGTGGCCCGCGAGTTTGTGCCTGTGGATGGCGACGCCGACGTCGCGCAGCTGCGTCTCGTCGACCGGCGCCGGCGCCCCGGTCAGCAGGTCGAAACCGGAGGCGGTCTTCGGGAAGGCGATCACGTCGCGGATCGAGTCGGCGCCGCAGAGGCGCTGGACGATGCGGTCGATGCCGTAGGCGATGCCACCGTGCGGCGGCGCCCCGTACCGCAGCGCCTCGAGCAGGAAACCGAACCGCGCCTGCGCCGTCTCGGCGTCGATCCCTAGCGCTTCGAAGACCTGCTGCTGGACGTCGGCGTGGTTGATGCGGATCGAGCCGCCGCCGAGCTCCTGCCCGTTCCAGACCACGTCGTAGGCCTGGGCCCGCGCCGCGCCGGGATTGGCCGGGTCGAACTCGCCGGCCGGGGCCGTGAACGGATGGTGCATCGCGTCCCAGCGTTTCTCGTCCTCGTTCCACTCCATCATCGGCCAGTCGACGATCCAGACCAAGCGGTTCTCGTTCTCGTCGATCAGGGCGAACTTCGCCGCCAGGTCGAGGCGCATCTGGCCGAGCACGCCGTTGACCACGGCCGGTTGGTCGGCGACGAGCAGCAGCAGGTCGCCCTCCTCGGCGCCGAAGCGCTGGTTGAGGTCGGCGAGCTCGGCCTCGGTCAGGAACTTGGCGGTCGGCGAGCGCCAGCCCTCACCCTCGCGGAAGGCCCAGACCAGGCCCTTCGCGCCGAGCTCCTGGGCCCGCGAGATCAGGCCGTCGAGGTCTTTGCGCGGCAGCTCGCGCTTGCCGGCGTTGATGCCGCGGATCGAGCCGCCGCCGTCGAGCACCGAGCGGAAGACCTTGAACTCGGTCTCGCGCAGGGCGTCGCCGAGGTCGACCAGCTCGAGGCCGAAGCGGAGGTCCGGGCGGTCGGTGCCGAACCGGTCCATCGCCTCGTCGAAGTCCATCCGCTGCATCGGCGTCTCGACCGCGGGGCCGCCGACGCGCTCGAAGACGTGCGCCAGCAGCCGTTCGTTGGCCGCGATCACGTCGTCGACCGCGACGAACGACATCTCGATGTCGAGCTGGGTGAACTCGGCCTGGCGATCAGCCCGGGTCGCCTCGTCGCGGAAGCAGCGCGCCACCTGGTAGTAGCGCTCGAACCCCGCCACCATCAGCAGCTGCTTGAACAGCTGCGGCGACTGCGGCAGCGCGTAGAAGGAGCCGTGCTGCTGGCTGGACGGGACGAGGAAGTCGCGCGCGCCCTCCGGCGTCGAGCGGGTCAGGACCGGCGTTTCGACGTCGACGAAGCCCTCGCCGTCGAGGAACTCGCGCATCGCGGCGACGACGCGGTGGCGCAGCATCAGCTGCTCGCGCATCTGCTCGCGGCGCAGGTCGAGGTAGCGGTAGCGCAGCCGCGCGTCCTCCCCGACCTCGCCCGAGAAGCCCTCGATCTGGAACGGCGGCGTCTCCGAGTCGGCGAGCAGCTCGGCGGCGGTCACCTTGAGCTCGACCTCGCCGGTCGGGAGCTCGGCGTTGACCGTCTCCGGGTCGCGGCGGACCACCGAGCCCGCGGCGCTGAGCACGTCCTCGGCGCGCAGCTTGTGAGCAAGCTCGAAGGCGGCCCCGGAGCTGTCGGGGTGGAAGACGAGCTGGACGATCCCGGTGCGGTCACGGAGGTCGATGAAGATCAGACCGCCGTGGTCGCGGCGGCGGTGGACCCAGCCGGCAACCCGCGCCTCGGAGTCGACCCGGTCCGGCAGGACCTGGCCGCACCAGGCGTCGCGGTAGGCGTTGGCAGCCAACGGCGGCGCCCCGCCGGTCGTTCCCTCGCTCACGCTTCCCCTCCCGTCATCTCGTCGACAAGGTTGCCGGTATCGACCGCCCGCTGCTCGCCGCTCTCCATGTCGCGCAGCTGGGCGCTGCCGTCCGCCTCGAGGATCAGGACCTGCCGGGCGCCGACCCGGTCGGCGTGCTTGAGCTGGCCCTTGAGGCCGCGGCCGGCGAGGTCGACCTCGGCCGAGAAGCCGGCGTGGCGCAGCTCGACCGCCAGCGCCATCGCCCGCTGCCGCTGGCCGGGGTCGGCGATCGCGACGAAGGCGTCGCGCCCCGCCGGCGCCACTTCCTCGTCGAGCGCCAAGAGGATCCGCTCGATTCCGACCGCCCAGCCGACCGCCGGCGTCGCCGGCCCGCCGAGCTGCTCGATCAGGCCGTCGTAGCGGCCGCCGCCGCCGACCTCCGACTGCGCCCCGAGCGCGTCGCAGACGAAGGAGAAGATCGTCCGCGTGTAGTAGTCGAGGCCGCGGACCAGGGTCGGGTCGACGACGTAGCCGATGCCGGCGGCGTCGAGCAGCGCCCGCACCTCGGCGAAGTGCTCGGCGTCCTCGCCCTCGAGGCTCTCGACGATCGTCGGTGCGCTCGCCATCACTCCCCGCGTCCCCTCGTGGTCGGAGTCGAAGGCGCGCAGCGGGTTGACGTCGATCCGCTCGCGCACGTCCCCGGAGAGCTCCTGCTCGTGCTTGTGCAGGTGCGCCTTCAGCTCCTCCAGGTAGGCGCGCCGCGACTCCAGCGAGCCGAGGCTGCCGAGGTGCAGCTCGACCCCCGGCACGCCGAGCTCGCCGAGCAGGTCGGAGAGCAGCAGGATCGCCTCGGCGTCGGCCAGCGGCGACTCGGTGCCGATGCACTCGAGCCCGACTTGGTGGAACTGGCGGTAGCGCCCGGCCTGGGGGCGCTCGTGGCGGAAGAACGGCCCGACGTAGGAGAGCTTCACCGGCTGCGCCCGTTTGTGCAGGCCGTGCTCGAGGTAGGCGCGGCAGATCGGCGCCGTCCCCTCCGGCCGCAGGGTGAGGCTGCGCTCGCCCTTGTCCTCGAAGGTGAACATCTCCTTGCGGACGATGTCGGTCGAGCGGCCGACGCCGCGCTCGAACAGCTCGGTGTCCTCGAAGCTCGGCGTCGCGATCGGCTCGTAGCCGGCGCGGGCGAGGATCCCGGCCGCCGTCGCTTCCACCCGCCGGCGCGCGGGCGCCTGCTCGGGGAGCACGTCGAAGGTGCCGCGGGGCGCCTGGTACTTGCTGGCCATGGTGTCGGGACCCTGGGGCTCGGCTACCGCGCCAGCTCGCCCAAGAACGGGTTGGTCGCGCGCTCGGCCCCGAGCGTGGTCAGACCCATGTGGCCGGGATGGACGACGGTCTCCTCGGGGTGGCCGTCGAGCAGGGTGCCGATCGAGCGCAGCAGCGTCGGCCAGTCGCCGCCGGGCAGGTCGACGCGGCCGACCGAGCCCTGGAAGAGGACGTCGCCGGAGAACAGCGCGTCCTCGCCGCGGACCGCGTAGGTGACGTGGCCGGGACTGTGCCCGGGCGTGAAGATGACGTCGAGCTCGAGCCCGGCCAGCTCCAAGGTCTCGCCGCCCTTGACGATCTCGTCGGCCTCGTAGCTCTCGAACGGCCCGAACCCGGGCCAGGGGACGAAGCTCATGATGTCGGCCAGCACCGGGACCTCGATCTCCGGGCAGTAGACCGGCGCGCCGGTGGCCTTTGCAACCGGGGCCACGGCACCGATGTGGTCGAAATGGCAGTGGGTGATGAGGATCGCCTCGACGCTGGCGCCGCTCGCCTCGACGGCGGCGAGGATCCGCTCCGCCTCCTCACCCGGGTCGACGATCAAGAGCTTGTCGGAGCCCGCGGCCCGGAACAGGAAGCAGTTCTCCGCCACCGGCCCGACCGTGAGCATCTCGACGTCGAGGCTCATCCGGCTTCCCGTTCGCGGATCCGCTGCCGCTCCCGCCGCCGCCACAGGGTCATGTCGATGAAGTAGCCGGCGGGGATGTAGAAGACGAGCATGAAGCCGGCGAACAGCGCCGCGGCGGCCGGCGGCCGTTTGAAGAGGACGAGCAGCAGCACGAAGAAGATCGCGGCGGCGATCAGGCCGCGGACCGACGAGCTTTTCCAGGTCGGCGGCAGGTCCTGTTTGGGACCGCTCGATTTGCGGCCGGAGCGCGCCCGGGCCTGAGCCTCGGCGCGACTGCGGGGACGGCCGCGGCTCGGCTTGGTGTCGATCCGTCCGCCCTGGGTACCGCGGCGCTTGCGCTGGCGCTTTTTCTTGGTCTGGGCCATGGGTTGAATCTAAATGATCCGTTGCTCGATCACGTGCTCGGCGGGGTCGAAGCCCCGCATCGGCACGTCCTCCGGATACCCGGTCAGCGCCCCGGCGGGGATCAGGCCGACCAGCTCGGCCTCGAGCGGGCGGGCGCCGAGCGACGCCGCCAGCTCCCGCACCCTCTCCACCACCACGCCGAGCGGCACCGCCAGCGGGTCGTGGACGTTGGTCGAGACCTGAGCGCGGCCGTTGGAGAGCTGCAGCCCCATCGCCCGGACTCCCGGCAGGCCACCGCCCGACTCGCGCAGGCCGGCCGCGACCGAGCGGGCGATCTCGACGTCGCCGCTGTCGAGCTCGACGTTGAAGGCGGCCAGCGGCGGCCGCGCCGTGATCAGGGTGGCGCCGGCGGTGCGGTGCGGCAGCGCCGGCCCGAAGTCGGGCTGCAGCTCTCCAGACTCCATCCGCAGCGACAGTTCGGTCAGGCCGCCGTTGCGGAAGTAGGCGCGCTCAGCCCGGCCCGGGTCGCGGGCGAGTTCGCCGTAGAGGAAGACCGGAACACCGAGGCCGCCGATCTGGGTCGCGACCGCGACCGCCTCGACCCGCGCCGCCTCGCGGTCAGCGGGATCGAGCCAGACGACCGGGCAGACATCGAGGGCGCCGACCGCCGGGTGGGCGCCGCGGTAGTGCGACATGTCGATCGTCTCGACCGCCTCGGCGGCGCCGGCGACCAGGGCCTCGCCGAGACCGATCCCGGCCGGGCCGAAGAGGGTGAAGACGGTGCGGTCGTGGTCGCCGTCGGTGTGGCGATCGAGCAGTTGGGCGCGGCCGGTGAAGGCGCGCTCCAGCGCTGCCAACAGCTCGGAATCGGCTCCCTCGGAGACGTTGGGAACGGCGAGCAGGGCCGGCATGTCCCGCAGGCTAGCCTGTGTGTCGATGGCAGCGGAGGCGATCAGCGACGACTCGGTCGGGACCCTCACCCTCGGCGACCTCAGCGTGCGGCGCCTCGGCTTCGGCGCGATGCGGATCACCGGCGAGGGCGTCTGGGGACCGCCCGCCGACCACGACGCTGCGATCGCGGTGCTGCGCCGGGCGGTCGAGCTCGGCGTCAACCTGATCGACACCGCCAACTCCTACGGCCCCGACGTCAGCGAGGAGCTGATCGCCGAGGCGCTCCATCCCTACCCCGAGGACCTGGTGATCGCGACCAAGGGCGGCTTCACCCGGCCCGGTCCCGGCAAGTGGGTGCCGAACGGGCGGCCCGAGTACCTGCGCGAGGCCTGCGAGGGCTCGCTGCGGCGGTTGCGGACCGAACGGATCGACCTCTACCAGCTGCATGTGCCCGACCGCGACATCCCCTACGAGGAGTCGGTCGGGGCGCTGAAGGAGCTGCAGGACGAGGGCAAGGTCAACCAGATCGGGGTCTCCAACGTCAGCCTCGAGCAACTGGCGACGGCGCGCGGCATCGTCGACGTCGTCTCGGTCCAGAACCGCTTCAACCTCGGCGACCGCTCAGCCGCCGACGTGCTCGCCATCTGCCAGGAGGACGGCCTCGGCTTCATCCCCTGGTTCCCGCTCGACGCCGGCTCACTGGCCCAGCTCGGCGGCGCCGCCGCCGAGATCGCCGGTCGTCACGGGGCGACCCCGGCCCAGGTCGCACTGGCCTGGCTGCTGCGGGCGCCGGCGACGCTGCCGATCCCCGGCACCAGCTCGGTCGCGCACCTCGAAGAGAACCTCGCGGCGGCGTCTCTCCAGCTCACGGACATCGAGGTCGAGGAGTTGACCTCAGCGGTCTGAGTTCAGGACCTCCCCGGTCCCGCCCAGACCTCAGATCAACAACTCGCCGCCGCTGACGATCGTCTCGCCGTCGATTTCGACCGTCGGTTCGAGCAGCACGCAGTCGAGGTGGACCGGGACCTGGACGGTGCCGCCGATCGCGGCCGAGGCGCCGAAGGCGACGTGGGCGGTGCCGAGGATCTTCTCGTCCTCGAGCACGTTGCCGGTCAGGATCGCCTCTTCGTTGGTGCCGATCCCGAGCTCGGCGACGTTGGTGCCGTCCGCCCCGTGCGCACTCAGCAGTTCCATCAGCGTCGCGCCCTGCGAGCCGGTGGTATCGGTCAGGTGGCCGTCGCGGATCGTCAGCGAAGTCGGCGTCTCGAGCAGGCCGACGCCGGCGATCGAGCCGTCGACGACCAGCGTCCCCTCCCCCGTGCCCTCGAGCGGAGCGATGAAACCCTCGCCGCAGGGCAGGTTGCCGAAGGCGCCGCGGCTGCTCAGTTCGCCGGCGTCGACGATGCCCATCCGGCCCTCGAGGCCGACCCGAAAGTCGCTGCCGTGGCGGCAGGTGATCCGCGCCTCGGAGCCGCCGTTGAGGGCGGAGACGACCGCCCAGCCGCGGCGGCGGACCTCGTCGAGGTCGCCGGTCATCAGCCGCGTCAGCATCTCCTCGGTGACGCCCGGCAGGGTGCCGATGCGGACGCCGGCCTCGCTCGCCGCTTTGCGGGCGGCGGTGTGGGAGAGCGACTGGATCGTCGGCGCCAGGACGACGTCGGCGGCCGCCATCGCGGCGGCGATCACCCGCGGCGGCTCGGCCGCGTGCGTGTCGCGCTCGGACATCACGGCCAGGGTCGCGTCGGCGCCGTCCCCCTGCGCCTCGATCCGCATCAGCGCCCCGATCTCTTCGGTCACCGGGTTGCAGACGACGAGCACGTCCTCACCTGGTGACACGCCCATGCACTGGCGGACGACAGTGCGGATAGCCATGTCCAGCTCAGCGGGCACGCGCAAACCCTAGCTCTCGAACTCGATACCGGTGCAGCGGATTTTTCCCTGCGAGAGAGCGCCCTCAATCGTCGTCGTGACGATGGCGAATGGTCCAGATCTGGAACCAAATCAGGCCGACCAGCAACGAGCCGAAGGCGATGAACGGCGGTAGCCACCCCTGCGGATGCGCGATCGCCAGCACCGCGACCGCAAACGCGTCGACCAGCAGCAGGAAGGCGACCAGGACCGGTCGCATCGCCGCCCATCCAGAACCGTCACCCATCGCTACGATGCGCCTTCCCGCCGGAGTAGCTCAGCTGGTTAGAGCAGCGGAATCATAATCCGCGTGTCGGGGGTTCGAGTCCCTCCTCCGGCATCGTGGCGCAGAGCTTGAGCCCAGTCTAGAACTCGTCAGCGCCACCATCGGGCAAGAAGTATGGGCTCGCGACGTTCGATCCGGGCCGTGGAGGTGGAGTTCGGCGAGCGAGCGAACTCGAAAACTCGACCACGGTGCTCAACTGCGTTCGGGACCTGCAGTCCGCAGCTCTCTACTCCTTCACCGCGATCGACATGCTCGCCGACGATTTCATCCTGACCGTCAAGAAGAAGACGTATGGGAAAAGGGATCTAGTCGGTCTGAGCATTGACGAGCTGACCAGTGCGTCGACGATGCAGTCGCCGTCGTAGAAGGCATCTGGCCGGGGTGGCTTCCGCCACATGTCCAAGAGGCTCTGAGGTAGCACCTCTACGGCGTGGAATCAGTCTTCCCGCAAGGCGCGGAATTCGTCGGCCTGAGCCGTGAACTCCCGCTCGGTCATCGATGCCATCTTTTTGCAGGCGCCAGCTCTGAATGACCAATCTCCGAGCTCGAATGCCTTCTGGAAGGCGATGTCGATTCCACGCGGAGGAATCTGCATGATTCCAGTACCGATGCCGAGACCGGTCTGACTCTCCAGCACTCGCGCGTTGTTGAAATACACGTCGAAGATGGCGTTGTATGAGATCACCGAGGGAAAGTCACCATCCGGTTGGGCGGCCAGGCACAAGCTATGTGGCTGTGGAACGTTCGCAAGCGAAAGGCTGATCACACCATCTAACGCCTCGCTGCGGCCCTGAACCTCCCACTCACTGATTGCAAACTCGAAATGACGGTGGCCGGTGAGCGTCGTCTGCGGCGCGCCACGCTCGAGCTTCAGCAACGCGTTGAGCTCTAGCTCTTCGACGTACTCTTCATCTCTGAAGACCCCCATCGTGAGCTCGGAACTCTCATACTCGACGCCTGCCTCGCTGGGAAAGAAATCGGGCATCATCAAACCCCCTTGAGAAAATCGGCGACCTCCGCTGCCACGCGAGGCTAGCACCCCGATTGTCGGGTTTTGGTAAGACGACAGACAGTTCCAAATACGGCACCTCGGGGCAAAAATACGGTGGTTTCACCGATGCGACCGGCCATTTTCGCCCGTACGTTCGTGTGGCAAGCAGCAATCACGCGAACCAGGAGGTAGTTGTCATGCAGCTGTACGGAATTCTTCGGCGCAACGGTTGGCGGACGCCGCAGGACCTCGAAGTCGCGGGCAAGAAATCGGCGGAAGTCGGGGACGAACCGGGCTCGGGAGTCCGCTGGATCCGCAGCTACGCGCTCGCCGAGGAGAGCGGTGAGGTCGGAACGTTCTGTGTCTACGAAGGCGAGAGCCCCGAGAAGATCCGCGAGCACGCCGAGGCCTCGGGTCTGCCGTGCGACGAGATCATCCCGATCCTCGACACGGTCGTCGTCCGCCCCGATCCGGTGGCGGCCGCTTCCTAGGCCCGAGCCGGCGTCTCCACCCGGAGGCGCCGGCGGCCGCGGCCAAGTCCCCAACCCCTCCTAGACTCACCACATGGGCACGAGGACGCCGCTCGTCGGCCGCGAGACCGAGCTCATGCGGCTCCGCGAGGCTCTCGCCGCCGCTCGCGCCGGCAGCGGCTCGCTGCTGCTCGTCAGCGGCGAGGCCGGGGTCGGCAAGAGCCGCCTCGCCGCCGAGATCGCGAACGACGCCCCGGGCCCGGTGCTGCGCGGCGCCGCGAGCGGCGGCGCCACCGCCCCCTACGGCCCGATCGTCGACGCCCTGCGCGCGCACCTGCGGGCCGAGCCCGCGGCCCTCGCCGACTGCGGGCCGCTCCGGCCGCACCTGGCGATGCTCCTGCCCGAGCTGGGCGAGCCGGCCGCCGCAAGCGACAGGGCGACGATCTTCGAGGCGATCCGCTGCGCCTTCGCCCGTCTCGGCGCCGAGCAGGCGGCGATTCTCGTCCTCGACGATCTGCAGTGGTCGGACGAGGCGACGCTGGAGCTGCTGGCGGCGCTCTCCTCGCCGCTGCAGGAGATGCCGCTGCTGGTGATCGCCGCCTACCGTTCCGACGGCCTGCCGCGTGACCACCGCCTGCGCTGGCTGCGCAACGAGCTGCGTCGAGGCGGCCGCCTCGACGAGGTCGCCCTGGAGCCCTTCGACCGCGAGGCGACGGCAGCCCTGCTGGCCGAACTGCTCGCCGACGCCCCCTCCCCCGCGCTCGTCGACGCGATCCACGACCGCACGATGGGCTCGCCGTTCTTCACCGAGGAGCTGGTCACGGCGCTGGGGATGCGCGAGGCGCTGCGGGCGGGACCGCACGGCCTCGAGCTTGCCGACCGCGACGAGGTGCCGGTGCCCGAGACGATCCGCGAAGCGGTCCTGATCGGGATCTCCGACCTCTCCCCCGACGCCCGCCTCGCGGCGGAGACCACGGCGGTGATTGGCCAGAGCATCGACCTCGGCCTCGCCGCCGAGCTGGCGCCGGCCGTCGGCCTGGGCGAGCTGGTCGAGGCCGGCCTGCTCGAGGAGAACGAGCCGGGCCGGGCCCGTTTCCGCCACGCGCTCGCCCAGGAGGCGCTCTACGCGGAGGTGCCCTGGATGCGCCGCCGCGAGCTGCACGCGCACCTGGCGGAGGCGATCGAGGCATCCGGCGGCGCCGGTACCGAGGTCGCCACCCACTGGCTCGGCGCCGGCGACGGCCCACGTGCCCGCCTGGCCCTGGTCCGGGCCGGCCGCGAGTCGGAGGCCCTGCAGGCACACCGCGACGCCGCCCGGGCGGCACGGCAGGCGCTCGAGCTCTGGTCCGAGGGCGAAGCCGAGCAGCTGCGGCTGGAGACGCTGGAGCGCTGCGGGCGCTGCGCCGAGCTGGCCGGCGAGCTTGGCGAAGCGGCGAAAGCGTGGCGGGAGCTGGCGGTTGGCTGCAACGCCGTCGGCGACGCCCGCGGCTACGCGCTCGCCCAGCGCCGACTGGCCGGGGCCTACGACCTACTCGGTGAACGCGACAGCGCCTATGTCTCCCGACGTCTCGCGGCCGATGCCTTCGCCGCCGCCGGCGAGCCTGCCGAGGCAGCGCTGGAGCGGCTGGCGATGGCCGATCACCACCGGCGCGGTGGTCGCTACGGCGAGGCCGTCGAGCTCGCGGATCTGGCCGGCGCCGACGCGACGGCGGCCGGCCGGGTCGACCTCAGCGCCCGCGTGCTGGGTCTGCTCGGCGTCGCCCAGGCCAAGGGCGGCAAAAGCGAGCAGGGCCTCGACTCCGTCCGCTCCGGTCTGGCGCTGGCGCTAGAGCACGACCTGACTCCGGTCGCGGCCGAGCTCTACCAGCGGCTCAGCCTCGTCCTCTACGACGGCGCCGACTACCGCGGCGCCGAGGAGGCGCTCGACACCGCCCTCGGCCTCTGCCGGACCGGCGAGGACGCGGGGACCGAGGTCGCCTGCGTCACCTGCCTCGTCTACGTCCTCCGCGAGCGCGGCGAGTGGCCGCGCGCCACCGAACTCGGTCGCGAGCTGATCGAGGCCGAGACCGCGGTCTGGGTCGCCGAGGGCCTGGTCGGGGCGATCCACGCCTTCCAGGGCAAGCTTTCCTCAGCCCGGCGGCTGCTGACCAGCTCGCGCTCGGTCTCGGCGGCGGTCGGTCACTACAACATGTACGTCGACTCGACCACCGGCCTCGCCCACGTCGCCGCCGCCGAAGGCCACGACGACGAGGTCGCCAAGTACTGCCAGGAGCTGCTCGCCCGCTGGCAGCAGAGCGATGACCACCACTACGCGGTCTGGGGCCTGCGCTGGGCGGCGACGTACTTCGCCGAGCGCGACGAGCGCGACGGCGCCCGCGCCTGCGCCGAGGCGCTCGGCGAGATGGCGGCGCGGGCCGGGCACGACGACGCCCTCGCGGCACTGGCGCAGACGCTCGGCGAGCTTGCACTGCTCGAAGGCGATGCGGATGCGGCAGCGGAGCACCTCTCGCGTGCGGTCGAGCTGCACCGCGGCCTCGCGATCCCGTTCGAGCGAGCCCAGATCGAGCTCCGGGCCGGCGTCGCCCTGGCAGCGGCCGGAGAGCGCGACGAGGCGCTGGAGCGCCTCTCCGATGCCTACCGGACGGCAACCAAGCTCGGCGCCCGGCCGCTCGCCGCCGAGGCGGCGCGCCAGGTCGCCGAGCTCGGCGAGTCCGTCGCCCAGCGCCTCGGCAAGCGCGCCGCGGCGGCGGCCGACGGGGTCCAGCTGACCCGCCGCGAGCTCGAGGTCCTGCGCCACGTCGCCGTCGGCCGCACCAACCGCGAGATCGCCCAGGAGCTCTTCATCAGCCAGCGGACCGTCGACATGCATGTCCGCAACCTGCTCGGCAAGCTCGAGTGCCGTTCACGAGTCGAGGCCGCCCACCGCGCCGCCGAACTCGAACTGCTCGCCTAGGCGGCTGCCAGTTGTACAACGGGGTTTTGCTTAGGACTTATCGTGTGATTCGTCGCCGTGGGGAGGCGGCCGAGTCAACTACCGGAGATAGGGGAAAGATGCGCAAGCTCAAGGGGAGGCGCGGAGTCGGGATCGCCGCGGTGGTGGTCGCAGTCCTGGCAGCGCTTGCAGGAATCGCCGGCGCCGCCGGCAAGAACAAGCCGGTCAAAGTCATAGTCGGGAACATCGAACTCACCGCCAACGGCGGCTTCACCCCGGAAGCCCTGTCGAAGACGAAGCAGACTCCGATCGCGTTCTTCGCCGAAGGAAAGATCCGGACGCTCGACGGCACGCACCCGCCTGCCCTCAAGGAATTCATCGTCGAAACGGACAAGAACGGAGCGCTCAACGTCAAGGGCTTTCCCACCTGCACCTCTGGTGTCCTGCAATCGCGAACCACCCACGCTGCGGAAGAAGCGTGTCCGGACGCGATCATCGGCTCGGGCTTTGCGACCGCGGGGATCAAGTTCTCCGAACAGCCGAAGGACGTCCTGGCCAAGAGCAAGATCGTCGTCTTCAACGGTGGCGAATCCGGTGGCGTGGTGACGCTGTTCATCCACGCCTACATCACGATTCCGGTCCCAGCCGCGATCGTGACCACGGTGAAGGTCAAAAAAGTCCACAACGGCCGCTACGGCCTGCTCTCGACCGGGACGATCCCGAAGATCGCCGGCGGTGCCGGCTCGGTGATCGCCTTCAATCTGAAGATCGACAAGAAATACACGTACAAAGGTCAAAGAATCAGCGTGCTGACGGCAAAATGCCCGGACGGCAAGCTGCAGGCCCGCGGCACCGGCGTGTTCGCCGACGGCACCCGGCTCTCGGCGGAAGTCATCCGCACCTGCACCGGGAAAGGGTGACGTGACTCCGGGCGCGGGACACGCGTTGGAGGACTGGGGACAGCTGATCTCCTTCAACCCCAGCGAGGTCCTGCGCCCGGCCAGCGTCGACGAGCTGAAGCAGCTGCTGGAAAGGGTCGCCAGCGGCGACCTCGGCAACGGGCGGGTGCGGGTCCTCGGCAGCCTCCACTCGTGCGCGAAGATCGCCGTCGCCGACACCGTCATCGACGTCACCGGGTTGCCGAAGGCGATCGAGTTCGATGCCGGTGACGACGCGGTCGAGGCGACCGCCAACGTCACCCTGCACGAGTTCCTCGCCGAGCTCGGCAGCCGCGGCAAATCGGTCACCGCGACCGGCGGCACCGACCACCAGACCCTGGCCGGGCTGATCTCCACCGGCACCGCGCCGGCCAGCTCCCGCCACGCGCTATACGAGCTGCTCGAGTGGGTCGAGCTCGTCAGCGTCGACGCCACCGGGCGGGCGGTGGAGCGGCGGATCACCCGCGGCGAGCCCGAGTTCGCGGCCGTCGTCTGCTCGCTGGGGTTGCTCGGAGTGATCACCCGGGTCCGCTTCCGCCTCGTCGACGAGATCTTCTTCAAGGTCGTGCAGAAGGTCGTCAGCCTCGACGACGTCCTCGCCGATCTCGACGCGACCTCGGCCAAGTACGACTTCTGGCGCATCAACTGGATGCAGAAGAGCGACAAGGCGCTGCTCTGGGCCGCGACCGAGGTCCCGCGCGAGCAGGCGAAGGCCGACGGCGACTACGCCGAGGACAGCGACGAGCAGGTGCTCGACTTCGTCTTCGGCGTCCTCGACGACCTGACCGAGACCGGGCCGCTGCTGAACTGGCCGCTGGAGAAGGTGTATGACCTGCTCGCCCTCGCCTACGACGACAGCGAGGTGAGCGGGCCGCTGCGCAACATGCTCCCCGTCGACCGCCGCGCGCCGCTGCGGGTGGCGATGGCCGAGTGGAGCTTCCGCCCCGCCGACGTGCAGAAGGTGATCGGCGAGTGCGAACAGTACTTCGGGGAACAGGGCTGGCCCAACATCCCGACCGAGATCGAGCTGACCAAGGTCGACGGCAACATGATGTCGGGCTGGAACTGGCCGGGTCTCCCCTACATCGTCAAGTTCAACTTCATGTACCTGACCGAGGTCTGCACCGAGCCGGGTGAGAAGGACCAGATCTACGCCCACCTGCGCGGGCTCTGGCAGCACCTCGAGCGCGCCGCCGTCCCCTTCAAGGCGCACTGGGGGAAGATCAACTTCATCGACCCCGCGTTCGCCGGGCGCGAACTGGAACTCGACGCCTTCCGGCCGCTGATCTCGCCGATCTTCATGAACGACTACCTGGAGGAGCGGATCGGACATGCCTGACGGCGCCGTCACCACGGAGTTCCCCGGCCTCACCGACATCCACGCCCACCCGGCGATGAACGCCTTCCTCTGGCACCGGGACCTGCGCAAGCACTACTGGACCGGCGGCAACTTCGACCCGCTCGCCAGCCTCACCGACTTCAAGATGCTGAGGCAGGGCGGCGTCAAGGTGCTCTGGTCCTCGCTTCACGTTCCCGAGCCCAACTACATGCGGGTGCCGCCGATCCATCTCCTCGCCCTCTTCCTCAGGTCCGGGCGCAAGCTGCTGAAGCTGAGCTCGTGGCAGTGCCTGCTGATCGAGATGGACGAGATGGAGCGCCAGGTCGCGCGTGTCGAGGACTTCGAGCTGGCGCGCTCGAACGCCGAGCTCGATGCGGTGCGCGAGAGCGGCCGGGCGGCGATCGTCCACACCGTCGAGGGCGGCCACCACCTCGATGCCGGGCTCGCCCCCGATGACGTCAAGGGCCGGATCGAGCGGCTCGACTTCCTCGCCGGCCGCGGCGTCGCCTCGCTGACGATCGCCCACCTCTACCCCAACGACCTCGCCGGCCATGCGCTGGGCATCCCGGAGGACGAGCTGAAGGTTCTGCACTTCTGGCCCCTGCATCCCGAAGTCGACGACAACCGCGGCCTGACGCCGACCGGCGCGGCGGTGATCGAGCGGATGATCGAGCTGCGGATGGTCCCCGACGTCACCCACTGCACGCCGAACTCGCGTCGCGATGTCTACGCGCTGGTCGAAAACCGGATCCCGGTGATCGCCTCCCACATCGGCGTCCACTCGATGAACCCGGTCCCGTACAACCTCGACCGCGCCGACGTCGAGGCGATCGCCGCCTCCGGCGGCGTCGTCGGCGTCATCTTCATGCCCTACTGGCTCGACAAAGCGCACCCTGGCCCGGGCCGCGAGGCGATCTGGCAAACGATGGAGACGCTGCGCGAGTGGACCGGCTCCTGGCAGCACGTCTCGCTCGGAACCGACTTCGACGGCTTCACCGATCCCGCCGACGACTGGGACAGCGAGGGGAAGATGTCGCAGGTGCAGGAGATGCTGGAGGAGAAGGGGCTCTCGCGGGCCGAGCAGGAGGCGGTGCTGGGCGCCAACGCCCGCCGCGTGCTGCGCCAGGGCTGGCGCTAGCGAACCTCGTAGTGCAGTTGGACGACGCCGCCCTCGAAGCGGCGCTCGCCGAGCAACTCGAGGTCGAGATAGACGCCGGCCGGCAGGGCGCGCTTGCCGCCGCCGACGACGACCGGCGAGAGGAACAGGTGGCACTCGTCGACGAGACCGGCGGCGAACGCCGCCGCGGCGATCCCGGGACCGCCGATGCTGAGGTCACTCCCAGCTGCGTCCTTCATCGCCTGCACGGCGCCGGCGTCGAACTCCCGCTCGATCCGGGTCCGCGCACTCGTCGCCGTCTCCAGCGTCCGCGAGTAGACGACCTTCTCCGCCGCCCGCCAGATCCCCGCGTAGTCGCGAAACTCCGCCGGCTGGCCGTCGAGGTCCGCCGTCTCCCAAAAAACCATCGTCTCGTACATCCGGCGCCCGTAGAGATGGACACCCATCGGCCGCTCGAGGTCGTTGACGAAGGCGTGCAGCTCGGCGCTCGGCGCCGCCCACCCGAAGCCGCCGGCTTCGTCCTCGGTGTAGCCGTCGAGCGAACAGAGCGCCGCGTAGATCAGCTTCGCCACGGCCCCGCCGTCGTCCCGTTCAGGCGCGCTCGAGGATGACGACCGGGATCTCGCGGCTGGTCCGCGCCTGGTATTCGTCGTAGGCCGGCCACTCGGAGACCATCGTCGGCCAGATCTCGGCCTTCTCCTCGGCGCTGGCGGTGCGGGCGTTGGCCTGGAAACGGTCGCCCAGCACCTGCACGCCGACGTCGGGGTCGGCATCGAGGTTGAGGTACCAGGCCGGCGGCTCGTCGGAGCCGCCCTTGGAGGCGACGATCGCGTACGCGTCGCCGTAGGGGGCGTAGATCAGCGGCGTCGTCCGCTCCTCGCCCGACTTGCGGCCCTTCGTCGTCAGCAGCAGGGTCTGCGTCCCCTCCCACTCGTGGCCCTCGGCGCCGTCGGTGGCGCGGTAACGGTCGACGTGTTCCTGACCGAAGAGCATCGAACTCCAATGCTAACCCGTCGGCGGCGCTGGCCCCGATCGGCCGAACATGGAGCGTGGGTCACGGACCATCGCCAGCTCCGGCTCGCTCTTGCCCTTGAGGTCGAGCTCGCGCGGTTCGGCACCGGCCGCCAGGTCGGCGGCGTGGTCGTAGACGCGGCGGGACATCACCGTCTCACCGCTCGCGGCGGCGGCCTGGAGGCGAGCGGCGGTGTTGACGACGTCGCCGATCGCGGTGAAGTCCTTGACCTCGCCGGCGCCGACGTTGCCGACGAAGGCGGTTCCGAAGTCGAGGCCGACGCCGATCTCGATCCAGGGCCGGCCCTCACCGTAACCGGCGGCGGCGAGCAGGGCCGCGGCGTCGTCGACCATGTGGCGGGCCGGCTCGCCGGGGAAGACGTTCGGCAGGTAGAGCGCCATCACCTCGTCGCCGACCAGCTTGTCGATGATCGCGTGCCGGCAGAGGACGTCGACGGCGCTGGCGTAGAAGCGGTTGAGCAGGGTCGCGACCTCGTCCGGCGCCTGCCCCTCGGCCAGCGAGGTGAAGCCGCGAACGTCGGCGAAGAGGATCCCGACCTCCATCTCGACCCCGCCCATCGGCGCCTTCTCGAAGCACTGGGCGCAGAGGCGCGGGTTCTTGCGCGAGGGCGAGAACCCGAGCCGGCCCATCAGGCGCCCGCCGACGCCGGCGTAGGGCGCCCGGCAGACGGCGCAGCGCGGGTCCTTCGGCAGGCGGCGCATCGCCCGCACGAAGAACCGGCCCCGGTGCGATTCGAGGGACCGGAAGAAGTCGGCGTCACCATCTCCGCCCACCTCCCGAGTCTGACTCGGGCGGCGCCGCGGCGCAACCGCTACCGACCTGGATGCTGAGAACGCACTTTGACCCGCTATGCGGGAGGAACTGCGTTCTCACCCTGGGTGGCGCGACGTTCGAGCCAGGCGACGACCCGCAGGGCGACGAGCAGCAGCACCACCGAGGTCGCGGCGCCGATCGCCCAGGCGGCGACCATGCCGCCGGTCGCCGGCTCCAGTTCGAAGTAGTCGCGGCCGGCGGGGACGATGCAGAAGAGGACGAAGCCGAGCGCCATCAGCGCGCAGAGGCCGGCGACGGCGAGGCGCCGTTTGCCGGGTTCGTCCTCGAGCGCGAGCACGATCGCGAGCCCGACCGCGACCACCGTCGCCGCCGTCACCGTTCGCGCCTGCTCCAGGCTGCAGTCGAAGGCGTGGCGGGCGAGCAGGTAGCTGACGAGGATCCCGAGCCCGGTCGCCAGCCCGGCGGGAATCGAGAAGCGGGCGATCGCGCGCAGGAAGCCCTCCGGCCGCCAGGGCCCGGTCGACGGCGCCAGGGCGAGGAAGAAGGCCGGGATCCCGATCGTCAGCGACGAGGTCAGCGTGAACTGGCGCGGCAGCAGCGGGAAGACGCCGCTCGGCAGCGCGATCGTGACCAGCAGGAAGGCGGTGAACAGCGCCTTGGTCACGAACAGGCGGGCGACGCGCTGGATGTTGCGGAGGATCTGGCGGCCCTCGTGGACCATCCGCGGCACCTCGCCGAACTCGCCGGAGACGAGGACGAGGTCGGAAACCGACCGCGCCATCTGCGTGCCGGACCCCTGGGCGATCGCCAGCCGCGCCTGCTTCAGCGCCGGCACGTCGTTGACGCCGTCGCCGAGCATGCCGACGTACTCGCCGCCCTCGCTCAGCACCCGCACCACCCGTGCCTTGTCCTCGGGCGAGATCCGGCCGATCGCCGGCGCCGCCCGCACCGCCTCGACCAGCTCCTCATCGCCCGCCGGCAGGGCGCCGCCGTCGAGCGCCGCCGAGCGCGCCGGGATGCCGACGTCGCGGGCGATCGCCCCGACCGTCGCCGGGTTGTCGCCGGAGAGGACCTTGAGCGCCACTTCCTCGGCCGCAAAGAAGGAGACGGTCTCCCCCGCGTTGGCGCGCAGCTCCTCGGCGAGGACGACGATGCCGAGCGGTCGCAGCGGACGGGGCAGCGGCGCGTCGGGCGCGGCCGGCGGCAGCGGGCCATCGGCGGCGGCCAGGGCCAGCACCCGGCGCCCGGACGCCGCGTCGGTGGCGGCGCGCTCGCGCAGCGTCGCCGCGGCGGCGGTGCCGTCGAGCAGCGCCTCCGGAGCGCCGAGCACCAGCCGTTCGCCGCCGAGCTCGAGCGCACTCCAGCGCCGCCGCGAGGAGAAGGGGACGACCGCGGTCGGCTCGACCGGGCCGGCGCCGTCGGCGAGCCCCGCCTCGTGAACCGCCTCCAGGGTCGAGTTGCGGGCCGGGGCGCTCGCCGCGTAGACGGCCAGCGCCCGGGCCAGATCCGGCTCCGCCACCCCGTCCGCCGGACCCAGCTCGACGACCCGCAGTGAGGCCTCGGTCAGGGTCCCGGTCTTGTCGGTACACATCACCGAGACCGAGGCCAGCGACTCGATCGCGTTCAGCTGCTGGGCGAGGATCCCCTTGCGCGCCATCTTCGCCGCCGAGACCGCCGCGGTCAGCGAGACGAGCAGGATCAGCCCCTCGGGGACGATGTTGACGATCGCGGCGGTGAGCGTCTCGACCGCGTCGGCCTGGCTGACGTCGCGGATCGCCAGCGAGACGCCGAGGGCGATGCCGAGCGGCACCATCACCCCGACCAGGATCACCAGCAGCCGGTCCATCGCCTTCTCCAGCGGCGAGCGCGGGTGGCGGAAGGCGCGGGCGGTCGCGGCCAGTTTCGCGGCGCGGCTGTCGGCGCCGACGGCGCTGGCCTCGAAGTCGGCCTCGCCCTCGACCGCGAAGGAGCCGGAGAGGACCTGGTCGCCGGCCTGGCGCACGACCGGCTCCGACTCGCCGGTCAGGTTCGACTCGTCGAGCGCCAGCCCCTCGGCGCGGACGACGGTGCCGTCGGCGACGACCTGGTCGCCGCTGTGGATCCGGACCAGGTCGCCGACGACGACGTCGCCGACCGGGACCTCGCGCGGGCTGCCGTCGCGGACGACCGTCGCCGCCGGCGCGACCAGCGCCGCCAGCTTGTCGAGTGCCCGCTTCGCCCGCACCTCCTGAAACGTGCCGATCGTCGTGTTGGCGACGAGGATGCCGAGGAAGAGCGCGTCCTTGGGGTTGCCGAAGGCGATCGTCGCGGCGCCGAAGACGGCGAGGATCAGGTTGAAGATCGTGAAGGTGTTGCCGACGACGATCGAGCGGTAGGAGCGGCTCGTCGCCTCCTTCGGCGCCGGTCCGCGCTCACGCAGCCGGTGCTCGGCCTCCTCCTGGGTGAGGCCGGCGGGCGCTGCGGGTGCGAGGGACGAGCTCAGGCGGAAGAGCGTAGCCGCGAGCGCGGCTTACGGTGGGCGAGCACGTCCCAGAGGCCGTAGGCGAAAGCGCCGAGCACAGTTGAGGCGAAGGCGACGAGGATCAGCGTCGTCATCGGCAGGCCGAGCAGGCCGAGGCCGATCAGACCGAAGAGGCCGATGACGAGCGCCAGTGAGTAGGCGAAGCCGGCTTTCCTCTCCTCGCTCTCCATACCCTTCCATCGACCGTAGCGCCGTCTCCCTGAGGCACTGGGGACGGAAAGCGCCTGCAAGGAAAGGTGTTCGCGGCCCTGGGTAGGTTCTACCCAGACCGGAGCCCGGAGGCCCCGGCGTCATATCGTCCGCGCCGATCGGAGCCAGCGGGGCTCCAGCGAGAACGAGAGGCTTGGATGGAAGCGAGTAAACGGTGGTTCGACCTCGGCATCGCCGGCGCCTTGGTGGCGCTGATCGCGCTGGCGATCGTGCTGGTGCCGGGCGCGCAGGCGCAGAAGGCAAGCTACGTCAACTGCGGCAACAAGAAGATCACGATCCAGATCGAAGACGGCGAAGGCGGCACCCGCCCCTACAAAGTCAACGCCAAAGCCGTTCAGGTGAAGAGCGTCACCTGCGCCGACGCGGTGAAGTTCATCGGCCACTTCTACAGCGGCGATGCCCCCGGCAAATACGGGTATCCCGAAAACTACAAATGCAAGGAAGTCGATTTCGCGGTCCCGGAGGGCTACATGCCCCAGCTCTGCACGCGCGGCAGCAAGGGGATCAAATTCGGGGCGCAGGGCGGCTGAGCCGGTCGCCGGTCCCGAGGTAGGACAATGGGACGCATGAGCGTCCCTCGGACCCAGGCCGCCGGCGTGCGCACGCTCGGCAACTACGTCGGCGGCGCCTGGGTCCCCTCCACCGCCGCCGAGCAGCTCGACGTCACCGACCCGGCCAGCGGCGAAGTGCTGGCCCGCGTCCCCCTCTCCACCGCCGCCGAGCTCGACGCCGCCGTCGTGGCTGCCCGGGCGGCGCTGCCGCAGTGGCGCGAGGTCAGCGTGATCGAGCGCGGCCGGCGCCTCTTCACCCTCCGCGACGCGCTGGTGCGGCGGCGTGAGGACCTGGCCCGCTCGGTCACCGCCGAGATGGGCAAGACGATCGGCGACGCCCGCGCTGAGGTGGCGCGGATGATCGAGATGGTCGAGTGCGCCTGCGCGATCCCGACCACGATCCAGGGCCGGGTCGCCGAAGACGTCTCGCGCGGGATCGACGCCGAAACCGTGCGCCAGCCGGTCGGCGTCTGCGCCGCGATCGTCCCCTTCAACTTCCCGGCGATGGTGCCGTTCTGGTTCCTGCCGTTCGCGATCGCCTGCGGCAACACCTTCGTGCTGAAGCCCTCCGAGCAGGTGCCGCTGACCCAGCAGATCGCCTTCGAGGCGCTCGACGAGCTGGAGCTGCCGCCGGGCGTCATCAACCTCGTCAACGGCGGCCGCGACGTCGTCGAGGCGATCCTCGACCACCCGGGGATCGACGCCGTCAGCTTCGTCGGCTCGGTGCCGGTGGCGCGGCTCGTCTACGAACGCGCGGCGGCGGCCGGCAAGCGGGTACAGGCGCTCGGCGGCGCCAAGAACCACATGGTCGCACTGCCCGACGCGGTGGTCGGGAAGACGGTCGAGGGCATCGTCGGCTCGGCCTTCGGCGCGGCCGGCCAGCGCTGCATGGCGGGCTCGGTTCTCGTCCTCGTCGGCGAGGCGCGGGAGCGGCTGCTGCCGGCGCTGGTCGAGCGGGCGCGGAACGTCAAGGTCGGGCCCGGCGCCGACGAATCGGTCGAGCTCGGGCCGGTCGTCTCGGCGGCGGCGCGGGAGCGGATCGCGGCGGCGATCGAGCGAGCGGCGGCCGACGGCGCCGAGCTCCTGCTCGACGGCCGCGGCATCGATCCCGGCCCGGCCGGGACCCTGCTCGGGCCGACGATCCTGACCGGCGTCGACCCCGACTCCACGGCAGTCGCCGAGGAGATCTTCGGCCCCGTCCTCGCCGTCGTCGAGGTGGCGACCCTGGAGGAGGCGATCGCGACCGTCAACCGCAGCCGCTTCGGCAACGGCGCCTCGATCTTCACCGAGTCCGGCGCCGCCGTCCGCGCCTTCCGCCGCGACGCCGAGGCGGGGATGATCGGCGTCAACGTCGGCGTCGCCGCCCCGGTCGCCTTCTTCCCCTTCAGCGGCTGGAAGGACTCCTTCCTCGGCGACCTCCACGCCCACGGCCCCGACGCGGTCGAGTTCTACACTCGCAAGAAGACCGTCACCAGCCGCTGGTTCGGCGCCGGCGAGAGCGGCCCCTACTTCGTCGAGAGGTGACGAGGCGGCAGTTCGACGTGCAGAGCACGTTCAATTGCCGCCTCGGTTGCGCGGGTGGCTCTTGCCGGCCCGCTCGTTGCCGCGCTTGTAGTTGCCGGTCAGCCGTGCCATCAGCTGCTGCGGGTCGCCGCGCTCGACCTCGGCGAGGAACTCGGTCGCGCGGCGGCCGCGCAGGACCGTTGCGCGGCGGCCGTGGTGTGAGATCACCACCTCCTCGCCGCGGACCTCATACTCGAAACCATGCGGTGCGGGCACCGGCTCAGCCTAGACCTGGTCGCGATCGCGGTGGTCCTGCTCGCCGCAGCGCTGGCCGTTGGCTGCGGCGGCGAGAGCGGCACGACCGAGGCCGGCGGCACCCCCGGCGTCAAGGGCGAACGGCCAGGACGCGAAGCGGCCGGCGTCGCCCGCCTCAGCGCCGCCGACTGCGCCGCCCTCGCGGCCCGGGTCGAACGCGATCTCGGCGCGCCGGTGCGGCATCGGCCCGAGCCCTCGCCGCCGCTCTCCCGCTGCCGCCTCACCGGCCCCGGCGCCGACGTCGACGTCTACCTCGACGCCGCCTACGCCGCCCGCCAGCGCTACAAGAACCGGATGGTCGAGACGGCGCAGTTCGGCGCCCCCGACCCGGCGAAGCTGCCGCACCCGGTGCCGGGGGTCGGCGACCGCGGCGGCGGCAGCGCCAGCTGGGTCCCCGCCTACCACTCGCTGTTCGCGGTCCGCGGCAACCGCTGGGTCACGGTCGCCTACGCGGTCGCCGGCGAGCCCGAACGCCGGCTGCGTGGCGAAGCCGCGGGCCTGGCACGCGCCGCCTTCCGCCTTTCAGCCGGCTGAGTGGGTGCGGATCAATTCGGCGACGCGCTGCGGGTCCTGCGCCATCAGGGCGTGGCCGCAGCCCTCGAACAGCTCGACGTGGGCGCCCGGCCAACGAGCCTGCAGCGCCAACGCGTTTGCGGCCGGGATGACGGCGTCCTCGGTCCCGTGCAGGACCAGGACGGGAAGGTCGTCCCCCGGACCGCCCGCGGACCGCTGCCCGCCCGCGGCCGGCTCGTCCCGGTGCCAGGCCGCCATCGCCGCCTCCTGGGCCCGCAGCGCCGCCGTCGAGAGCTGCTCGCGCGCCGCAGCGACGACCTCGCCGAACTGGGCGTCGATCTCCGCCGCCAGGGGCGGCGGGAAGAGCAGCGCGATCAGCCGCGAGGCCTGCTCGCGCGGCGTTCCCGTGTGGTCGGTGAGCCGCGCCCAGACGTCGGGCGCGGCCGGCACCGCCGCCGCCCCGCCCGGGTCGGTGTCGAGCAGCGTCAACGAGGCCACCCGCTGCGGCGAGCGCCGCACCAGCTCCTGGGCGACGAAGCCGCCCATCGACCAGCCGACGACCGCCGTCCGCTCGATCCCCTCGGCATCGAGCAGGCGCTCCATGTCGGCTGCCATCAGCTCGACCGTCAGCTCCTCCGCGCCCAGAGGGGCGGCACCCATGCCGCGGTTGTCGGGGCTGATCACCCGGTGCGACCGGCCGAGCTCCGCGAGGAAGCCGGGGTCCCAGTCGGCGCCGGTGGCGGCGTAACCGTTGATCAGCAGCAGCGGCGGCAGCACGGCCGCGATTCTGCCAGGAGATCGGCGGCAACCGTCGAATCAGCCGCCATGATCGTCTCCGTCCTCGTCCGGCGTCTGAGGGAGGGCAAGGACTACTCCGACTTCCGCGCAGCCTGGCTCCCCGACAAAGGGTTCGGGATCCCGACCCGGGTCGTCAGCGCGGTCAGCCTCGAGGACCCGCGCGACGTGGTGACGATCGGCTTCTCCGACCTCGACCCCGCCGACGTCGAGGACTTCCTCGCCCGGGTCGGGCCGCAGGAGCAGCTGCGCCACGACCGCATCGAAGAGGTGATCGAGCCCGGTGGCACCCGCGGCTTCTACCTCCAGGTCGCCGACGACGACCTCACCGACCAGCCGCCAACCGAGTAACCGGCCGGCAGCGCACCCCGCGCTCAGCCCTCGATCCGCCCTTCCGCGCCGACCTCGATCCCCTTCGAGCCGAAGTCTTCGGCCGAGAGTTCGGCGATCAGGGAGGCGGCGCGTTCTTCGGGGTCGGGTACCGGCTGGCCCGCTTCGATCAGGCTGACGGAGGCGATCCGGCCGGCGCGGAAGCTGCCGTCGGCGGCCATCGTCACGTGCAGGACGGCGCTCTCGCCGAGCACCCCTTCGAGCGTGAAGTTGTGGTAGCCGGAGAAGTTGCCGAGGCTGTAGGCGATCAGCCGGTGGCGGTAGATCTCCATCCCGCGCAGGACGTGCGGACCGGAGCCGAGCACGAGGTCGGCGCCGGCCTCGACCGCCATGTGGGCGAACTCCTCGGGATTGCCGCGGTCCTCGCCGAGGTAGATCTCCTCTTCGCCGGTCACATGCAGGGCGTCGGAGCCCTCGGCCCCGGCGTGGATCGCGACGACGACGATGTCCGCCTGCTCGCGCGCGGCGCGAATCAACGCCCGGGCGGTTTCCAGGTCGGTCAGCGAGTTCGTGTAGTCGTAGGAGGCGAAGCCGAGGAAAGCGACCTCGTGACCGGCCGCGTCGACGACGGTCGCTTTTTCCGGCAGGCCGGTCGACTCGATGCCGGCGCCGTGCAGCGCTTCGACCGTCTCCGCCTGGCCCGCTTCGCCGAAGTCGAAGGAGTGGTTGTTGGCGAGGTTCATCACCGTGAAGCCGGCGCCGGCAAGGTAGTTCGCGTACTCGGGCGGCGCCCGGAAGGCGAAGCAGGTCCCCGGTTCGGCGCCGCCGCACTTGACGTCTTCGGAGACGTCGGTGAGCGTGCCCTCGAGGTTGCCGAAGACGACGTCGCCCTTCAGCTCGCCCTTGATCGGGTCGAGATAGGTGGCCGGTTCGGGCGGCAGCGTCGGCGTGATCCCCATCGCGGCATCGCCGACGGCGGCGAGCGTGACGACGTCGGCCGAGCCGCCACCGGAGGCCCCGCCCCCGCCATCGCTCGTCCCGCCCCCGTCCCGGTGGTGCGCGCTGTGCATGCCGCCGTTGTGCATGCCGCCTTCTCCCGGCGGGTTGCGGACGGTGCCGTCGAAGCAGCCGCAGAGCAGGAGCGGCGACAGCAGCGCCGGAA
Organism: Solirubrobacterales bacterium; assembly: GCA_035689305.1. Lineage (GTDB taxonomy): Bacteria > Actinomycetota > Thermoleophilia > Solirubrobacterales > 70-9 > VAYN01. Next base: position 38,494 of record DASSLT010000054.1, on the reverse strand, counting down.
CGATCGCAGCCAGCATCCCCGGCACCTTCAGACGTGGCACCTCAGACCTCCAGCATCAAGGTAACCGGGCCGTCGTTGATCAGCGCCACCCCCATGCAGGCGCCGAAGACGCCCTTGGCCGCGTCGAGCCGCTCGCAGAAGCGGTCATACAGCGGCTCCGCCACCTCCGGCCGGGCGGCGCCGGTATAGCTGGGGCGGTTGCCGCGGCGGGCATCGCCGTAGAGCGTGAACTGGCTGACGCAGAGCACCTGGCGCTCGCCCAGCGGCTCGTTCATCCGCCCCTCGGCGTCGTCGAAGATCCGCAGCGCCCGCACCTTGTCGGCGAGCCGGTCCGCCTGCTCCTCCCCGTCGCCGACGCCGACCCCGAGCAGAACCAGCATCCCCGGCCCGATCTGGGCGACGCGCTCACCCTCGACGTCGACCGCCGCCTGGCTGACTCGTTGGACCAGGGCCCGCATCGCCGCCGAGTCTAGGAAGGGTCCCGGTCAGCGCAGGCGGGCGACGGCGGCCAGAGCCCGTGGGCGCCGATCCGCCCGATGGTGACGGTGCTTCTTCTTCCGCACCTTCACGCACTTGTGGACACCCTTCGCCGTTTTCTTGCGGAAGCCCTTGTGGCAGCGCTTGTCGACGACCTTCTTCGCTGGCACAGCGATGACCGGGGCCGAAAGCACCGGCGCCGTCGACACCGGACGCGAACTGCCTTTCTTCGACAGGGCGGCGTTGACTCCGAGGTTGGTCGCGCCCCCGGTGACGGTGATCGTGCTCGCCGTCCCGACGGTGGTGGCGCCGCTGAAGAACTGGAACGGATACAGGGGGTCGTAGGGGAAGAAGCCGACCACGTAGTCGCCCGGCGGCAGCCTCCGCAGCGTGTAGCCGCCCGTGGAGTCGGTTTCGCCGCAGCGTTCGAATTCGGGCGGGTGCAGTTCGAAGGCGCAGACTTCGACTTCCCCCAGGCCCCCATGGGTGACCGCGTCGGTGACCGTGCCGGAGATGGCGCCGCCGAGTTCCATGTCGGCGTCGATCCCGGCCGTGACGCCGTTGGCGGCGACCGTGACGGCTTCGGCTTCCCCGAATTCCGGCTTGTCGTGAAAGTACTGAGTCAGGTAGTTCAGGCTCGGCGTCCAGAACATGACCACGTATTCGCCGGGCGGGACGCCGACGATGGTGTAGTCGCCGTTGCCGTCGGTGACCGCTTCGCCGCCGAAGCGTTCGGGTTCGACGCCGAAGGCGACTACTTCCGCGCCTTCGATCGGCTGACCGCCGAGACCTTCAGCGGCCACGTGCCCTTCGATTTCACCGCCCGGTTCGAGCGCAGCGTCAGCGCTGGTGACGCCACCGGAGGTCACCGTCACGGTGTCTGGTTTTTCTCCGAAGGATTTGCCGTCGAACCACTGGCCCTGATAGTTGAGTTCCCCCGGCCAGAATTCGACGACGTATTCGCCGGGGCTGAGGCCGGTGATTTCGTAGAGGCCGTCGACGTCGGTCGTGCTGCAGCCAGAGTCTTCGCCGCTTTCATCCACCTGGTACGCGCAGACCTCGACCCCTTCGATGCCGTTAGCGGTGACCGCGTCGGTGACTTCGCCGGCGATCGAGCCGTCAGCCGCAAGGGCGCCGGCCGGCACCGCGAGCATGGCGGCGACGCAAGCAAGCACCGCGATCACCACGGTCCGCACCCCGAACCTCCCCTGCCTGGAAAGTCCCTGAGAACTCAAGGCGGGGAACGATATCCGGGTCAGGAGACCGGCGTGTCGGCTTCCAGCGCCTCGATCAGCGAGGCCGCGTCGTAGGCGCCTGGGTGACGCAAACCGTTGGTGAAGAAAGTCGGGGTGCCGGTGGCGCCGCTCGCCATCGCCGAGGCGAGGTCGCGGGCAATCCGCTCGGCGTAGGCCTCGGCGTCGATCTCGGCCGCGAGCCGGTCGGCGTCGAGGTCGAGGTCGCGGGCGACTGCGATCATCGTCTCCCGCGAGAGCCGTGGCTGGGCCGCGAAGAGAGCGTCGTGGTACTCCCAGAACCGACCCTGCGCGCCGGCTGCCTCGCTCGCCTGCGCCGCCAGCGGCGCCAGCGGGTGCTTCTCGGGGATCGGCAGGTGGCGGAAGGCGAAGGTGAGGCGGTCGCCGAGGCGGTCGCGGACCCGGCGCAGGATCGATTGAGCGCCGAGGCAGAAGGGGCACTGGAAGTCCCCGAACATGACCAGCTCCAGCTCCGCGCCGCGCTCGCCACGGACGTGATCGATGTCTTCAAGCGGGGGTGAGAGCGGTTCGTCCACGGAACGCGATGTTATGTGCTCGTGCACGATGTCGAGTCGATCATCGTTCTGCTGCTGGCGGCGGCTCTCCTCGTGCGCCTCGCCGACCTGGTCAAAATCCCGGCGCCGATCGTCCTCGTCGTCGGCGGCCTCCTGATCGCCCTCGTCCCGGGCCTGCCCGACGTCGAGCTCGACCCCGACCTCGTCTTCCTCGTCTTCCTGCCGCCGATCGTCTTCTCCGCTGCCTGGCGCACCTCGCCGCTGGAGCTGAAGGCACTGTGGCAGCCGCTGACGGCGCTCTCGGTCGGCCTCGTCTTCCTCACCGCCGCGGTCGTCGCGATCGTCGCCCACGAGCTGGTGCCGGGACTCGACTGGGCCGAGGCGGCGGTCCTCGGTGCCGTCCTCGCTCCCACCGACGCCGTCGCCGCGACCTCGATCTTCCGCCGCCTCGGAGCGCCAGAACGGGTGCGGCTGCTGGTCAGTGGCGAGTCGATGATCAACGACGCCACCGCCCTCGTCCTCTACCGGATCGCGATCGGGGTCGCCGTCGGCGGCAGCTTCAGCTTCGGCGACGCGGCGCTCGAATACATCGGCGTCTCCGCCGGCGGCATCGCGGTCGGCCTCGTCGTCGGCGTCATCCTCGACCGCGTCGCCCGCAGCCAGGCGGACGTCTCGCTGACGATCTTCGTCTCCGTCCTCGGCGCCTACGGCGCCTACGTCGGCGCCGAGCAGCTGCACGTCTCCGGCATCCTGGCCGCGGTCGCGACCGGCCTCTACGGCGGCTACCGGGCGCCGCGCTCGCAGGACGCCGACACCCGCCTGACCGCGATCGCCTTCTGGAACGTCTTCATCTTCGGCCTCGAGACGACGCTCTTCGTCCTCCTCGGCCTGCAGCTGCCCGGGGTCGTCGAAACCCTGAACGAGTCCTCGTCGGGGATCACCGACCTGCTCTGGCCGGTGGTCGCGATCACCCTCGCCTCGACCGGCGTCCGCCTCGCCTTCGTCTTCGCGATCGGCTCCGCCGCCGGCGAAACCTTCGGCCAGCGCTTCGCGGTCGGCTGGAGCGGGATGCGCGGCGCCGTCTCGCTTGCGGCAGCGCTGGCGGTGCCGCTCTCGGTCGACGGCCGGCCGCAGATCATCTTCCTCACCTTCGCCCTGATCCTCGTCACCCTGGTCGGCCAGGGGCTCTCGCTGCCGTTCATCGTCAAGGCCCTGAAGCTGGAGGAGCCGCGGCGCTGGAGCGACGAAGAGGCGGTGGCGCGGATGGAGGCGGCGCAGTCGGCGCTCGACCGGATCGACGAGATGGAATCCGAGGAGCGCGCCTCGGAGATGCAGCTGCAGCGCCTGCGCGACCTCTACCGCAGCCGCTTCCGCATGTGCCAGGCGGTGCTCGGCGGCGAGGACCCCGACACCGCCGCCCGCGAGCAGCGGATCGTCGACTATGGCGAGCTGCGGCGGGAGCTGATCGGGATCGAGCGCGAGGAACTGCTCAACCTGCGCGGCGTCGGCCGTCTCCGCAACGTGACGATGCGCCAGATCGAACGCGACCTCGACCTGGAGGAGGCCCGGATCCGGACCTGACCGGACCGTGGCAGTCATTTCACCCGCTATGCGGGTGAAATGTCGACCGCGTCGCGACTAAGCGAGGAACTCGCGGGCGCGGGCGGTGACGAGGTCGGGCATCTCGTCGGCGATGAAGTGGCCGCAGCCGTCGACCAGCTCCAGCTCCATCGCCTCGGCGTGGCGCTCATAGCCGGCCAGCAGGTCCGAGTTGAGCGCTTTGTCGCCGGTCCCGAAGACCATCTTGGTCGGGACCTGGAGGCGGGCGTGGGCATAGCGGCCGCGCATGATCGCCGGCGCCTCGCGCAGGTTGAAGACCCGATACATCTGCACCGCCGCCATCGCCCGCGCCGGCTCGGTGAAGCGCTCGGAGAAGATCCGCAGCGTCTCCGCGTCCCAGCCCTCGCGCCGAACGGAGGCGCCGGCCAGGACTTTAGGCACGAATTTGCCGCTGCGGTGCAGCCGGTAGCCGACCACCGGGCTGAGGATCACCCACTGGTACCAGAAGCGCCAGAGCTGCGGCGCCATCGCCCGGGCGCTGGTCCAGGGCGGCAGGATGTTGAGCGCCAGGTAGCGCTCGAAGCGCTCCGGCGCCCGCAGGCAGAGCAGGAACCCGATCCAGCCGCCCCAGTCGTGCCCGACCAGCTTCACCCGCTCGAGGCCGAGCTCGTCGAGGACGGCGAGAACGTCGCTCGCCAGCTCCTCCTTCTCGTAGCCGGTCTTCGTCGCCTGCGACCAGCCGAAGCCGCGCTGGTCGAGCGCGATCACCCGGTGGCGGTCGGCGAGCGCCGGCATCAGGTGGCGCCACTCGTACCAGTGCTGGGGCCAGCCGTGCAGACAGAGGACGATGTCGTCCCCCGACCCCGCTTCAGCCACATGGAAATCGACACCGCGCGCCCGCGCGGTGCGATGGGTGACGCCCTCGATGTGTGGGGGTTCAGGGCTCATCTTGACCGCAGGCGCGGCGACCGGCTGCGCGCCGGGGTCGCGCCGGTCACCCGCCCCCTCTTCCGCTCAGTGCAGCGCGGCCGCAGCCGCCTGGCGGAAGCTTTCCAGCATCTCCCCCATCGTGTTCACGTCGCACGCGACCATTTCCGGCCACGGCTTGTCCGGGTGCTCCGAAAGCGTCTTCAGCCCGTTGCCGCTGATCACCGCGACGACGGTGTCGTCGCGGCCGAGTTTGCCCTCAGCCGCGAGCCGTGCCGTGGCGGCGATCGTGGTGCCGCCGGCGGGCTCGGTGAGGATCCCCTCGGTCGCCCCCAGCAAGTCGATCGCCTCGAAGATCTCGGCGTCGGAGGGGCCCGCGCCCGAGCCGCCGCGGGTGCGGACGGCGTCGAGAACCAGGTTGCCGTCGCCGGGAGCACCGATAGCCAGCGAGTGGGCGGCGGTCTCCGGCGTCTGCGGCTCGAGCTCGCCGCCCTCGCGGATCGCGGTCACGATCGGCGAGCAGCCGCCCGCCTGGGCGATGTTGAGCTTCGTGTGCGCGGTCTCCGCCAGGCCGACGATTTCGAGCTCGTTCAGCCCCTTGTGGATGCGGGAGGAGAGAGTGCCGCCGGCGGCCGGGATCACCCAGTGGTCGGGCGAGCGCCAGCCGAGCTGCTCGACGACCTCGAAGGCCATCGTCTTCGCCCCCTCGGCGTAGAACGGCCGCAGCGTGATGTTGGCGAACTCGATTCCGCTGGCGAGCGAGAGCTCGCGGCAGGCGCGGTTGGCCTGGTCGTAGTTGGCGTCGAGCTGGCAGACCCGGGCGCCGAGCGCGCGGCAGGCCTTCGCCTTCCCCTTCTCCATGTTGCCCGGGTAGAAGATGTAGGCGCTGGCTCCGGCCTTGGCCGCGAGCGCGGCCACGGCGGTGCCGACGTTGCCGGTCGAGACGCAGCCGACCTCGTCCTTGCCGAGCTCCAGCATGCGGGCGATCGCCTGGCTGACGACCCGGTCCTTGTAGGAGAGGGTCGGCCGGTTGGTCGAATCGTCCTTGAGGTAGAGGTTGTCGAGGCCGATCTCGGCGCCGAGCCGGTCGGCCCGGATCAGCGGCGTCTGGCCGGCGAACTGGCCGACCTGATCCTGGGCGCGCCGCAGTGTGATCGGCAGCAGCTCCTCGAAGCGCCAGATGTTCTGCGGCCGGTCCTCGAGGCCGCGCGCCGCGATCAGCTCCTTGGCGCGCTCGTAGTCGTAGTCGATGTCGAGCCCTTCGCCGCAGGCCGGACACTTGAAAATGGTGTCCATCAGCGGCGTCCGGTACCCGCAATCGCGGCAGACGAGTTCGGTGGCGCAGGAGCTGGTCCGTGGCCCCTCGGGCCCTCCCAGATGCGATGCAGCTGCGTCGCTCATAACTCCTCCTTTGCCGCCGAAGCGCAGGCCTTACCAGCGCTGCTCACTCCGAGCGCTCTTCCAATATTCGCGTGGGTATAACACATGGTGTATTGGCGCTCAACACTTTCTGTGTAAATATTCGGGGAACCGGCGCCGAAGTCCCTTGGAGAAGGTAGCGGAACAAGCGGCCCGTGTCGCGATCGGGGAAACCTACTGTCTGTAGAGTTCTTGTCGTCAGCCTCGAAGAATCCGCGACGTGAGTCCCCAGGAGCGCTTCGCCGCCAACCTCCGCAAGGCCCGCACCAAGGTAGGGATCTCCCAGGAAGAGCTGGGTGACCGTTGCGATCTGCACCGGACTGAGATCTCCCTGCTGGAGCGGGCCGGACGCGAGCCGCGACTGGCGACGATCGTCAAGCTGGCCGGCGCCCTCGGTTCCAGCCCGGCTGAGCTCTGCGACGGAATCGCCTGGCTGCCGCAGCAGGAGCGCTTCGACGTCAAGCAGCCGCCGCGCTAGTTCGCCGAATCCTCGAGATCCGGGCGACGATGAAGTGAGGCGGGGCGGCGCCGGCATCTATCGGCCGGCGCGGCCCAGGATCCCAGTCATGACGATGGATCCTGGCTCGAGACTGGTCCTCCTTTGCCACCCCAAGGGGTTTCCCAGTCTGAGAGCCCCACCCACTCCACCGGATTGATCGCCCGGCACGCGCATTCATAACACAAGGTCGTGCATCAATCAAGCCCCTTTGCTCAATCGACAGACTTATGGGCACTGGAATGTTGTCTGTTCGGTGCCGCGGCTTCGTCAGCCGGTTGCAGCGCCGCTCTCGAAGGCGACCGGGATAGTCGCCGAGTCCGGCCAGGACTCGAACAAATCGCGCGCGTCCTCCCTGCCGGAGGCGATCAGCAGCTCCTCGGCGACGTGCGGCGCGAACGGCGCCAGCGCCTGCAGGAGCAGGAGCAATGCCGCGACCTGGGCCTCGGCATCGGCGCGGTCGAGTTGCTCGCGTCGCTTGACCACCCGCTTCTCGAAGTCCTGGATCCGCTCGAACAGCCGGGCCAGGTTGCGAATCGACTTGTGAAGCTGCAGCTCGCCGGTGTCCTCGGTGATCCGCTCGAGCCCGTTCTCCACCCATTTCCGCAGCCGGTCGCGCATGTGCTCGGTATCGGCGGCGGCCTCGGGGTCGTGGGCGATGCAGTCGAGCGCCGCGAAGCGGTCCTGGCAGTAGGTCCAGAGGTTGCGCAGGAAGCGGTTGGCGAATTTGATCGCCCCGTCGGACCAGTTCAGGGTCTTCGCCGGACCGGCGGCGTAGAGGACCGCGAGCCGGATCGTGTCGGCGCCGTACTGCGCGACCAGCTCGTCGGGGTCGACGACGTTGCCGAGGTGCTTGCTCATCTTGCGCCCGTCGGCGATCACCATCTCGTGGAAGAGGCAGCCGGCGAAGGGCTCGCCCTCGGTCATGAAGGCGAACTCGCCGTGGTCGCGCAGGGCCTTGGTCACGATCCGCTGGTCGAAGACGAAGCCGCCGGAGTCGCCGCCGGCGACCAGCCGCTCAGCCGGCAGCCAGTGCTGGAGCTCGGGGTGGGTGAACATCTGCTCAGCCCGGTCGGCGGGCGGCACCGCCGCCGGGACCCAGAGGAAGAGGGCGTCGAAGTGGCAGTCGAGGGTGTCGGTCTCGCGCTTGGCGGCGGCACCGCACTCGGGGCACTCGACGTCGACGAAGTCGGGGCGCTCGGCCAGCGGGTTGCCCTCGGCGCGCGGCATCAGGTCGCGCGGGAGGACGACCGGCAGGTCGGCCTCGGGCACCGGCACGGCGCCGCACTGCTCGCAGTGAACGACCGGGATCGGCGTCCCCCAGGCGCGCTGGCGCGAGATCGAGAAGTCGTTGGCGCGGTAGCGCTTGGCCTCCTGGGCACCCTCCGGCAGCGGCAGCGCGGTCGGCGCCTCGTCGGCGGCGGCGCCGTTCTCGACGGCGTCCTCTCCTCCGGCCTCGTCGGGCTCGTTCCCCCGCACCCGCTCGACGCGGGCGGCGAGCTCGCGGTCGGCCTCGTCGATGGCGGGGATGCCGAGCGCCGCGGTCGGGCCGAAGCGGGCGTCGACCAGCGGCGAGACCAGGACCGGCAGCTCGGAGCCGTCGAGCCCGGTCAGAGTCGAGCCGGTGTCGACGACGGGCACCGAGCGGGCGTCGCGGGCGCTCCGCTCCCAACCGCCGGAGCGCATCTGCTCGAGCTGCTCGCGGGCGGAGTCGGAGCTCGCCCAGGCGTCGATCTCGGGATGGCGCGGCGAGAGCAGGACGAAGGTGGCGCGGTCGAGGGCGCCGCGGTGGGGGCTGAAGACGGTCAGCGTGCCGGCGTCGCCCTCGAGCTCGAGCTCGACGCCCTCGCTGCGGCCGAGTATGTAGCGCTGGGTGGCGAGCGCGAGGTCGTCCCAGTTCTCGAGCTTCTCGGTGTTGGCGTCGTTCTCCTCGAGGTAGGGGGTGATCTTCAGGAACCAGGTCGGGCGCCGGATCAGCCGCACCTCGTTGTGGCAGCGCCAGCAGGTGCCGCCCTCCTCGACCTGGATCGAGGCGAGGGTCGTCTGGCAGGTGTCGCACCAGTCGACGGTGGCGTCGTCGCGGTAGACCAGCCCCATCTCCAGCAGGGTCAGGAACAGCCACTGGGTCCAGCGGTACTGGCCCTCGTCGGAGCTGTAGAAGACGCGGTCGTAGTCGAAACTGTAGCCGAGCCGCTTCATCTGCTCGAGCATCCGGTCGCCGCACTGGCGAACCCAGTCGGCGGGCAGGACCTGGCGCTCGATCGCCGCCAGCTCGGCCGGCAGGCCGAAAGCGTCGAAGCCGAAGCCGAGCAGGACCGCGTCGCCGCGGGCGCGGTGGTAGCGGGCGTAGGCGTCGCCGATCGTGTAGTCGCGGACGTGGCCCATGTGCAGGTTGCCCGAGGTGAACGGGCTCGAGGCCTTGACGTAGACCGGCAGCTGCCCGGGCTCGGGCGGCGGCGGCGCGTCGAAGTCCCCGCGCTCGGCCCAGGCCGCCTGGCGCGCAGGCTCGATCACGGCGGCGTCGTAGCTCTTCTTCTGCGTGCTCATCTCTTACTCAACGTTAGAGGAGCGGTCTAGGGCGGCAACTCAGCCTAGGCAAACGTCCACAACTTATTTCCGAGGAAGTTGAAGGGCATCGCAACGGCGACCGCGATCGCCTGGGCGGTGAGGTCGCCGACGTGGCCGGTGCCGATCAGAACCTGGAGCACAGCGAGGTTGAGGCCGAGCGCGGCGAGGCTGACGGCGAAGAAGCGGGCCGCCTGGAAGTGAGCCGGGCCGTCGCCGGGGCCGAAGGTCCAGTACCGGTTCCAGAGGAAGTTGCTGGTGACGGCGACGCCGAAGGCGCCGATCGCGGCAACCAGATGGTGGACGTTCAGATAGCCGGAGAGCAGGGCGAAGACGGCGAGGTTGATGACGTAGCCGGAGGCGCCGACGAGACCGAATTTGAGCAGCTGCACCCAGGTCGCCGGCTGGCGCGCGGCAGCGCCGATCCGGTACGCGAGTTCCGCTGCGCCACTCATCCGAGGCCGGCAGGTTATCGCCGTCGGCGGCTGCCGGCGCCACCCTTCGGCGTAGTCTTCCCGCTCCGATGAGGGTGAACAAAGCAATCGTCGCCGCCCTGGTGCTGACCGGCGCCGCCGTGGCGCTGGCGCTGATCTTCGGCGGCAAGTCGGATTCGACCGCGAAAGCGGACGACACCGGCGTCCCCGGCGAGCCCGCGGTCGAATTCATCTCCCCCCGCAACGGCGCCCGCCAGAGCAGCCACGCGGTCGTGGTCAAGGTCAACGTCGAAAACTTCCAGCTCGCCCCGCGCCGGTTCGGCCGCGAGCCCCAGCTGGGACAGGGTCACATCCGCTTCAGCCTCAACCGGGTCCCCGACTGCGTCGACCCGGTCAAGCTCGAACACGCGATCAACAGCCCGATCGGCAAAGGCCGCCTCAAGGGACGCTCCTTCGACTTTCCCCAGTACTCGGGCCCCAACGGCGTCCTCGCCGAGGAGATCGGCACCGATGGCAGTTACTCCCCCGCGACCCGTCCCGAGATCTACTACCACGACCTCGACCCCGGCTTCTACCGCCTGATCGTCAGCCTCGCCCAGAACAACGGCGCCACCACTCCCTTCCACGACGTCACCACCTTCCAGATCCTCCCCCGCCCCGGCCACGGTCCGAAACCGTGCCCGAAGGGCAAGGTCCCCAGCGCCAAGGCCGCCGCCAGCCTGCGTTAGCTGCGGCCGGCGCAAGCGTGGTTGAGCTTTGCCTCGCTATGCGCGACTAACCTCAACCACCCGCAGTGCCTTGGAGGAGATTGCCGCGCTGCTGGATCAGGCGGGCGCGTAAACTCCAAGGATCACCTCCTATGTGGTGGTCGGAAGGCCCGGAGGCTCCCTTTGGATCCGGATTGTGCCGGGAAGCCTCCCGAAAGGAAGGTGCTATGGACCCCGCAGCGTTCGTGCTGCTGTTCATGGTTCTCCTGGTCATTCTCCGAGACCACTGAGTTATGGCCGAGCATTCCCTTTCGAGGGGGGCTCGGCTGCTGAAATTCTCAAACTGACCCACTACCGCCGGCCCGCATTACTTCACTTTGTATAGTGAGTAACGATGCGTACTTATCGGCGTTTGCTGGGGTTCTTGCGGCCTTACCGGCTGCAGCTGTGGGGATCCCTGGTGTTCGCCTGGGCGGCGATGGGGATGACGGTGCTGATCCCGTGGCTGGTCGGGCAGGCAGTCAACGCGATCAAGGATGGGAACAAGCCTGACCTGCTGCCGCTGGCGCTGGCGATCATCGGCGCCAGCATCCTGCGGCTGGGTCTGACGGTGGTGCGGCGACTAGTGGCGGGAAAGGTCTCGCTGGGGGTCGAATTCGACCTGCGGCAGAAGTTCTACGCGCACTTGCAAAAGCTCGACCTCGGTTTCTTCGACAGCCAGCAGACCGGGCAGCTGATGTCGCGGGCGACGGTCGACCTCGGGGCGATCCGCTTCTTCCTCGGCTACGGCCTGATCTTCATCACCCAGAGCCTGCTGACGATCGTCCTCGCCAGCGCGGTGATGTTCGCGATCAATCCCCTGCTGGCGCTGATCGCGCTGATCCCGGCGCCGCTCGTCGTCTACACGGCATCGCGCTACAACCGCGTCTCCCGCCCCGCCCAGCAGGAGGTCCAGCAGCGGGTCGCGGAGCTGACGGCGGAGGCCGAGGAGAACGTCTCCGGGATCCGCATCGTCAAGGCGTTCGCCCGCGAGGAATACCAGCTGCACCGCTTCCAGCGCGCGGTCGCGCGGGTCTTCGACCAGAGCATCTACTCGACCAGGCTGCAGGCCTTCTTCTCGCCGCTGATCGGGCTGCTGCCGCAGATCGGGATCGCCCTGGTGCTGCTGATCGGCGGCCGGCTGGTGATCGAAGACAAGCTCAGCCTCGGCAACTTCGTCGCCTTCTACACCTACGTCTGGATGCTGGCCGGCCCGACCCGGGCGCTCGGCGTCGCGATGGGGATGGCCCAGCGGGCGATCGCGTCCGGCAATCGCATGTTCGAGATCATCGACCGCGAACCGGCGATCCAGAGTCCGCCCAGCGCCCCACCCCTGCCGGCCGGAGGCGGCGCGGTCTCGCTGCGCGGCGTCACCCTGCGTTACACGGACTCGAGCACCGCCCTCAGCGACGTCGATCTCGAGATCGAGGCCGGCAAGGTCGTCGCCCTCGTTGGTCCCTCCGGGGCCGGCAAGACCAGCCTCGTCGGTCTGATCGCCCGCCTCTACGACCCCAGCGAGGGCACGGTCGAAGTCGACGGCGCCGACGTCCGCGAGATCGACGTCGGCTCGCTGCGCTCGGAGATCGCCTTCGTCGCCGACGACAGCTTCCTCTTCACCGCTTCGGTGGCCGAGAACATCGCCTATGCCCGGGCCGACGCCTCGATCGAGGAAATCGAAGCGGCCGCCCGGCGTGCGCAGGCGGACGGCTTCATCCGCGACCTTCCGAACGGCTATGAGACGCGGGTGGGAGAGCGCGGCCTCACCCTCTCCGGCGGTCAGCGCCAGCGGGTCGCGATCGCGCGAGCGCTGCTGGCCGATCCCCGGATCCTGATCCTCGACGACGCCACCTCGTCGGTCGACGCCACCACCGAGGCGGCGATCAAGAGCGGCCTGCAGGAGGCGATGACGGGACGGACGACGTTCATCATCGCCCACCGCCTCTCGACCGTCGCCCTCGCCGACGAGATCGTCGTCCTCGACGGCGGCCGGATCGTCGACCGCGGCAGCCACGAGGAGCTGATGGAAGGCTGCGGCTTCTACCGCGAGATCGCCGAGCACGGGCTCGCCGACTCGGTCTTCCTCCAGCACGACCTCGAGGAACGCGAGGAGATGGCGCGGCTATGAGCAGCGAGCGCCCCCACACCGACCCGGCGCCGAGCGAGAGCCGGCTGGCGAACATCGCCTTCCTCTTCCGCTCCCTCTGGCGGCTCGTGCGTGGCCAGGATCAGCGCGGCCGCAAGGTGCGCTGGATGATCGGGTTGCTGCGGCCATACCGCGGTCGGCTGGCGCTGATGTTCGGCGCCCTCCTGATCGAGACCGCGGCCGGGCTGGCGCCGCCGTACCTGGCGGGGAGGGCGATCGACGCCGGGATCGAAACGGGCGACCTCAGCGCCCTCGACTGGACCGTCGCCGCCTTCGTCGTCACCGCGATCATCTACGCCGTCGCCACCTACGCCGAGACCTACATGGTCGGCTGGGTCGGGACGCGGGCGCTGCAGGACATGCGCGAGCGACTCTTCTCCCACATCCAGTCGATGTCGATCGGCTTTTTCACCCGCAAAAGCCCCGGCGTCCTGATCTCGAGGATGACCAACGACGTCGAAGCGCTCAACCAGCTCGTGACGAGTGGCGTGGTCACGATCTTCAACAGCAGCCTGACTCTGGTCGGGGTCGTCGTCATCCTGCTCGTCCTCGACGTCCAGCTGGCGCTGATCACCTTCCTCACCTTCCCGCTGCTGCTGATCGCCAGCCTCGTCTTCCGAATCGCCTCCGCCGGCACCTTCCGGGCAACGCGGGAGCGGATCGCCGCCGTCACCGCCTACCTGCAGGAGAGCCTGAGCGGCGTCCGCGTCGTCCGCAGCTTCGGCCAGGAGCCGCGCCACGTCGACGAGATGACCGAGCTAAACGAGGCCAACCGCGAGGTCAACATGAGAAGCGTCTACCTCAACGCCTCCTACTTCCCGGCGGTCGAACTGCTGGCCGCGATCGGGACCGCGGTGATCCTCCTCTACGGCGGCACCCAGGCAATCGAGGGCGCGATCCAGATCGGGGTCATCGTCGCCTTCGTCGGCTACCTGACGAAATTCTTCGAACCGATCCAGGAACTGAGCCAGCTCTACACGACCTACCAGCAGGGAATGGCGGCGCTCGACAAGATCTTCGACCTGCTCGACACCGAACCGGACATGGTCGACGCCCCGGGCGCGATCGATCCCGGCACGCTGAAAGGCGAGATCGAGATGGACGAGGTCTGGTTCTCCTACAGCGAAGAGCCCGAGCCCGCGGACGGCTCCTGGGCGATGCGCGGGATCGACCTGCACGTACCGCCCGGGCAGACGCTGGCCCTGGTCGGCGCCACCGGCGCCGGCAAGTCGACCTTCGCGAAGCTGGTCGCCCGCTTCTACGACCCGCAGAAGGGCCGGGTCCTGGTCGACGGCCACGACCTCCGCGGGGTCCAGCAGCAGGCGCTGCGGCGCCAGCTCGGGATCGTCCCCCAAGAGGGCTTCCTCTTCTCCGGCAGCGTCCGCGAGAACGTCGCCTTCGGCCGGCCGGAGGCGGAGCTGGAGGAGATCGAGGCGGCGCTGCGCGCGGTCGGCGCGGCCGAGTTCGTCGCCGCCCTGCCGGAGGGGATCGAGACCGAGGTCGGCGAGCGCGGTGTCCAGCTCTCGGCCGGGCAGCGGCAGCTGATCGCCTTCGCCCGGGCGCTCCTCGCCGAGCCAAGGATCCTGATCCTCGACGAGGCGACCTCCAACGTCGACGTCCGGACCGAGAAAACGATCGAGAAAGGGCTCGAGCGCCTGCTCCAGGGCCGGACCGCGATCGTCATCGCCCACCGCCTCTCGACGATCCGCCGCGCCGGCAAGATCGTTGTCCTCGAAAATGGTGGCATTGCCGAGCAGGGGACGCATGAGGAGCTGATTGCCGCCGGCGGCGTCTACGCCAGTCTCTACGGAGCCTGGTCTGAGTCCTCCGCGGCCTAGCGCCGCAGCGGACTTCCTGATTAGGGATCAGGGTTTGGGGAGGGTCGGGTGGCCCTCTACCTTCGCTGGGATTTCTGCCTTTAACTGCTCAATCTCTCGCTGACGGGCACTGCAGAAATCAGGACGCCGCTCGTACGAGGGCCACCCGACCCTCCAACCGAATCCGGATTCCGAATTGGGAAGCTGGCAGGGCGGGGCCGGCCGAGGCTTCGGGAGGCTTCCAGCTGTCTGCGGAGCGCGGCTGAGCTTTTCGACGCCACGCGTAGAAAATGTCAGCCACGTTCGAGCCAGGGAGCTTCCAAGGGACGGAAGCTAACCCCGGCGACGGAGGAGCGTCCGGCTGACGAAAGCTGCCGACCCGAGAAGCTTGGACGAGTCCTGTTGGGAGGGGTCGGGTGACCCTCCGATAGAGGCTCCTGGAATCCAGATGCGCCTCCAGGGCTCGATCAGCTGCGCAACGGTCTCTAGCGGAGGGTCACCCGACCCCTCCACGCCAAACTCTTCGAATCAGCCGGGGCCTACGCCGCCGCCGGAGGACGATTCTTCTTCGCCGCCACCTTCTTCCGGCACGACTTCTTCGATCGCCCCGGCCCCGCCCCCTTCGGGCGCGATTTCTTCTTCGGGGACGATTTCTTCTTCCGGCACGACTTCTTCGATCACGCCTTCTTCGGCTTCGATCCCGCCTTCTTCGACTTCAGGTTCGGAGGAGCTGCCGGTCGAGGGGGCGGTCGGGACTTCGCTCGGGCCCTGGCTGCAATCTTCGAAGCCGAAGATCCCGGCCTGGGTCTGGAATTCTTCGAGGATCGGTGCCGCCTGGGTGGCCGCTTCGCCGAGCGCGACCGTGTCTTCGCGTTCGGCCACCAGCTTCACTTCGCCCTCGACTTTCGCCAGTTCTTCCGCCGCTTCGATGAAGGGCTTGTAGGCCGCCGCTTCTTCGCTCGGCTCGCCGAGGTTCTTCAGGCTTTCGACCATGTTGATGTAGAGGTTGGCGACCGAGGTCGTCTGGCTCTGCGCATCGGCGGCGGAGCTGCCGACCGAGCCGACCGCGGCATTGACCTCGGCGCAGACCCCGTCACCCTGTTTGATCAGCTCTTCCTTGGTCAGCGAGGGCTTCGTTTCGGTCGTCTTTGCGGCCGTCGTATCGGTCGTTTCGTCGCCGCCCCCGCCGCAGCCGGCGGCAACCAGCGCCAGCAGCGCGGTCAGCAGGAGGGCGGGAATGAGGTGCCGGGAAGGTCTCATCGGAGCGACGCTAGCAAAGCGATTCGACGCCTTTGCAGGGACTTATCAGCTGCGCCCCAGGGACTCGAACCCCGACTACCTCGTCCAGAGCGAGGCGTGCTGCCATTACACCAGGGCGCAAAGGTGACGGTCTGAGGATATCCAGATGCCCGCGGGGGCGGCCATCTAGGCGATCTGCGAAAGGTCGCTGCCGCTGTCTTCGATCGCGGCGATCGAGCCGGAGACGTCGACGCCGTCGGCCAGCATGCGCCGCGCCTCGGCCAGGTCTTCGGAGCGCTCGACGCTGAGACAGCCGGCGACCCGGCCGCCCGCGAGGTACCAGACCGAGAACTCGCCGGCCTCGCGAGCGCCGCGCCAGACCTCCTGATCCCACGCGTAGGCCGGGCCAACGTACTCGAGGCTGGCCCAGTCGGCGAGGTCGCTGAAGAAGTAGGGCACGACCTCGTAGTCGGCATCCTCGCCGAGCATGTTGCGGGCGGCGTGCATCCCCTGCTGCATCGCCACGTCCCAGTGCTCGACCCGCAGCCGGCGGCCGTGGACGACGCTGTCGTAGTTGCAGCAGTCGCCGGCCGCATAGATGCCGGCAACGGAGGTCTGCAGCTTCGAGTCGCAGAGGATCCCGTTCTCGACCCCGAGCCCGGCCCGCTCGGCCAGCATCGCGTCCGGCCGCACGCCGGCGCCGACGACGACGAAGTCGCACTCGAAGCTGCGGCCGCTCTTGGTCACGACCGAGCGCACCCGGCCGTCGCCCTCGAACGCCTCCAGCTCCTCGCCGCCGACGTAGGTGACGCCATGGGACTCGAGCTGCTGCTGGAACCAGCCGCCGGCGTCGGCGCCGAAGGTGCGCGAGAGGGCCACGTCCTCGATCGCGATCATCGTGCAGTCGGCGCCGTGCTCGGTCAGCGAGGCGGCGACCTCGCTGGCGATGTAGCTGCCGCCGATCAGGACGACGTTGCCGGCGGCCTCGGCGTCGGCCCGGATCGCGTCGGCGTTGCCGAAGGCGCGCAGGTAGTGGATGCCCTCGTTCTCGGCGCCCTCGACGCGGAGGATGTTGACCAGCGCCCCGGTGGCGATCAGCGCCTTGTCGAAGCCGACCTCCTCCCCACCCTGGAGTTCCACGGTCCGCACCTCGGTGTCGAGCGACATCACGTTGCGGGCGGTCGCCAGCTCGACCCCGTTTTGCTCGTACCACTCGGGCGGGTTGACGTAGGCGTCGGCGCGCTCGGCCTCACCGCGCAGGTACTCCTTCGAGATCGGCGGCCGTTCGTAGGGCGGCTCCGGCTCGCGGCCGACCAGCAGCACCGAGCCCTCGGCGCCGCGGTCGCGCAGTTCCTTGGCGCAGGCGGCGGCGGCCATGCCGCCGCCGATCAGGAGGAAATCAACCTGGCGGTCAGGCACTATCGCCGTCGGGTCCGAAGAGAGCCTTCAACTCGTCCTCCTTACCCGGGTCGAGGACGGCGAGAACCTCGTCGCCTTCCTCCAGCACCGTGTCGGCGGTCGGGACGAATCCCTTGCCGGACCGCAGGACCGAGATCAGGAGGCTCCCCTCCGGCATGCTGAGGTCGCCGACGCGGCGGCCGATCAGGCCGGAGTCCTTGCCGAGCAGCATCTCGATGATCTCCAGCTGCTCCTCCTGCAGGTCGAGCAGGTGGACCAGCCCATACTCCGGCACCTCGTGCTCGAGCAGGCGCAGGATCAGGTCGGTGGCGGAGACCGACGGTTTGACCCCGAGCAGGTCGAAGTGCTGGCGGTTGCGGGGGTTGTTGACGCGGGCGATGATCTGGTCGACGAGGTACTTCTCGCGCGCGACCTGGCAGATCAGCATGTTGTCCTCGTCGTCGCCGGTGACTGCGATCACCATGTCGGCGCGCTGGATCCCGGCCCGCTCCAGCACCCAGAGCTCGGAGGCGTCGCCGTAGGAGACGTTGTGCTCGAGCTCCTGCTCGACGGTCAGGTAGCGGCGCCGGTCGGACTCGATCAGCGTCACCTCGTGTTCCTTCTCGAGCAGCTCCCGCGCCAGGTTCCAACCAACCTTGCCCGCTCCGACGACGATGATGTACATGCGGCTCCGAGACCTCTCCCTAGGCGGCTTCCGCGGCCGGCTCCGGCGGCGGCGTCCCGTCGCGGCCGGCCGACTCGCGCACGGCCGACTCCAGCATGTCGATCGCGACCTTGGTCGGGCAGACGGTCTGCAGTCCCTGGCGCCGGTACCACTCGGCCCGCAGCGGGTCGAGGACGCGGGCGATCACGGTCGGCACCTCGTATCGCTTCTGCGCGATCTGGGCGATGATGATGTTGGTGTTGTCGCCGTCGGTGGAGGCGATGAAGACGTCCGCCTGCTCGATCCCGGCGGCGACCAGGGCCTCGGTCTCGAGACCGGCGCCGACGGTGAACTGACCGCCGAGGTCCTCCCAGCTCTTCTCCAGCCCGACCTCGAGCCGGGCGTGCGACTCGGGATCCTCGTCGAGGCAGGAGACCTGGTGGCCCTCGCGGAGCATCCCGCGGGCGACGGAGGAGCCGACGCGGCCGCAGCCGACGATCAGAACGAACATGAGCCGCATACTAGTGAGCGCGCGGCGAGGGAGATCGGGGGCTAGGGAGTTTCGGGCGGCGCGGTCAGCAGCACCCGGCAGGGGGCTTTTTTCAGCACGTACTCGGTGACGGCGCCGATCTCGGCCGGCCTGGCGGCGCCGATGCCGCCGATTTTGGCGCCGCCGCGGATCTTGGTCGGCGGCTCGGCGCCGACGACGATCGCCTCGGCCCCGCTGCGCCGGGCCGCCTCGAGGATGCCGGCGCCGACTTTGCGGGCGCGGATCACTTCGGTCGTCACCTCGACGTCCTCGTACTCCTCACCGACCTCGCGCGCCCGCTCCAGCGCCCGGCGCGCTTCTTCCTCGCGCTCCTTCGGCAGCTGGGCGTCGAGCGGCAGCGACAGCGGCACTTCGATCACGTAGACGACGTCGAGCCGGGCGTCGAAATCGCTGTCCGCGGACTCCTCGGCCTCGGCCGCCGCCAATCGCCCGGCGGTGGCGACGATGTCGTCGTCGAGCTTGGTCCCGAAGATCGGCACCAGGATGTTGCGGAATTCGACCTGCGGCACCTGCTTGGTCAGCGCCTGCTCGGTGACCGAGACCCGCTTGGTCAACGTCGTCCCCTCGAAGACCTTGCGGTAGACGACGTAGAAGAGCAGGCCGAAGATCAACCAGCCGAGGCCGACCCAGCGGGCGGTCGTGTGGAAGGCGAGGACGCTGAGGAAGGCGAGGCCGCTGAGGACGGCGGCGACGATCGCGGGCAGCGGCAGCTCGGCATTGCCCCAGCGGATCCCGAGCGGGACGCGGAAGGGCCGTTTCTTGTCCGGCATCTTCACCCGCAGCCGGATCACCGAGAAGTGGGCGATCGTGATCGCCAGGGTGGCACCGAAGGCGTAGATCCCGGCCAGCAGCTTGACGTTGGTCGGGATCACCAGCCCGAGGGCGATCACGCCGCAGATCGCGATCGCGATGTAAGGGGTGGCGTGGCGGCGCTCGAGCTTGCCGAGCCAGCTCGGGATCTGGCGGTTGATCGCCAGCGTGTAGATGTGGCGGGAGACGCCGAGCATCGAGGTGTTGGCGGCCCAGACGAGGACCGGGGCGGCGACCAGCGCAACCAGCCAGCGCATCGATTCCGCCACCCAGTGCGGGTGGAAGGCGGAGACGACGCCGAGCACCGGGTTCTCGATGTACTGGCCGCCGAGCGCGGTTTCCGGCCCGTCGGGACCGGCGACGACCGGCACCGCCATCAGCGCGATCGCCGCCATCCCGGCGTAGACGAGCGGCACCGCGAAGGCGCCGAGGGTCGCCACCCGTTTGAGGTCGCGGCGGCTGACTTCGATGTCGGGGGCGAGATCGGAGGCGGCCTCGATCCCGGCGTAAGCCAGCATCGCGATCACCGCCGCGTAGACGACGTCCCTGATGTTGGGCTGGGAGAAGAGGTGGATCTGGTCGGTCAGGCGGTCGGGATGGAAGACGACGATCAGGCCGACGACGATCACCGCCAGCTGCAGGCCGAGGTCGGCGAGGGCGAGGAAGGCGAGTGAGCGCTGGCGCCCGCGGCCGGTGACGTTGACGATGTTGAGCGCGCAGACGAGGGCGATGACGCCGGCCGCGACCCCGATCTCCCAGCCGGCGCGGCCGAAACCGTCCCAGATCGGCTCCAGGTAGTGCGGGACCGAGATCGCCGCCAGGGCGACGACGATCAGGTAGTCGAGCAGGATCACCCAGCCGGCGATGAAGGCGACGAGCTCGTTGAAGGCGTAGCGGGCGAAGGTCGAGGAGCCGCCGCGCTCGCGGAACATCGAGCTGCCCTCGACGTAGGTGAGAGTGGTCAGGCCGAAGAGCAGGCCGGAGGCGAGAAAGATCAGCGGCGTCAGGCCAAGGCCGCGGTCGGCGACGACGCCGAGCGCAAAGTAGATCGAGAAGCCGACGGCCGAGTAAGCGGCGGCGAACAGCCAGGGGACGCCGAGGCCGCGCTGCAGGCGCCCGATCTGCTTCGGCGGGCCGCCGTCGGGCGGCGCCGCGGCGGGGTCTCCGCTCACCGGCCCATCCTCGAGTTGAGCCAGAGCCGGCCGGCGCCGACGGCGAGGAACGCGATCCCCATCAGGAAGCCGATCGAGGCGGGGCCGCCGCCGTTGGCGAGGGTGACGCCGAGGACGATGACGCCGATCACGAGCAGCACGGCCGAGAAACCGGTGACGGCCCGGTGGTAGGCCTCCTGGCCCCGCCCCGGGTCGCTCACTGCGTCACCTCGGCCAGCGCTTCGGTCGGGATCGGCGCCGGCTTGTCGGCCGGGTCGGAGACGACGATCACGCGGCAGGGCCGCTCGCCGAGGATCGTCTGCAGGGTCTTGTCGTAGAGCGGGACGCCGCCGCGGCGGCGCAGGCCGACGACGATCGCCGCCGCCTCGATCTCCTTCGCCTCCTCGGCCACCGAGTACCCGGCCTGGCCGGGCCGGACCCGGGCGACGTGGCCGGTCACGCGCTGGCCGCCGATCAGCCGCGCCTCCTCGACCATCCGCTGCGCCGCCGCTTCCTGTTCGGGCAGCTCGGCGTCGAGCGGCAGGTGGGTCGGGACGGTCATCATCGAGTGGACGTGGATGCCGCGGCGCCGCTTCGAGGCGAGCTTGACCGCGGTCGCGATCATCTCCGAGGAGAACGTTTCGTCGTCCTCGATCCCGACCAGGACCGAGCGGTACTCGACCTCCTCGACCCCGAGCGGCTCCGGCAGCACGACCTTGACCGTCTCGGTCAGCGGCAGTTTCTGGTTGCGGCGGTAGAGGACGTAGACGGCAATGCCGAGCACCATCCAGCCGAGGCCGACGAACAGGGTGCGCGGGTTGAGCGCCATCACCACGACCCAGGCGGCGAAGGTGCCGAGGCCGCCGAGCACCGCGGTCATCGGCACCTCGAAGCCGAAGGCGCGGACGTTGAGCGGCGGCTTCCAGGTGCGTTCCCGGTCGGCCTCCTTGCGGCGCAGCTGGATCACCGCGACGTGGGCGATCGTGAACGAGAGCATCGCCCCGAACGAGTAAAGCGTCGCCAGGAAGTCGGTCTGCCCCGGCAGCAGGGTGATGATCGCGATCGCGGCGAAGATCAGGATCGCGATGTAGGGGGTGCGGTACTTGGGATGGACCTGGCGCAGCCCCTCCGGGAGCTGGCGGTGCTGGCCCA
This sequence comes from Solirubrobacterales bacterium, assembly GCA_035689305.1. Classification (GTDB taxonomy): domain Bacteria; phylum Actinomycetota; class Thermoleophilia; order Solirubrobacterales; family 70-9; genus VAYN01. The sequence goes on along the minus strand of DASSLT010000054.1, from coordinate 17,178 downwards.
TCGAGTAGGTGAGGCGGGAGACGCCGATCAGGCCGGCGTTGGTCGCGATCAGGAGGATCACGGCGGCGAGGACGCCGACGTAGTAGCGCAGGACTTCGGTCGCGCCATGGGCGAGGCCGAGGTTCTCGACGATGCCGAGGATCGGGTCGTCGGCGTAGGTGGTTCCGAGCGCGGTCGTGTAGTGACCGGCGGCGTTCTGGGTGACCGGCATCGCCGAGAGGGCGACGATCGGGATCAACAGGTAGAGACCGAGCACGGCGATGACGACGAAGCCGACCGAGCGCGGGATCGTCTTCGCCGCTTCCTTGGCCTCCTCGGCCATGTTGGAGATCGTCTCGATCCCGGTGTAGGCGATCATCCCGACCGCGATCCCGAGCGCGAAGTCGCTCCAGGTCGGGGCGACGCCAAGGTGGACGTTGTCGACCAGGATCTCCGGGCTGAAGACGAGGACGAGGCCGATCCCGACCAGGACAACCTGGGTCGCGAGGTCGGCGACGGCGAGGATCAGGTTCAGTTTCGCCGACTCCTCGGTGCCGCGGATGTTGATCAGGGCGAGGCCGACGATCAGCACCGCGCCGCCGATGATGTCGCCGGGGCTGTCGCCCAGCCAGGGCCAGAAGACGGCCAGGTAGTGGGGCACGAAGAAGGCCGAGATCGCGACCGTGATCGTGTAGTTGAGCATCTGCCCCCAGGCGGCGACGAAGCTGACCAGCTCGTTGAAGGCGTGACGGGCGAAGCTGGAGGAGCCGCCCGCCTCCGGGTACATCACCGTCGCCTCGGCGTAGGTGGCGGCGGTGGCGGCGAAGATCAGCCCCGAGACGACGAAGGCGATCGGGGTCAGGCCGAGGGCGAAGGCGGCGGTGACGCCGAGCGCGTAGTAGATCGAGGAGCCGACGTTGCCGTAGGCGGCGGCGAACAGGGCGCCGACGCCATGGACACGGCTCAGCGATTCGTCTCTGGGGATCCGCTGGGCCATTTAGATACTGCGAGGACAGGTCACTGGTCCGAATATACGGACGCGGCCGGTGATCTCCGCACATGGTCGAGCGTGAGGTCGCCCGGCGAGGGGCAGCCGCAGAGGCCGAGGGTCAGCTCGAGCTCCGCCCGGAGGATCGAGAGCACGCGCTCGACGCCGCCCGCGCCGGCCGCCGCCAGGCCCCAGAGCGCCGGCCGGCCGACGAGAACGGCGTCGGCACCGAGGGCGAGGGCGATCGCGACGTCGGTGCCACGACGGATGCCGCCGTCGACCAGGACCGGGACCCGGCCGGCGACCGCGGCGACGATCTCCGGCAGCGCGTCGGCGGTGGCGACGGCGCAATCGAGCTGGCGGCCGCCATGGTTGGAGACGATGACGCCGGCGGCCCCGTGCTCGACCGCGAGCAGCGCGTCCTCGGCGGTGAGGATCCCCTTGACGAGGACCGGGACGCTGCAGTTGGCGGCGAGCTCGCCGAACGAGGGCCATTCCAGCGAGAGGTCCATCAGCTCGAAGGTTTCCTCGACCGTCACCGCGCGGTCGGTGCCGAGGGCGGCGCTGACGCTGGGGATCCCCAGCCCCTCGGGCAGCTTGAAGCCGGTCCGCAAATCGCGCTCGCGGTTTCCGCCGGGCGGGAGGTCGACGGTGACGACGATCGCCTCGAAACCGTGCGCGATCGCCTCGTCCATGATCGCCTGGGTGATCGCCGCGTCGCTGAACTGGTAGAGCTGGAACCAGTGGCGGGCACCGGGCGCCGCGGCGGCGACCTCGCGCGGTCGCGCCGTCGCCAGGGTCGAGAGGCACATCGCCGTGCCGGCGGCCGCCGCTCCCCGCGCCATCGCCTCCTCGCCGTCGGGATCGACCAGGCGCTGGTAGGCGACCGGTGCGACGAGGAGCGGCATCGAGAGCGGGGCGCCGAGCAGCTCGACCGTGGTCTCGACGGCGGAGACGTCGACCAGCATCCGCGGCCGCAGCCGCCACCGTTTCCAGGCGGCGAGATTGTCGCCGAACGTGATCTCGTCGCCGGCGCCGCCGGCGAAGTACCCGAGCACGCCCGCCTCGAGCTTCTCGGCGGCGATCCGCTCGAAGTCGGCGACGTTGATCAGCCCGTCGGTCACGGGCGCGAATCTAGCGCCTCAATGCGCGCTTCGGTGGCGCGGTTTCGGCTTGGGAATCGCAAAACGAGCGACCGCGGCCGTGGGATCGGTGTTGCCCGCGGAGTCGACCGCCGCGACGCGGAAGACGTGCTTGCCGTAGCCGAGGTGCGAGTAGGTCTTCGGCGGGTCGCAGGCGGCGAGGGGACGGTTGTCCAGCTGGCAGCGGAACCGGCTACCCGGCTCGCTAGCCCGAAAACGGAAGGTCACCTGCCGCTTCTTGAGCTTGATGGCGTTCGCGGTCAGCAGCGTCTGCGGCCCAGACAGGTCCGGTGGCGGCCCAGAGGGCGCGGGAACGGGTTCGTACTTGCCTGAGAGCAGGATGTTGAGTTCGAAGCCGAAGGTCGGTGCGTCGCCGCTGGATTCATCGCGACGCCCGTCGAAGCTGATGTAGTACGGCGTCGCATCATCGACCAGGGTCATCACGTATGGGAAAAGCCGTGATTGGAGGCAACTGGGGTCAGGCCAGTCAGGACGCTCCCGGTGTAGAGGGTAATGAGCTTTTCGAATCCGCAACAAGCGTCGATCCCGACCAAGCCCGACATCGGCGGAGTCCACCGGTACCAGACCGAGGAACCACCCGAAACACCGTACGGGTCCGGCTCCCCAAGCTGTTTCGTCGCTCCCCAGTTGTAACCATAGATCCGTGCCCGATATATGTGGGGGCCATTTGGGTCCGAGATCAGAGCGCTGGTGACTAGCTGCGCATCTGCGAAATCGTCATTCGCGGGCGGCGGCCTCGTTTCGATCCGCAGCGTAAATGCCCCTTCAGTGGCCGGCGGCGGAGTAGCAACGAAGTAGGCGTCGCCGTCAACCGCGATCTCGTAGTGAGTCCCTTCCTGGGCCTTGAAGGTGAACTCGCGGCCGGCGAAGGGACAATTCGGGCCTTCGCTCCCGATGCCCTCGGCAACCTTCGTCAGAGCGTTGACGGCATTGCCGGTGAAGACGCCGACCAACGCCGGGGCATCGCTCTGACAGGCTCCAACCGTTACCCATTGGGTACTAGGCGCCTCCCACTCGAACCAGACCGAGTGCCCTGCAGGAGCTAGTCCGCCCAGATTCTCCCCGCTCTCGCTCGTCGCTTCAACGTTGGAGCGCGTCACATCGATCGGCAGCGGTCCGCTCAGCGTCTCGCGATTGGCGAAGTCGTCGTTAGCCGGCGGTGCCGCCCGCGCGAGCGGCACCCAAAGGGACAACATGGCGGCTACGGCCACCAACGGCGCAATCACCTGTCTTCTCCACGTCTGCTGCAATGTCTTCCCCTCGCCGCCGTCGAAGGCTAGCCACCCTACATTGCGCGCATACCGCTGACTAACCGAAACATCCCCACGCGGCGGCAGGTGCGGCGACGGCGCGCGGCCGCGCTTGGAATCATCGCGGTCGTGCTGGCAGCAATCGTCTACATCGTGCTCTCGGCGACCCTGCTCGGTCCCGTCGACGAGCACGGCGCGCGGACGACGCACCTGACGATCCGCAGCCAGGCCGTCGGCGAGGACCTCGGCGTCAACGTCGTCGAGCCGGGGCGCCTGCCGCCGCGCGGGCAGCGCTCGCTGCTCGTCTTCCTCCACGGCCGCGGCGGCTCGGACGGGACCTTCACCGGCAACGAGGCGGTGTTCGAGGGCCTGCAACGGCTCGGGGGGCGGGCGCCGGTCCTCGCCTTCCCCGACGGCGGCGAACACAGCTACTGGCACAACCGGCGCGAAGGTGACTGGGGCACGTACGTGATGCGGGAAGTCATCCCGACCGTCGTTCGCCGCTTCGGGATCGACCCGCACCTGGTCGCGATCGGCGGCATCTCGATGGGCGGCTTCGGCGCCTACGACCTGGCGCTGCTGCACCCGCGCCGCTTCTGCGCCGTCGGCGGCCACTCCCCCGCGCTCTGGTTCGAGGCGGGCGAAACGGCGCCCGGCGCCTTCGAAAGCGCCGCCGACTTCGAGCGCAACGACGTGGTCGGGATGGTCCGCGGCAACCGCGACGCCTTCGCCGGGATGCGGGTCTGGAACGACTTCGGCGACGGCGACCCGTTCCGCGGCTACGACGAAGGCTTCGTCGAATACCTGAAGGCCGACGGCGCCAACCTCAGCGCCCACTCATGGCCCGGCGGCCACGACAACGCCTATTGGAACGCCCACTGGCCCGCCTACCTGCGCTTCTACGCCAACGCCCTGGCTCGCTGCTAGCGGCCGGGTGAACCGGCGGGCGGGGTGCCGGCGGGCGGCACCGGGCCCCAGCTTTCGCGCCCGTCGGCGCTCTCGATCGGGATCTTCGGGCCGGCCATCGCCGGCGTCTCGAGGGTCGTGTCGGCGATCGCCTTGACCCGCGAGAAGATCTCCCGGATCGAGCTCTTCTCGCCCTGGTAGCCGTAGCGGTGCAGATCGGAGACGAGGCCGGTGGCGTCGATCCCAGCCGCGTCAGCAAGGAACAGCGCTCGCGGCATGTGGAAGCCCTGGGTGACGACGACGGCGTCGTCGACGTTGAAGATCGAGCGCGCCCGGACCATCGTCGCCCAGGTGTCGAAGCCGGCGTGGTCCTCGAAGACGTCCTGCGGCGGCACACCGCGGGCGACGAGCGCCTTCCGCATCGTGTCCGGCTCGTCGTAGGCCCAGGTGTGGTGATCGCCCGAGACGAGGATCCTCTCCACCTTGCCGGCCTTCCAGAGGCGGTATGCGTCCTTGACCCGATCGCCGAGCATCACGCTCATCTTCCCGTTCGGCTGCACCAGCGCCCCCGGCACGATCGCCACCGGCGCCGCCGGCACCTCGGCGACGTCGGAGGTCGAGTCGCCGTCGTAGGTCAGCAGGACGTAGGCGTTCGAGCCGGCCACCAGGAGCACGACCAGCACCCCGAGCCCGCTCAGCGCCCGCGCCGTCCGCGGCCAGCGCCGGTACGGAAAAGTCAGCGCCCGAAGCGCCTTCTTCAACCCCTGCACCCTGGAAACGCTAACAACCGGGTCTGCCGTTTGCCGCCAAACTGTGGCTATGAACGAAGAAGAAGCCCGCCAGCGCTGCGAACAGCTCCAGGCCGAGCACCCTGATCGCGAGACCCACCAGTGGGTCCCGGTTCCCGCCGAGAACGGCGAGTGGGCAGTCGCAAAGATCAGCCTGCCGCCCGGCGCATCGCCGACCAACAGCGAGACCCGAGCCGAACCAAAGCCGCAAGCCGACGACCCCCGCGTCCTGCCGCCCTGGCTCGACCCACCCCGCGGCGGCTTGGCCTAACCGAGGGCGGCAGCTCCAGCCACGCGACGAGCGGCCTTCCTGATCACCCGCCCGCCCACATCTGAGGCCGTCCCTCCGAGGAGGGGTCGGGTGCCCCTCGTACGAGCGGCGTCCTGATTTCTGCAGTGCCCGTCAGCGAGAGGCGGAGCAGTTAAAGGCAGAAATCCCAGCGAAGGTAGAGGGGCACCCGACCCCTCCACCAACGCTGGAACTTCCTCAGAAGTGAACGATCGGAATGATCAGGATCGCGACGATGTTCGCGACCTTGATCATCGGGTTGATCGCCGGGCCGGCGGTGTCCTTGTAGGGGTCGCCGACGGTGTCGCCGGTCACCGAGGCTTCATGAGCCGGTGAGCCTTTGCCGCCGTGGGCACCGTCCTCGATCAACTTCTTCGCGTTGTCCCAGGCGCCGCCGCCGGCGGTCATCGAGACCGCCATGAAGAGGCCGACGACGATGACGCCGATCAGCAATCCACCGAGCGCGTCGACGCTGAGCAGACCGACGATCACCGGCACCACGATCGGGATCAGGGCCGGCGCAATCATCTCTTTCTGCGCCGCCAGGGTGACGATCGAGACCGTTTCCCCGTACTCGGGTTTTTCGGTCCCGTCCATGATCCCCGGGTGCTCTTTGAACTGTTTGCGGACCTGCTCGACGACCTGACCGCCGGCCCGGCCGACCGCCTCGATCGCCAGCGCCGAGAACAGGTAGACCATCATGCCGCCGATGATCAACCCGATCAGCACGTCCGGGCTGGTCAGGTTGAAGAGGCTGTTCAAGTCGAAGCCGTTCGGGGCCTCGTCTGCCAATTCCGATCTGAAGGCGGCGAACAGCACCAGCGCCGCCAGGGCGGCGGAGCCGATCGCGTAACCCTTGGTCACGGCCTTGGTCGTGTTGCCGACCGCGTCGAGCGGGTCCGTGACGTTGCGGACCTCCTCCGGCAGCTCCGCCATCTCGGCGATGCCGCCGGCGTTGTCGGTGATCGGCCCGAAGGCGTCGAGGGCGACGATCAGACCGCAGAGCGAGAGCTGGGCGACGACGGCGATGCCGATGCCGTAGATGCCCGCCAGCTCGTTGGCGCCGAGGATCGCAAGGGCGATGACGAGCGCCGGAGCGGCGGTCGCCTGGTAGCCCTGGGCGAGGCCGGCGATGATGTTCGTCGCGTGCCCGGTCTCGGATGCCTGGGCGATTGACTTGACCGGGCGGAAGCGGGTCGCCGTATAAAATTCGGTAATCCCGAACAGCAGCGCGGTGACCGCAACTCCGATCACGGCGCAGAGCCAGAGGTCGGTGACGCTGATCGTCTTGGCGCCGACTTCGAGGCCGAACTTGACCGGGTCCGACATCAGCCAGTCGGTGATCGGATAGAAGGCCGCGATCGAGAGGATCCCGGAGATCAGCAGGCCGATGTAGAGCGCACCCTCGACTTTGTCGGTTTTGGTCCGCACGCAGAGCGCGCCGATGATCGAGGCGATGATCGCGACGCCGCCGAGCACCAGCGGGTAGATCGCGACGTTGCGCAGGTAGTCGCCGTCCGAACCGGTGAAGGTGAGGACGCCGAGCAGCATCACGGCGACCGTGGTGACCGCGTAGGTCTCGAACAGGTCGGCGGCCATGCCGGCGCAGTCGCCGACGTTGTCGCCGACGTTGTCGGCAATCACGGCCGGGTTGCGGGGATCGTCCTCGGGGATCCCCGCCTCGACCTTGCCGACCAGGTCGGCGCCGACGTCGGCGGCCTTGGTGAATATGCCGCCGCCGAGACGGGCGAAGACGGAGATCAGCGAACCACCGAAGCCGAGGCCGATCAGCGCGTCTACGGCCTCCTTGTCGCTGCTGCCGGTGATAACCAGGACCCCGTAGTAGCCGGCGACGCCGAGCAGCGCCAGGCCGACGACCAGCAGGCCGGTGACCGAGCCGCCCTTGAAGGCGACGTCGAGCGCCGGCGGCACGCCGCCGCGGGCGGCCTCGGCGACGCGGGAGTTGGCGCGAACCGAGACGTTCATCCCGATGAAGCCGGTCGCGCCTGACAGCGCGGCGCCGATGATGAAGCCGATCGCGGTTTTGTAGTCCTGCAGCACGAGCAGCAGCACGGCGATCGGCACCGCGACCGCGGCGATGATCGTGTACTGGCGGTTGAGGTAGGCCTGGGCGCCTTCCTGGACTGCGCCTGAGATTTCGCGCATGCGGTCGTTGCCGGCCGGCTTCGCGAGCAGGCGCTGGGTCACTATGAGTCCGTAAACCACGGCGGCGCCCGCGCAGACGAGCGCGACGACGACCCCGTAGTCGGTCAAGAAGCTGGTCAAGTTCAATTCCTCCGGTGGATTTAGCGGCGCGGGAGTCTATCGGCGGAAGCGGCGCTCTGCGCGTAGGTACGCCCGGTCTCGGCCACCGCATCCCTGTAGATGTCCACTATCGAGGTCCCCGCGTCGAGCGCCTCGCGAGCCCGCTGGGCCCCGTTTCGGTCCGGCAGCTCGACCTCGATCCCGAGCTGCGAGCGGGCCGGCTCGGTCCACTCGAGGACGGAGTCGAGCACGGCGCGAACCGGGACCGTGGTGCCGCGGCGGAAATCGATCAGCTCTCCCCCGGCCCCGTGCCTGATCGCACGCCAGAGGTTCTCCTCGATCTCGCGGCCGACGAGCGGGGCGCCTTTGCCTTCGTAGCCGTACTCGTCGTAGTCGAGCGCGGTCTGGGCGATGCAGGCGGAGATCAGGCCGGCCAGCGCCAGCGACTCCTCGCCCCGGGTCTGGGCGTCGCAGATCCGGACCTCGACCGTGCCGAAACTGTGGTGCGGCCGCACGCTCCACCAGAGCTGGGTCGACTCCATCACGGTGCCGGTGCTCTGCAGCAGGCCGATGAAGTCCGCGTAGCTCTGCCAGTCGCGGAACGGCGTCGGCACCCCGCAGCGCGGGAAGGTGCGGGTGAAGATCTCGGTGCGGACCGTGTGCAGGCCGGAGTCGCGGCCGTCGAGGAAAGGCGAGTTGGCCGAAACCGCGAGCAGCAGCGGCAGCAGCTCGCGCAGCCAGTCGCAGACGGCGATCGCGCGGTCGGCGCCGCGCACGCCCATGTGGACGTGCAGGCTCCAGGTGTTGTTGCGCTGGGCGATCCAGCCGAGTTCCTGGCGCAGCCGGTTGTAGTGGGGCGTGTCGATGATCCGCTGGTCGAGGTAGTTGGCCCAGGGGTGGGTGCCGGTGGCGCCGAGCGCCAGGTCCATGCCGGCGACCAGCTCGAACAGCCGCGCCCGCCGCTCGCGCTGCAGCGCCGCCGCCTCGGCGAAGCTCTCGGCCCGGCCGGAGCGGATCTCGACCTCGGAGGCGATCAGCTCGCCCGCCGCCGACTCGGCCAGGACCTCGTCGCGCTGACAGGCGGCGTAGACGTCCTCGAAGCGGTGCTCCAGCTCCAGCGTGCCCGGGTCGAGGATCGCGAACTCCTCCTCGAGCCCGATCGTGAAGTCGGTCGAGGACTCGAACGTCTCGCGCGCGAGGTCGAGGTCCAGGGACAAGTTCAGTGCTCCGCGGCGTCTAAGCCAGGTAGAAGTAGAGCGCGTAGAGCAGGTCGACAGCCGGGCTGGAGGTGTGAACCGTGACCTCCGGCGGCACCTGCAGGAGCTGCTCGGAGTAGTTGAAGATGATCTTCACTCCGGCTTTGACGAGGCGGTCGGCGACCTCCTGGGCGGCGTCGGCCGGAACGGCGAGGACGCCGACGACGATCTCCTCCTCGGCGACGACCTCGCGCAGGTCGCCGAGCTCACGCACCCGCAGCTCACCGATCTGCTTGCCGACGACGGCCGGATCGGCGTCGAAGACCGCCTTCACCTGGAAGCCGTGGTCGGCGAAGATCGCCGAGCTGGCGATCGCCTGGCCGAGGTTGCCGGCGCCGAACAGGGCGATGTTGTGCTGGCCCGAGGTGCGGAGGATCTTGCGGATCTCCGAGACCAGCGAGTCGACGTTGTAGCCGACGCCGCGCTTGCCGAACTTGCCGAAGCCGGAGAGGTCGCGGCGGATCTGGGTCGGGTTGATGTGGGTGTACTCGGAGAGCTCCTGCGAGGAGATCGTCTCGCGCCCCATCTTGCGCGCCTGGGTCAGGACCTGGAGGTAGCGCGAGAGGCGCGCAGCGACCCCAAGCGAGAGGCGCTCGCCTTCGACCGGAAACGGCCCCGAGGCTTCGATCTCATCGATCAACTCGACCATGCCCCCACAGTATCCAGCCTCGCCCGCACGGCCGCCTCGTCGAGTACCAGCTCGGAGGCGACGATGCCGTCGATCTCGACCACCGGGATCCGCTCGAGATGGCGGCGGAGCAGCAGCTCGTCGCTCTCGATGTCGACCTCGTGCAGGGCGAACCGGTAGCCCTCGCGGTGGATGGCGACGATCGCCTCGATCGCCTCCTCGCAGAGGTGGCAGCCCGGCCGCGAGTAGACGACGACGTCGGTCACGAACGTGTCCGGTGCTGCCGGCTCAATGGGCGACGGCCGGCCGGTCGCCGCTGGCGAAGGCGTCGTAGCCGAGGTAGTCGGGGTAGGGAACAGCGGGCGCGAAGCGCGCGGCGGAGCCGATCATCGCGGCGTTGTCGGTGCAGAGCTTGATCGGGACCAGCTTCAGGGCGACGCCCTGGCGCTCGCAGAGGTCGGCGACTGCCTCGCGCAGGGGGCCGTTGGCGGCGACGCCGCCGCCGAGCGCGACCGCCTCCCAATCGCCGCGCTTCAGCGCCCGCTTCAGCTTCTGGGTGAGCTGGCCGACGACGGCCGCCTGGAAGGAGGCGGCGAGGTCGGCGCGGCGCCCGGCGACCCCGTCGGGCCCGAGTTCGCGGCAACGGTAGACGAGCGCCGTCTTCAGGCCGCTGAAGCTGAAGTCGAGGCCGGGGTCACGAGCCATCGCGACCGGCATCTCGAACGCCTCCGGGTCCCCCCCGCGCGCCTCGTTTTCCAGGGCCGGCCCACCGGGGAAGCCGAGGCCGAGCAGCCGCGCCGACTTGTCGAAGGCCTCGCCGGCGGCGTCGTCGAGGGTCTGGCCGAGGACCTCGTGGCCCTCGTGGTCGCGGACCGCGGCCAGCAGCGTGTGGCCGCCGCTGGCGACCAGGCAGAGGAACGGCGGCTGCAGCGGCTCCGGCTCGAGGAAGTTGGCGGCGACGTGTCCCTGCAGGTGGTCGACCGGGATCAGCGGCAGCCGCCGCGGCGCCGCGATCGCCTTCGCGGTGCTGACGCCGACGAGCAGCGCCCCGATCAGTCCCGGCCCGGCGGTGACCGCGACCGCCTCGATCTCGTCCAGGGTCACCCCGGCCTCGCGCAGGGCCGCCTCGACCACCGGCGCCGTCAGTTCCAGGTGGTGGCGGGCGGCGACCTCGGGGACGACGCCGCCGAAGGCGGCGTGGGCGTCGGTCTGCGAGGAGATCAGGTTGGAGAGGATCCGCGGGCCGTCGAGGACGGCGGCGCAGGTGTCGTCGCAGGAGGTCTCGATCGCGAGGATCAATCGAGCCACATGATCAGGGCGTCCTCGCCGTTGTCGTGGTAGTACCGGGGGCGGACGCCGGCCGAGCGGAAGCCGAACCGTTCGTACATCCCGATCGCGCCGTGGTTGGTGACGCGGACCTCGAGCGTGAACGGCAGCGTCCCCCGCCCCTCCTCAAACAGCCGCCGCAGCAAGCGGCCGGCCACCCCGGTGCCGCGCGCCTCGGGGGCGACGGCGATGTTCATCAGGTGCCAGACCTGGTCGTAGCGGGAGCAGATCACGTAGCCGAGCAGCTGGTCGCTGGCGCTGGCGGCGAGGCAGATGCCCGACGGCTTCGAGAGCTCGAGCACGAACATCGCCAGCGACCACGGGGTCGGGAAGGAGCGGCGCTCGATCGCGATCACCGCCGGCAGGTCGCTGTAGGCGAGCCGGCGGACCCGGACCTCCTGGGTCAGCTCACTCTGCTCTCTGGAAAGAATCTCGCTCACGCCACCGCTCCGCGTCTGGAGGTCTGAGGTAGATCGGTTCGAGCGACCCACCGTCGGCGCCGCCGGCCGCCGCAATGGCGCAAACGTGCCGCGCCGCGACCCGGTGGATGGGATCGTCATCGTCCGCAATCTGCAGGCCGTTCTGGGCCAGCTCCTGGCGAAATCGTACCGCCCCCGGACCGGCGGCCAACGGCGGCGCCGGCAGCTCGGCCACCCGGGCAGCCAGCTCTTGCGGCCGGCAGACGAACGGCTCCCAGATCCGGGTGCCGTCGGCTGCGTAGAGAGCGGCGAAAACCTCGCCGCGGAAGCCGTCGAGCACGGACAGGCGCTCGCCCCCGGGCCCGGCCTCGGCGATCCCACACGCGAGCGCGTCGAGGGTGCCGACCCCGGTCGCCGGCAGGCCGCTGGCGGCGGCGAGACCGCGAGCGGTCGCGATCCCGATCCGCAGCCCGGTGAAGGAGCCGGGGCCGAGACCGACCGCGATCAGGTCGACCTGCTCCCAGCCGCCGGCCGCCGCGGCAGCGGCCTCGACCTCGCTCAGCAGCGAGGTCGCGTGCCGGGGTCTCCCGGTCGGGGAGAGCCCCAGCTGCGACTCGTGGATGGCCTCGCCGTCGCGCCAGGCGCAGGCGGCGGTGTCGACCGTCGCGGTATCGAAGCCGACGACGACCAGCTCGGCCGCCTAACTCTTGACCCGGAAGGCGAAGGACCCGACCTTCTTGCCTTTCACGTACCAGCTGACGACGTGGCGGCCGGGGATCGTCGAGGTGATCTTGTTGACGTAGAGCGTGCCCTGGTCGGCTTTCTGGGCCTGGGCGCAGAGGTTTTTGCCGCTCGGGAATTTGACGCAGACGGTGTAGGCCACGTCGGCTTTGGTGCTTTTGAAGAAGGCGCCCTTTTTGCTGCCCTTGGGACAGACGTGGGCGGGCTTGGCGTTCTTGGAGATGCCGCAGCCGACGTAGTGCCTGTAGGCCGCCGCTCCGGCGGTAGCCGGCACCGCCGCGGCCAGCAACCCCGTCGCCACCATCAGCGCGACCAGCGCCTTCAGTCCCTTCATTGGCTCCATGCCTCCTTCATCGTGTTCCGGGTTGCCGATGCTACAAGTTGCGTTCTCGGCCTCGGAAACACGGCCAAACGGCGATTGCTGCGGATTTCCGCACCAAACGTGCCCGATCCGCTCACCAGTCGACCTCGATCGCGCGCCGCTCCTCGCCGAGGTGCGCGAGCCGGATCTCCAGCGCCGGCCGCCCCAGGCTTCCCGCCCCGGCCGCCGGCCACTCGACGAAGGCGACGCCGTCGGGCCCGAGGTAGTCGTCGAGCAGAGCCGGGTCCTCGCCCTCGAGGCTGGCCAGCCGGTAGAGGTCGAGGTGGGAGACCGGCAGGCGACCGCCGCTGTAGCGCTGGCCGATCGTGAAGGTCGGCGAGGTGACGGGTTCGGTGACGCCGAGGGCGCGGGCGGCGCCGCGGATCAGCGTCGTCTTGCCGGCGCCGACCTCGCCGGAGAGGACGACGACGTCACCGGGTTGCAGACGCCCGGCGACGCGGGCGCCGAGCGCTTCGGTCTCAGCCGCGGAGGCGGTCTCGATCTGCTCCGTCAACGGATCGCCACCTCAGCCGAAGAAGCCGAGCTGATCGGCGGGCGGCGGCTCCGGCTCGGACGGGGGCATGTCGTCGGCGGCTTCCATGTCCTCTGCGCTCGGCGCCAGTTCGGGCGGCGGGCCGGAGAGCAGGCCGGGAATCGTCGCGAAGTCGGCCTGCAGCGTTTCCTTCATCGACGGCGTCCGCAGCGCCGCCGCCGGGTGCAGCAGCGGCAGCAGATAAACCGCGCGGCCGCCGAGCTCGTGCAGCTGCGGCGTGCCGCGGACCTTGGTGATCCCGACCTGGCTGCCGCTCAGCAGCTTGGTCGCGAAGTTGCCGAGCGTGCAGACGACCTTCGGCTGGATCAGCCGCACCTGCTCGAACAGATATGGCTCGCAGGCCTGGATCTCGAACGGCTGCGGGTCGCGGTTGCCCGGCGGCCGCGACTTGAGGACGTTGGCGATGAAGACGTCTTCGCGCGAGAGCCCGATCTCTTCCAGCAGCTGGTTGAGGAGCTGGCCGGCGCGGCCGACGAAGGGCAGGCCCTGGCGGTCCTCGTCGGCGCCCGGCGCCTCACCGACGAACATCAGCTCGGCGTCGGCGTTGCCAGCACCGAAGACCGCCTTCGTCCGCGTCTCGTGCAGGGGGCATTTGGTGCAGGCCTGGACCTCCTTGAAGAGCTCGACCAGGCGCTCGCGCCGCCCCTCCGCGCTCGCCGTCACGGTTTCTCCCCCAGCGCCCGCCGCTTGCGTGACTCCGTGATCCGGTCCGCGCGCGCCGCTTCGCGCTCGCGCCGGCGCGATTCGTCGGAGCGCACGCCGGCGCCTCGCGGCTGGCGACCGGGCGGCGAGACGTTGGAGATCAGCCGCCGCGCCTGCGCCGCGCCGCACTCCGGGCAGGCCGGCGGCGGCGCCTCGACGGCGACCAGCTCCTCGAAGCGAGCCCCGCACTCCTCGCACTCGAACTCGTAGATCGGCACGGCCCGATGCTAAGCGCTCCAGCGTCGGGAAGAAAGCGTGAGGCCGAGCAGCTGCTCGGCCTCACGCGATCGGCAAAAGGTTCGACTCGAATTCCCGAGCGCGACCTAGGTTGTTGTAACGGAGATCGGGTGTGTTTCCTCGCCCGCATTACTGTGGGCGTTGACTGTCATCGAGACTTCCAGGCCGGCTTTCTGGCCACCGAATTTCAAGGTATTTTCCGTTGTCACCTGCGTATGCGTCGTCGTAAGTGTCGCCCCAGGCCCAACAGCCTTGAAGCTACCCGTGATCGGACACGTGTTGTTCAGCGCTGCGATGCTGCAGCCTTCGATGGTGACTTCGGCGAACTTGCCGCTTTCGTTTTTGGGTACTACTTTCACCGAATCTCCTTGCCCCAGAGACGTGGTTGTAATCGTTTCCGTAAGCAATGTTTCGCCTTTTACTTTGCAGCCTTTTTCAGCAGGAAGTTTTACTGAACAGCCAGCGAAGTGCAGTTTTCCTTCGGAGTGAAGGTACATTTCGCCTCCAGAACTTTTGTTTTCAAAGCTCCCTTCTCCGCTGACTTCTTTGCATGTGATTTCCGTCGTAACACCGGCAAGAGCTGCTTTTATGGTTGCCGACTGAGCTGCGGTTGTTTCCGATGCCGTGTTGGAGTTCGTCGCCAAGGTTGTTGTTGTTTCGTCCTGTTTGATTTCAACGTGTTTGGCTGGGCTGCCGGATCCCGTCGTGAGACAGTGGTCCCCTTTGAGGGTCCCATTCCCGTCTGTCACGCATGTATAGCCTGTTGTCCCTTGTGCTGAGGCGATTCCCACTCCAAAAGCGCCGAGCGCAAGGACGAAGAGCACCGCAATTCCAAAAGCAGTTTTAGCCCTGCTCATTGTTGCCTCCCCTCTCATAGTTGTCTGCGCAGGGTTGCGCCGGCATCCATGCAGCGAACGTCTGGTTCTGCTCCACGGACACCGACGTATTCCCGCAGATCAATCATCCCTTGAGCACTCTCCCCTTTCAACTTCCTTCCCGCGGTGTCTTTTAACTGGGGTGGCCGCCGGGGCGGTCAACAGCAGCCCATGAGACCGAGACGCAGCCCGGCCTCATGGGCGGATCGGCGAGAATGCCCTAGCCCAGCTCCAACGCTACGGAACTGTTGTGACTGAGATCGGGTTTGTCGTTTCGCCTTCTTTTGCGTGCGCTTTGATTGTCAAGGAGCTTTCGAGGCCAGCTTTCTGGCCGACGAGTTTCAAGGTGGATGTCGTTTCAGCGTCGGTCGTCGTCAATGTCGCCCCGGGTCCGAAGGCCTTCACGTTGCCAGTTATCGCGCAGCTGATGTTCATGCTCGGGTTGCTGCAGCCTTCGATCGTGAATTCGGCAAAGACGGATCCTTCAGCCGGGGAAATTGTCACTGCATCCCCCTGCCCCGCTGAAGTGCTTGTCAATTGATTGGTCGTTACTGCTTCACTTTTAAGTTTGCATCCTTTTCCCGAAGGCAAGGTAATCGTGCAGCCGGTGAAGTTCAACTGCCCCAGGGAATGGAGATACATTTCTTCACCCGTGGTTTTGTTTTCGAACGTCCCAGTACCGCTCGCCGAGGTACATTGAATTTCCGTCGCGACCCCGGCCACCGTTGATTTGATGCTCGTCACTTTGGCCGCGGTTGTTCCTTCCGCCGTGTTTTCATTGGTCGCCGCAATTGTTGTCTGTTTTCCCGGTTCAATTTCAACGTGTTTGTATTTTTCGCCCCCGCCCGAGGAAAGACAGTGGGCACCAACCACGTCGCCCCCCGAATCTTTCACACATGTGAACCCTGTTGTCCCTTTCGCCGAGGCGCCTGCGGCCGTGAAGGCGCTGAGCGCCAAGGTGCAGAGCACCGCGACGCCGACAAAAGCTCTGGCTTTGATCATTCTTTCCTCCCTTTGATTTGTAGGCCCTGCGCAAGGCTGCACCGGCCCCGTCAAAAGGATCGTCACCGTCTCCCTGCGGACGCTTGCGTACCTGCGCAATCTCGATGATCCCGAGATCCTTCGCCGGTCTCAAGTTTTTGAGCGGTTTGTCTTTTAGCTCGACCGCCATCTGGTGAGCGGCTATTCAGCGCGAAAGGCATCCGATGATCCAGTTCCGCCAAGCAGTAAGACGGCAGATAAAGGATGAGCCACAACAGCACCTGGTAGTGCCAGCGCAGAGAAAGAGGCGGCAGCTTCGCTTTCACCGGTCGCGTTGTCGCCGATGCCGAGGATCGGGAAAGCAACGATCCGCTGCCCAAGGCGCTGGGCAGCCAGGACTTGGGCCGATCGGGCATGAACTGGAGTCGGACGATGCGGATGTTCTTCAGCACCAAGGTGCCGAACTCGAGATGCCGAGGACGGCCCCGTTGCCACTCAGCCCCCCTGATGGACCATCCGGGTGGCGAGGGAAGAAAGATAGACTTCGAGGCCCGGGCTGGGCCCGGGCCTCCTTGACACAACCCGGATCAACCCCCGGGTGGCTACCTTGTTACTGCTCCGCTATGGAGTAGCTGTAACGGTCAGCGGCTGTGTTTCCTCGCCCGCTTTCGAGTGTGCTTTGAGTGTTAGCGCGCCTTCGAGGCCAGCATTCTGGCCGCCGAATTTCAGCGTCGTCTGTTTTGTGACTTCTTCCTCGTTTGCCGTAAGTGTTGCACCGCTCGTTTTAACGACTACGCTGCCATTTACTGGAAACGTGTTGTTCAAGGCTGGGATGCTGCAGCTTTCGATTTTGATGCTCGCGAAAGGAGTTTCGCCTTTCGGTTCAATTTTTACAGTCGAGCCATTGCCGACGGTCTTGCCTGTAAGCTGTTCGGTTGTGATTGTTGCTTCGTTGCCCACTACGCAGCCTTTTCCTGCTGGTTCTTTCACTTCACAGCCTGTGTAGTGCAATTTCCCTTCAGCGTGGCCGAACATTTCGCCGGTTTCTTTGACCGTTGTTTTGTTTTCGAACAGGCCTTCACCGTGAACCTGGGGGCATGTCACTGCGGTTTTGACGCCGGAGATCGTCCCTTTCAGTGTCTGAGAACTGGCCGCGGTTGTGCTTTCGGCGGTATTGGCGTTGGTCGCTGTGCCTGTTGTCTGCGTTTCAACCGGGATCGTTTCGTGTTTGAAGCTCTTCGCGCCCGGACCTGACAGGCAATGCGCCCCTTCGAACGCCGATCCGCCTGACACACATGTAAAGGCTGTTGCGCCACTGGCTGAGGCACTCGAGGCCGCAAAAGCGCTGAGCGCCAGGGCGAAGAGCACCGCGATGCCGAGCACAGATCTTGCTCTGCTCATTAGTATCTCCCCTTCATTTGGTTGACTGGCGCAGGCGGGCGGCCAGATGGTCAGAACGGCGAGCGTCCAG
>DASSLT010000053.1:0-5787 GCA_035689305.1 Solirubrobacterales bacterium | reverse complement strand
GCGATGCCCGACATCGAGGAGACGCAGACGATGCGGCCGTTAGCGCGCAGGAGGTCGCCGTCGAGCAGGGCGTCGTCGATCCGCTCCTCGCTGGAGAGGTTGATCTCCATCAGCTGCACCCAGCGCTCCTCCGGCATCTTCGCGATCGTCCGGTCTTTGGTCACGCCGGCGTTGTGGACGACGACGTCGACCCCGTCTTTGAGCTCGGCGGCGATCTTCTCCGGAGCGTCCGCGGCGGTGATGTCGAGCTCGATCGAGCGGCCGCCGATCGCGCCGGTCACGGCCCTCAGGTCATCGGCCATCGGCGGGATGTCGAGGCCGACGACTTCGGCGCCGTCCCGGGCGAGGGTGTCGGCGATCGCGGCGCCGATCCCGCGCGAGGCGCCGGTGACCAGCGCGGTCCTGCCGGCTAGCGGCTGCTCCCAATCGAGTTCCGGCGCTGGCGCCACGCCGGCGCCGATCCGGACCACCTGGCCGGAGACGTAGGCGGAGCGGGGCGAGAGCAGGAAGCGCAGGGTCGAGGCGAGCTGGCCCTCGCCGCCGGGAGCGACGTAGACGAGCTGGCAGGTGGCGCCGCGGCCGCCGATCTCCTTGCCGAGCGAGCGGGTGAATCCCTCTAGCGCCCGCTGCGCGGTGTGAGCGCGCGGGGAGCCGGCCGCCGGCGGCGGCGTGCCGAGGACGACGACGCGGCCGTTGCGCCGCAGCCGGCCGACGCCGGGGTAGAAGAAGCGCTGCAGCTCGACCAGCTCGGTCGAGTCGGCGATCCCGCTGGCGTCGAAGACCAAAGCCTTGACCGGGCCCTCGGCGCCGGCGCGTTCGACTCCGATCCGGTCGAGCTCGGCGGCGAGCGCGCGGGCGAGGCGGCCGCCGGGGGCGGCGCCGCTCAGCACCGGTCCCGAGATCACCGGCGCGCCCGGCTGGTAGCGGTCGAGGGCGACCGGCTGGGGGAGGCCGACCTGCTTGGCGACGGTCGAGATCACCGGCGCGTTGACGAGCTGTGAGTAGCGGTCCGGCATTACTTCGCACCTCCCGGCGCTTCGAGGATGGCGACGACACCCTGGCCGCCGGCGGCGCAGATGCTGATCACGCCGCGGCCCTCGCCGTCTTCGTGCAGCTGCTTGGCGAGGCCGGCGACGATCCGGCCGCCGGTCGCCGCGAACGGGTGGGCGGCGGCAAGCGAGCCGCCGTTGACGTTGAGCTTGGCGCGGTCGATCGCGCCAAGCGGCTGGCGCCCCAGCTTCTCGTGACAGAACTCGGCGTCCTCCCAGGCTTTCAGCGTGCAGAGCACCTGGGCGGCGAAGGCCTCGTGGATCTCGTAGTAGTCGAAGTTCTGGAGGGCGAGGCCGGCGCGGTCGAGCATCACCGGCATCGCGTACGCGGGGGCCATCAGCAGCCCTTCGCGCTTGTGGACGTGGTCGACGGCGGCGGTCTGGGCCTCGGTCAGGTAGGCGAGGACCGGCAGGTCGCGCTCCTTCGCCCACTGCTCGGTGGCGAGCAGGACCGCCGAGGCGCCGTCGGAGAGCGGCGTCGAGTTGGCAGCGGTCATCGTCCCCTCCGGGCCGCCGAAGACCGGCTTCAGCTTGGACAGCTTCTCGAGGCTGGAGTCGGGGCGGAGGTTGCCGTCGCGCTCGACTCCGAGGTAGGGGGTGATCAGGTCGGTGAGGAAGCCGCGCTCGTAGGCGGCGGCGAGGTTGCGGTGGCTGGCGACCGTCAGTTCGTCCTGCTCGGCCCGGTCGATCCCCCATTCGGTCGCCATCAGCGCACAGTGCTCTCCCATCGAGAGACCGGTGCGGGGCTCCTCGTTGCGGGGGATGCTGGGCACGATGTGGCCGGGGCGGAAGCCGGTCAGCGCTCGCAGCTTGCCGGTCGTCGAGCGCTGGCGGTTGGCCTCCAGCAGGGTCGCGCGCAACTGCTCGTTGAGGGCGATCGGGGCGTCGGAGGTGGTGTCGGCGCCGCAGGCGACGCCGGCCTCGATCTGACCGAGGGCGATCTTGTTGGCGACCAGGATCGTCGTCTCCAGCCCGGTGCCGCAGGCCTGCTGCACGTCGTAAGCGGGGGTCTCCGGCGCCAGCCGGGTGCTGAGCACGCTCTCGCGGGCGAGGTCGCGGTCGTGCGAGTGCTTGAGGACGGCGCCGCCGGCGACCTCACCCAGCCGCTCGCCCTCCAGCCCGAAGCGGTCGACCAGGCCATCGAGCGCGGCGGTGAGCATGTCCTGGTTGGAGGCGTGGGCGTAGGGGCCGTCGGAGCGGGCGAAGGGGATCCGGTTGCCGCCGACGATGGCGACTCTGCGGGTCTCGGGGTTCATTTCTCGGGGGTTCCTTTGTCGGTTGGCAGCGAGCGAGCGCGGAGACCGGGCTCGATCGTCGAGATCAGGAGGTCGGCGGCCTGCTCGGCGCTGACCGCCTCGGTCCGCAGCCACCAGCGGGCGAGCGCCTCGGCGGCGCCGAGCAGGGCGGTGGAGAGGGCCTCGACTTCGACCCGGGCGGCGCTGCGCCGCTCCTGCGGGAGCTGGGCCAGCAGCGAGCCGGCGACGAGGCCGGTGATCCGCCGCCGGTAGTCGGCGACTCGCTCAGCGACCTCGCCTTGGTTGGGCAGGGTCTCGTCGAAGAGGACGGCCCAGGCGCCGCGGTCGGAATCGAGGAAGGAGAAGAAGGCGTGGATCCCGGCGGTGAGCGCGTCGCCGGGGCTGCGGGTCGCGGCGACGGCCTTGTCGACGGTTGCCGTCAGCGCGTCCCCCGCCCGCTCCATACAGGCGATGTAGAGCTGTTCCTTGTTGCCGAAGTAGTTGTAGAGGAGGGGCTTGGTCACCCCGACCTCGGCGGCGATTTCCTCCATCGTCACCGTGCCGTAACCGCGCTCGCCGAAGAGGTCGTGCGCCGCCGCCAGGGTCTGCTCCATGCGGTCGATGCGTGAGAGCCGTGAACGAACCGATGCATTCATCGGTGTATACGTTACCCGGATATAAATTTCTATGCAGGTAGTGTGACTGATCGCACGTTCATGTCCTTCTACATTATTCGAAATAACATTCGAAAATGCATATGAGAAAGCATTATGCTTACAAGCATGAACGGTCCGGCTCTCCTCAATCCATTCCTCTTCGGCACTCTGGCGCTGGACGACTCGTTCGCCGATCGCGAAGATGGGATAACCGAGCTCAGCAACGACATGCGCAACGGGCAGGACGTCGTCGTCTTCGCTCCGCGCCGCTTCGGAAAGTCCTCGCTGATCTGGGCGGCCGCGCGCTCACTGGCGAAGGACGGGGTGCTCGTCGCCCAGGTGGATCTGATGACGACGCCGACGAAGGAGCGGCTCGCCGCCGCCCTCGCCGCCTCGATCTACGAGAACATCGCCTCGCCGCTGGAGCGGGCGTGGGAAAAAGCGGCGGCCCCTTTCAGGCGTCTGCGGG
This sequence comes from Solirubrobacterales bacterium, assembly GCA_035689305.1. Classification (GTDB taxonomy): domain Bacteria; phylum Actinomycetota; class Thermoleophilia; order Solirubrobacterales; family 70-9; genus VAYN01. The sequence goes on along the minus strand of DASSLT010000053.1, from coordinate 2,378 downwards.
TCCAGCCGGCGATCAACCTCGATCCGGAAACCGGGGCGGTGGCCTTCACGTTCTCGACCACCCGGGAGCCGGCCGACGTCGACGCGACGCTCGAGCAGCTGCTGGAGCTGCCGGCCGAGCTGGGCGCGGAACGCGGCCGCCGGACGGCGCTGGTCTTCGACGAGTTCCAGGAGGTCGTCGACATCGACCCCCGCCTGCCGAAGCTGATGCGGGCGATCTTCCAGCGACAGCCCGAGGTCGCCCACGTCTACCTCGGCAGCAAGCGCCACATCATGGACCGGATCTTCAACGACGAAAACGAACCCTTCTGGCGCAGCGCCAAGCCGATCGAGTTGAGCCCGATCGATCCCGAGCTCTTCTCCCCGTTCATCGCCGAGCGGCTGCAGGCGACTGGCCGGGTTCCGGACCCGGCGGCGATCGAGCGGCTCCTGGCGCTGACCGGAGGTCATCCTCACGCCACTCAGGAGCTGGCTTACTTCCTCTGGGAGCAGACGCCGCCGGGGGAGGCGGCCTCGGTCGAGCGCCTGGAAGCGGCCCTGGGAGCCGTCCTGCGCTCCGAGCATTCCCACTTCAGCCTGCTCTGGGAGGAGGCATCGACCGTCCAGAGGCTCGTACTGCAAGCGCTGGCACGAGAACCCGGGCACCCCCAGACGAAGGCATACCGCGACCGCCATGGCCTGCCCAGCGCCGCCAGCGTCCAGCAGGCTCTGCGGGCGCTGACTCAGCGCGAAGTGGTTGCCGGCGAGCGCGGGGCCTACCGGATCGTCGAGCCGTTTCTGACCGAGTGGTTGCGGCGCGCAGGCTGAACCGACTCAAAGCGTGGTCGACATTTCAGCCGCTATACGACTGAAATGTCGACCACGGGATCCTGCTCACCGAGCAGCTGATGCTCGATCCGCCGGAGATGCTCGATCACCGGTCCCGCGGAGTCCTCGAGAGCGGCGCGACCTCGCGCATCGTCCTCGTCGAGCCAGGCTCGGACGCGTCCAAGCAGGGCTTTTTGGGACTAGCTGAGCTCGGTGCCGTCGTAGAGCTTCTTGACGTGCACGGTGCCGGCGGGGGCGGCCTCGAGGCAGAGCTTGCAGAGGACGCACTCGTCGAGGTTCTGCTCGACGACGTCGACGCCGGCGTCGGTGCCTTTGAAGATCGCGACCGGGCAGACTTCCTCGAGCTTGGCGCCGAGGGCGGGGTCGGAGGCGGTCGGCTCGTCGACGACGACGTCGATGAAGACCTTGTTCAGTTTCTCTGCCATCAGGCGGCGGCTCCCAGTTTCTCCTTGACCGCGTCGGGGATCTGGTCGATCCGCTCGACGACGCGGATGCCGGCGGCTTCGAGGCGGGCGATCTTCTCCGTCGCCGTGTCCTCTACCCCCTCGACAATGGTTCCTGCGTGGCCGAAGCTCATCCCCTTCATCTCGTCATCGTCCATGAATTTGCCGGCCATGAAGGCGACGATCGGCAGGCGGCTGTCGTTGGCGGCGACCCACTCCGAAAGCTGTGCCTCCATCCGACCGCCGGGCTCGGTGTAGATGACGATCGCCTGCGTCTCCTCGTCGGCCTCGAAGTAGGGCATCAGCTCGGCGTAGGTGGAGCCGATGATCGCGTCGCCGCCGATCGAGACCGCGGTCGAGACGCCGAGGCCGGCCTGGGTCAGCGAGGAGGAGATCTCGGTCGTCATCCCGCCCGAGCGGCTCATCACCCCGACCGGGCCCGGCGCGTAGGCCTTGGCCGCGTCTTTGGCGGGGCCGCCGATGCCGCCCATCTTGCAGACCTCGGGGACGATCAGGCCGAGGCAGTTGGGGCCGATGATCCGCGCTCCCCTCATGTTCGCCAGCTCGACCATCTGGGCGACGTCGCCGCGCGGGATCCGCTCGGTGACGACGACGATCAGCTTGATCCCGTTGAGGAGGGCCTCGAAGACCGCGTCTTTGGTGAAGGCGGGGGGGACGGTGACGACGGAGCCGTCGATCGGCCCGCCGTGGTGCTCGACCGCCTGGGCGACGGTGTCGAAGACCGGGACGCCGTGGACCTCGCGGCCCTTGCGGCCGGGGGTGACGCCGCCGACGACCTTGGAGCCGTAGTCGAGGCACTCGCGGGTCAGGTTGACCGCCTCGCGGCCGGTGATCCCCTGGACGATGAAGGTGGTGTCGCGGCTCAGCAGGATGCTCACGCCGGCGCCCCCTGGATCTTGGCGACGGCGCGTCCCGCCGCCTCCCACATCGAGACCGAGCGGTCGCAGTACTCGACCCCGTAGCGCTCGAGGATCTTGAACCCCTCGTCCTCCCAGGCGCCGGGGATGCGGAAGATCGCGATCGTCTCGCCGGGGTCTTTGCCGAGCTCGAGGCAGGCCTTGATCACGCCGCGGGCGACGATGTCGAC
>DASSLT010000052.1:0-34830 GCA_035689305.1 Solirubrobacterales bacterium | reverse complement strand
CCAGGCGACCTCAACCGGGTCTTCTTCACCTCTGGCGGCTCGGAGTCGGTCGAGTCGGCGCTGAAGCTCGTGCGCAACTACCACCGGATGCACGGCAAAGGCCAGAAGCACAAGGTGATCGCGCGTGAGGTCGCCTACCACGGCACCTCGCTGGGGGCGCTTTCCGCCACCGGCATCACCGATCTGCGCAGCCAGTTCGAGCCCCTGACTCCAGGCGGCTGCCACGTCCCCAACACCAACATCTACCGCTGGCCCGAGGACCGCGACCCGCTCTGGGCCGCCGACGCGATCGAGGAGCGGATCGTCTTCGAGGGACCCGAGACGGTCGCCGCGGTGATCCTCGAGCCGGTCCAGAACGCCGGCGGCTGCTTCGTCCCGCCCGACGGCTACTTCCAGCAGGTGCGCGAGATCTGCGACCGCTACGACGTGCTCCTGATCTCCGACGAGGTGATCTGTGCCTGGGGGCGGCTCGGCCATTACTTCGGCTGCGAACGCTTCGGTTATCAGCCGGACCTGATCACCGTCGCCAAGGGCCTGACCTCGGCCTACGCGCCGATGGGCGGGGTGATCGCCTCCGACCGGGTCGCCGAGCCGTTCATGAAGGGCGACGCGTCCTTCGCCCACGGCTTCACCTTCGCCGGCCACCCGATCGCCGCCGCGATCGCGATGGCCAACCTCGACGTCTTCGAGAAAGAGGACCTCTGCGGCCACGTGCTCGCCAAGGAGGGCGAGTTCCGGGCGATGCTGGAGACGCTGCACGACCTGCCGATCGTCGGCGACGTGCGCGGCGCCGGCTACTTCCACGCCGTCGAGCTGGTCAAAGACAAGGGCACCAAGGAGAGCTTCGATGACGAGGAGTCCGAGCGCCTGCTGCGCGGTTTCCTCTCCGGCGAGCTCTACAAACGCGGCCTGATCTGCCGCGCCGACGACCGCGGCGACCCGGTGATCCAGCTGGCGCCGCCGCTGATCGCCGACAGCGAGCAGTTCACGGAGATCCATGACGTGCTCCGCGGCGTGCTCACCGACGCCTGGGACCAGGTCGTCCACTAGAGGCAGCGGTGCTCACCGTCCAGAGCCTGCTCGACGAGCTCGACCTCGACCTCGCGGCCGGTTCCAAGGCGGCGGCCTCACCGGTCCGCTGGGTCCACATCTCCGAGCTGCAGGACCCGACCCCGTGGCTCTCGGGCGGCGAGCTGATGCTGACCACCGGGATCCCGCTCGACACCGCCGCCAAGCAGCGCTCGTTCGTTCGCATCCTCGCCGACTGCAACCTCTCCGGGCTCGGCTTCGGCACCGGCTTCAGCCACGAGAGCCTGCCGAAAGCGCTGATCGAGGAGGCTGAGAAGCGCGACTTCCCGCTCTTCGAGGTGCCGTACTCGGTGCCGTTCATCGCGATCACCGAGAAGGCCTTCGCCCGCCTCGTCAACGAGCAGTACGAGGTCCTGCAGCGCGGGATCGCGGTCCAGCGGCGGCTCGAGCGGCTCGTCCTCGAGGAGCGCGGGCTGGAGGAAATCGCGGCGACGATCGCCTCCGCGGTCGGCGGAACCGTCGCCATCCTCGACGGCCGCGGCGAGCGGCTCGCCGGGCGCGGCTTCCGCCGCCAGCTCTCCGCCGACGCGATCGGCGGCATCCGCAAAGAGGCGCTCGGCCACGCCGCCGACGGCCACCCCTTCGTCCCCTCGCATCCCTCGGTCGCCGGCCGGGCGCTGGCCCACCCGGTGATCTCGCCCGGCGGCGGCCCGCCGCAGGCCTGGGTGGTGATCGTCCGCGACTCCGGCGGTCTCGGCGACTTCGAGCGCCTGATCCTGCAGCAGGCGGTCGCGATCGTCGCCCTCGAGCTGATGCGGCGCCGGGTCGCCCGCGAGACCGAGCGCCGCCTCGCCGGCGACGTCCTCGCCGGCGCCCTCGGTGGCCGCATGGAGGCGACCGAGCTGCGTCGTCGGCTCGAGCCGTTCGGGATCGGCGACGAAGCCGCGGTCCTCGTCTTCGCCCTCGACCGCCCGGCCGACGCGACCGGGGCGCTGGAACGGGCGCTCGCCGCCGAGGCCTGCCCGGCCGTCGTCGCCCCGCACGAGACCGGCGGCCGCGAGCTGCTCTGCGCGGTGATCGACGCCGCCGACCGCGACCCGATCGATGTCGCCGCCGACGCTCGCCGGGTGCTCTCCCCTGAACGCGACGGCGTCCGCGCCGCCGCCAGCCGCCCGGCCGCGCCGGAGAGCCTGCGTCACTCCTTCCACGAAGCCCGCTGCGCGCTGGAGGCGACCGCGTTCCACAACGGCGCCGCACCCGACGTCGCCTCCTGGCGCGACCTCGGCGCCTTCACCCTGCTGCTCTCGATCCAGGACGACGAGGCGCTCGGCCTCTACTGCGACAGCGTGCTGGGGCCGATCGAGGCGGGCGACGAGGAGTACGGCGGCGAGCTGCTGCGCTCGCTGGAGGCGTTCATCGAGCAGAACGGGCAGTGGGAGCGCGCTGCCCGCGAGGTCTATTGCCACCGCCACACGCTGCGCTATCGGATGCGCAAGGTCGAAGAGCTGACCGGTCGCGACCTCTCGCGCGCCCACGACCGGATCGAGTTCTGGCTGGCCCTGCGAGCGAGGGAGCTGATCGCATGAAGATCGGAGTGCCGACGGAGATCAAGGCCGACGAGTACCGCGTCGCCATCACCCCGGCCGGGGTGCGGGAAATGACCGAGCACGGGCACGAAGTGCTGGTCCAGGCCGGCGCCGGCGAAGGCAGCGCGATCGGCGACGAGGAGTACGCCGCCCAGGGGGCGACGATCGTCGCCGGCGCATCCGAGGTCTTCGAGCAGGCGGAGATGATCCTCCACGTCAAGGAGCTGCAGGCGAGCGAGATCGAGATGCTGCGGCCGGGCCAGCTGCTCTTCACCTACCTGCACCTGGCGCCCGACCCCGAGCAGACCAAGGGCCTCTGCGAGAGCGGCGTCACCGCGATCGCCTACGAGACGGTCGAGGACTCGCACGGGAAGCTGCCGCTGCTGGCGCCGATGAGCGAGATCGCCGGCAAGATCGCGACCCAGGCCGGCGCCCACGCGCTGGAGAAGCCGCACGGCGGCCGCGGCATCCTGCTCGCCGGCGTGCCCGGCGTCGCCGCCGCCAACGTGATCGTGATCGGCGGCGGCGTGGTCGGGATGAATGCCGCCTTCATCGCGATCGGGATGGAGGCCGACGTCTTCGTCTTCGACCGCTCGATCGACCGGCTGCGGGAGCTCGACATCATCTTCAACGGCCGCTGTTCGACCGTCTACTCGACGACCCTCGCGGTCGAGGAGATGCTGCCGCGGGCCGACCTCGTGATCGGGGCCGTGCTCGTCCACGGCGCCCGCGCCCCGTACGTGATCCGGCGCGAGCAGCTGGCGCTGATGAAACCGGGCGCGGTGATGGTCGACGTCGCGATCGACCAGGGCGGCTGCTTCGAGACCTCGCGGCCGACCACCCACCACGAACCGACCTTCGAAGTCGACGGAGTCATCCACTACTGCGTCGCCAACATGCCCGGCGCGGTCCCGATCACCGCGACCCAGGCCCTCACCAATGCGACCCTGCCCTACGCGATCGCGCTCGCCGACCACGGCGTCGCCGACGCGATCCGCCGTGACCCGGGGCTGCGGCCCGGGGTCAACGTCGCCGCCGGCAAGGTCACCCACCCGGCGGTGGCGGAGGGGGTGGGGATGGACTACGTGCCCGTCGAGGACGCCCTCGGCCTCGAACCGACCTTGCAATGAACAGCCACAGGGAGATCTGAATGAGCACTTATGCGGTAGTCAACCCAGCCACCGGCGAGACGGTCAAAGAGTTCCCGGAGATCTCAGACTCAGAGCTCCGCGCCGCGATCGACCGCGCCGACGAGGCCTCCCGGACCTTCCCAACGTCGACGACGGTGGCGGAGCGCGCGGCGCTGGTGCGCAAGGTCGGCGACCTGCACAAGGAGCGCAGCCGCGAGCTGGCCGAGATCATCGTCCGCGAGATGGGCAAGCCGATCGAGCAGGCGGTGATGGAGGTCGACTTCGCCGGCGACATCTACGGCTTCTACGCCGACAACGCCGAGGCGCTGATGGCCGACGAGCCGATCGAGCTGCTCGGCGGCGAGGGCACGGCGGTGATCCGCCGCAGCCCGTTCGGCGTCCTGCTCGGGATCATGCCCTGGAACTTCCCCTACTACCAGGTCGCCCGCTTCGCCGGTCCGAACCTGGTGATCGGCAACACGATCCTGCTCAAGCACGCGCCCCAGTGCCCGGAATCGGCGGCGGCGATGGCCCAGATCTTCGACGAGGCCGGCTTCCCCGAGGGTGCCTACGAGAACGTCTACGCGACCAACGAGCAGATCGAGTGGGTGATCGCCGACCCGCGCGTACACGGCGTCTCGGTCACCGGCTCCGAGCGGGCCGGCGCCGCCGTCGCCGCGATCGCCGGCGCCAACCTGAAGAAGGTCGTGCTCGAGCTCGGCGGCTCTGACCCCTTCATCCTGCTCGGCTCCGACGACCTCGACGGGGCGGCGACGGCGGCGGCCGAAGCGCGGCTCGACAACACCGGCCAGTCCTGCAACGCGGCCAAGCGCTTCATCGTCGCCGACGATCTCTACGACGAGTTCCTCGAGAAGTTCAAGGCCCAGCTCGAGGCGGCGAAGCCGGGCGATCCGACCTCCGAGGAGACCGCGGTCGGGCCGCTCTCCTCGGCGACCGCTGCCGACCGGCTCGAGGACCAGGTCAAGCGGGCGATCGCGGGCGGCGCCGAGGTCCTCGTCGGCGGTAAGCGCGACGGCAACTACTTCGAACCGACGATCCTCACCGGCATAAAGCCCGGTGACGAGGCCTCCCAGGAAGAGTTCTTCGGGCCTGTCGCCCAGGTCTACCGGGTCGGTTCCGAGGACGAGGCGGTGGCGCTCGCCAACCAGACCCCGTTCGGGCTCGGCTCCTACCTGATGACCAACGACAAGGAGCAGGCCGAGCGGGTCGCCGACAAGATCGAAGCCGGGATGGTCTACGTCAACCTGGTCGGGGCCGACAGTCCCGAGCTGCCGTTCGGGGGCTTCAAGCGCTCCGGTTTCGGCCGCGAGCTGGGCCGCTACGGAGCCGACGAGTTCGTCAACAAGAAGCTGATCCGCAGCGCCTGAGTGCAGGCAAACGGATCGGCAGGGCGAAGACGCTGCCGATCCGTTTTGGGAAATGATCTGTTGAGAGATCGATGAAGAAGCTCGCTGCTGCCGTTCTACTCATCCTGCTGGCCACCAGCGCATTCGCCATCGCCGCGCCGCCCGAGCGCGGGACGGAGCTGGAAAACCCGCGCTGCCACGGCCGCCAGGCGCAGATCGTCGGCACCGACGGCGACGACCTCCTGCACGGGACGCCGGGACGCGACGTGATCTGGGGCGGCAAGGGCAACGACGTGATCTACGGCAGCCTCGGCAACGACCTGATCTGCGGCGGGCCGGGATCCGACCTGATCCACGGCGGCCGGGGCAACGACACGGCTGACGGCGGCGCCGGCTCCGACGACCAGGTCAACGGCGACCTCGGCGACGACAAGGTGCTGGGCGGCGCCGGCAGCGCCGACGACGTCGCCGGCGACCTCGGCATCGACATCGTCAACGGCGGCCCCGGAAACGACGACCTCGTCCACGGCGACTACGGCTACGACCGGATGGCGGGCGGCGCCGGCAGCGGTGACATCGCCTCCTTCGCGACCGCCCGCGCCGGCGGCAAGGGCAGCGGTGTCTGGGTATCGCTGCAGGCGCACAAAGCCTTCGGCGACGGCCACGACACGCTGTTCCAGTTCGAGAGCATCGAAGGTTCGGCTTTCCGCGACACGCTGTTCGGCAACAAGCAGGCCAACGCGATCAACGGCGGCCCCGGCGACGACCACATCTTCGGCGGCGGCGGCCGCGACACGATCGACGGCGGCCAGGGCAGCGACGGCTGCCAGGGGGCGAAAGGCCGGACGGTTTCCTGCGGCAAGGAAAAGTTGCCGCCGGGGTCGGCCTACGTCGAACTCGACCCGACCGAGGGCGGTGGCGCCGGCCTGCAGATCGTCGGCGGCGCCGGCAGCGACGATTTCGTCGTCGCCTTCGACGACGCGACCCAGACCTTCAACGTCGCCGCCGGGAAAGCGCTGGCGAGCGGTCCCGGCTGCACCCACCCCGAAGCCGACCCGAAGCGGCTCTCCTGCCCGACCGACGGCCCCGGCCGCTGGCTGATGGCCGATCTCGGTCCCGGCGACGACAGCCTCGCGGTCGCAGGCTCGCTGCTCAGCATCGGCGGCGTGCGGCTGGCCGGCGGCGAGGGCAACGACCTGATCAAAGGCGGCCCCGAGGACGACCTGATCGAGTCCGGGCCGGGTGCCGACAAGCTCTACGGCGGTGCCGGCGCCGACGGCCTGGTCGGCGGCCTGCCGGGCCCGACCTTCCTCTACGGCGGTCCCAACGGCGACCTGCTGGCGGCCGGCGGCGGCTGCGCCGGCGGCGCCCTGGTCGGCGGTCCCGGCCGCGACGACGCTTCCTTCGCCGAGACCCAGGCGCACCCCGGCCTGCTGATCATCTCCTTCCCCGCCCACGCCGCCTGGATCGACGAGATCAAGGGCTGTCGCAAAGTCCACCTCTCGCCGACCGACGAGGACATGGAGGGCTCGTTCGACTGGGACGTCCTGATCGGCAACAGCCGCGCCAACAGCATGCTCGGCCAGCCTGGCGAGGACGTCTTCATCGGCAACGGCGGCGACGACGTGATCGACGCCCGCGACGGCGTCCGCGACAAGTCGATCCAGTGTGGCCGCGGCCGCCCGCCTCACCCCAAGCCGCACGGCAAAGGGATGACGAGAGGCACCGGCCGCCCCGCCGGCCGCGCCCTGACCGACAGCTTCGACCCGGAGCCGTTCAACTGCGCGATCGTCAAACATGGGACGCCGGTGCCGGGGCTCAACGGTTAGTCGCCGGCGCTTGCTGCGAGCTCGTGATTAGGGATCAGGGTTTGGGGGAGGGTCGGGTGGCCCTCTACCTTCGCTGGGATTTCTGCCTTTGAGTGCCCCGTCTCTCGCTGACTCGCCAGTGCAGAAATCAGGAAGGTCGGCAGGGCGGGGCCGACCAGGGGTGAGCCGGCCCCGTCTCTCAGCTTCCAAGGGACGGAAGCTTCGCTGAAGCATTGACGCCCCTATGGCGGCCAAAATGCTTCAGCGAAGCGGGGAAACTCTCAGCGTTTGAACCCTTTGGCTTTACGTCCTTTGGCTTTGCGCCGGCGGGCTGCTGCCGTGCCCTCTACTTCGCGGATCGTCCAGAAGTCGCGGGCCAGGGACGGTTGGGTCAGGTAGGGGTAGGGGAGGGTGAAGTAGCCGCGCATGCCCCAGCCGGTGCCCCATGAGTTGCGGACGATGAACCACTGTTTGCTCTCGTCGTAGCCGACGGCGAGCACGGCGTGGCCGCCGAGCGGTTCCTCGTTGGCTTTCGGCATCGGCGCGTGACCGGTTTTCGCCACGGCGGCAGTCTCGAAGCTCTCGTAGACGACGAAGCCGAAGACGAACGGGTAGCCCTCGGCCAGGCAGCCCTTCATCTGGCTCAGCGACTGGGCGACGCTGAGATACCGGATCGCCTGGTTCTGTTTCCCTTCGGCGTAACAGGGGCGCGGCGGTTTGGTCCGGAACTCGCTGATGTCGTAGGGCCAGTTTTCCTCTTTGCATGAGCCCTGTTTGGCGACGCTCTTGATCCCGTCGCGGATCATCGCTCCGGAGTCGGAGTCGATCGTCCCCTCCATTGCGCGCTCGTTGTAGTAGATGAACAGCCGCGACGGGATGAAGTCCTTGCGCCGCTGCTTGATCTGGTCGAACTGGAGCGCCGCGCCGATCGCGTTGGCGGTGCAGCTGCCGAGCTGGCCCTGGTCGTAGACGCGCGGGCATTTCGACCGCAGGTCGACTCGCGGCGGCAGTTTGGCGAGCGGTTTGAGTGGTGCCGCGTAGAGCAGATCGCGGCCGTCGGGAAGGTCGGGGACCCAACCGTAACCCTGGATTTTGCGAGTCATTTACGCCTCCCATGGCGACTCGGATTGGTGACCGATCCTTGATCACTTAGGAATGCCTGTCAATCCGTACTTTTGGGGTACGGACCGATATTCGGGTTCGCCACGGGGGTCTCCGATGAGGGGCTCGGGCGCTGGACTTCGAGCCCAGTTAGGCTTGGTTCGTGGCAACCAAGACCGCGACTGGAGACGAGGCAGCGGCGATCGCCGCGGCGGTGGCGCGGTTCGAGGCGGAGACCGCCGGCGCCCCGGGCGAGGCCCCGGCGGCGGTCAGCGCCTGGCAGCGCGCGGCGCTGCTGGAGGGGGTAGGCGCGAAGGAGGCGGTCCAAGAGTCGAAAGGAAAGGGATCGACATGGCTGTCGTGAAAATCATCGAGCTGGTCGGGAGCTCCAAGACCTCGACCGACGACGCTGCCAAACAAGCGCTCGAGCAGGCCAAAGGCTCGCTGCGCAACATTCGCGCCGTCGACATCGTCTCGACCGGGATCCGCGGCGAGAACCTCGACGAGTACCGCGCCCACGTGCGGGTCGCGTTCCTGATCGAGGGCACGGAGATCGACTGATGACCGAGGCAGGGGATGCCCCCGAGGTCTCGCGGGACGAGGCCCAGAAACTGATCGAGAACGGCGCTCAGCTGGTCGACGTGCGCGCCGACCACGAGTGGGATACCGGCCGGATCGCCGGTGCCACCCACCTGCCGCTGGCCGAACTGGCCGAGCGGGCGGGGGAGATCGACAAAGACCGGCCGGTCGTCGTCTACTGCCGCGGCGGCAATCGCTCCTCGATGGCGGCGGCGGCGCTGGCCGACGCCGGCTACGACGCCGCGAAGCTGACCGAGGGAATCGTCGGCTGGTCGGAGGCGGATCTGCCTCTCGAGCCCGACGGCGGCTACGTGTCCGAGTCGGGCGAAGCCGCGGCTGTGCTCGAGGCGCGCAAGCGGGCCTCCTGAGCGCCCATCCAGGCGTGGCGAAAATAAATACCTGAATCCCTGTCAGGTTTTGCTATTTTCCTCCCCATGGAGGTAATCGTCGCTGAGAACAAGGAGCAGCGCGGCAAGGGCCGCGTCGGCTCCGTTGAGAACCCGGAGACCTACGTCAACGTCCCCGGGCACATCATTCCGATCATCGAGCGCGAGTTCGACGACTTCGACAACGAAGCCGAGGCATTTCTCGCCGAGAAGATCGAGGAGCCGGAGTTCATCGGCTTCCGTCTCAAACAGGGCGTCTACGGCCAGCGTCAGCCGGGCGTGCAGATGGTCCGCGTCAAGCTCCCGTTCGGCGGCGTCACCCCCGATCAGATGGATGCCTTCGCCTCGGTGGTCGAGAAGTACGCGCCGCTCAACAAGGGGCACATCACCACCCGGCAGAACATCCAGATCCACCATGTGCCGCTGCGCGACATGGAGTCGCTGATCCGCGAGATCTCCGTCGTCGGCCTCTCCTCGCGCGAGGGCTGCGGCAACACCGTTCGCAACGTCACCGGCGATCCCTGGGCCGGGATCGCGACCGACGAGCTCTTCGACCCGACGCCCTACGCCGGCGCCTTCGTCCGCTACTTCGTCCGCCATCCGACCACGCAGCTGATGCCGCGCAAGATCAAGACCGCCTTCTCCGGCTCCGACGAGGACCGGGCGATCACCGGCATCCACGACATCGCCTTCCTCGCCCGCGAACGGGACGGGGTCAAGGGCTTCGAGGTCCGGGTTGGTGGCGGCACCTCGATCATGGCTCGGGTCGCGCCGACGATCGTCGACTTCGTCGAGGCCGACAACGGCGACTACCTCAAGGTCTCCGAGGCCGTCTTCCGCATCTTCGACCGCCAGGACTGGCTGCGGGTCAACCGCGCCCGGGCCCGGATCAAGGTCCTCGTCGACAAAATCGGTGTCGAGGCTTTCCGCGACCTGCTCGAGGAGGAGCTCGAAGGCGACTGGGTCGCCGAGCGCGAATTCGACGCCGACCTGGTCGCCCGTCTGCGCTTCGACGACGACGAGGAGGGCGACGCTCCGAAGGCGCCGCCGCAGGCCGCCTCGCCGAACGGCGACCGCTCCGAGTTCGAGCGCTTCCTGGCGAGCAACGTCCAGGCCCAGCGCCAGGAGGGCTTTTCCGCGGTCGAGGTCAAGATCACCCGCGGCGATCTCTCGCCGGAGCAGTTCCGCGGCCTCGGTCAGATCATGCGCGAGTACAGCGGCGGCCACGCCCGCAGCACCGTGCAGCAGAACTTCGTCCTCCGCTGGGTCCGCGACGAGGCGCTCTACGACGTTTGGGCGCGGCTGACCGAGCTCGGGCTCGGCGAGGCCGGCCCGCGTGAGATCACCGACACGGTGAGCTGCCCCGGCACCGACAGCTGCAAACTCGGGATCACCAGCTCGATGGGCCTCAACCGGGCGATCAAGGAGCGGGTCGAGTCGATGCAGATCGAGGACGAGCTGACGAAGCGGATCCACATCAAAATGAGCGGCTGCCCGAACGGGTGCAGCCAGCACCACATCGCCAACATCGGTTTCTACGGCGCCTCGCTGAAAGTCGGTGGCCGCCAGATGCCCGCCTACATCCCGCACATCGGCGGTAACTTCGAGGGCGGCGAGGTCGTCTTCGGCACCCGGCTCAAATCGCGGCTGCCGGCCAAACGCGTCCCCGAGGCGGTCGAGCGTTGGGTCCGGTTCTACGAGGCCGAGCGCGAGGACGGCGAGGAGTTCAACGCCTTCGCCGAGCGGCGCGGCGCCGAGCCCTTCGAAGAGACCGTGAAAGATCTGACGCTGCCGGCCGATTTCTCTCTGGAGACCATGCAGCAGTTCATCGACTGGAACCGATCCAGCCCCTACAAAGTCGAGCGCGGCGAGGGGGAGTGCGCGATCTAGTTCGCGCCGTTCGCGATGAAGCCCCCGCCCGCAACCCTCTCCGGCACGGTGCCGACAATCACCGACCTCGACCACGAGGCGATCGCCGCCGAACTCGAGGACTGCACGCCGCAGGAGGCGCTGGCCTGGATGTTCGACACCTTCGGGCAGGACCACTACATCGCCGCCTCGTTCCAGAAAACGAGCTCGGTGACCGCCCACATGGCGAGCCAGATCAATCCCGAGGCGCGCTTCTTCTACCTCGACACCGACTTTCTCTTCCCGGAGACGTACGAGACCCGCGACAAGCTGGCGGAGACACTGGGGATCGAGTTCGACCGCTTCCACAACCTGACTCCGGAGGAGCAGGCGGACGAGTACGGCGAGGCGCTCTGGAAGACCCAGCCCGACGCCTGCTGCGGGCTGCGCAAGGTCGAGCCGATGCGCCGCGCCCTTTCTTCCGTAGACTGCTGGGTCGCTGGAGTCCGCCGCGGTGACTCCGCCACTCGTTCCAAGACGCCGAAGTTCGGCTGGGACAAGAAATTCAACCTCTGGAAGCTGAACCCGCTCGCCGGCTGGAGCGAGCGCGACGTCTGGAACTACATCCATGAGCACCACCTCCCGTACAACCCGCTTCACGACCACGGCTACCCGTCGATCGGCTGCACGCACTGCACGCAGCCGGTCACTCCCGGTGGCTCGTCGCGTGACGGCCGGTGGGCTGGGCTCGCAAAGACTGAGTGCGGGATCAACTAGCCCCGCCGAAGCGCATCCCGGCACCCCCTTCCCGTACCCGACCCGATTGGTGAGACTTTCCGATGAGCGAGACGATGGCTGAGTTGTCCCTGACCCTTTCCGAGCGCCACACGGCGGACTTCGAGATGATCGGCAACGGCGGCTTCGCGCCGCTGACCGGCTTCCAGGGCTCGGCCGACTGGGAGAGCGTCTGCGAGAACATGCGGACCGCGGACGGCCAGTACTGGCCGATCCCGATCACCCTGGCGACCGACCTCGAGTGCGAGGTTGGCGACACGATCGAGCTCTCCAGCGACGAAGGCAAGCCGCTGGGCCGGATCAAGGTCGAGGAGATCTGGGATCGCGACGTCAAGCGCGAGGCCGAGAAGGTCTACGGGACCACCGATGAGGCCCACCCCGGCGTCGCCGCGATCTACGACGAGGGCAACCGGATGATCGCCGGGCCGATCGAGGTCGACGCCCTGCCCGACCACGACGAGGCGTTCATGCGCCGCTACAAAACGCCGGCCGAGACCAAACAGGACTTCGCCGACCGCGGCTGGAAGAAGATCGTCGCCTTCCAGACCCGCAACCCGATCCACCGCGCCCACGAGTACCTGACCAAGGCCGCGCTGGAGACCTGTGACGGGCTCTTCATCCACCCGTTGATCGGCAAGACCAAGGCCGGCGACATCCCCGCCGACGTGCGGATGCGCTGCTACGAGGTGCTGATGGAGAACTACTACCCGAACGACCGGGTAGTGCTGGGCGTGAAGCCGGCGAAGATGCACTACGCCGGCCCGCGCGAGGCGGTCCTGCACGCGATCGTCCGCCGCAACTACGGCGCCACCCACTTCATCGTCGGCCGCGACCACGCGGGCGCCGGCGATTACTACGGCACCTACGACGCCCAGAGGATCTTCGACGAGATCGACATCGACGAGCTCGGGATCGAGCCGCTGATGTTCGAGCACACCTTCTGGTGCAACGAGTGCGAGGGGCTGGCCTCGAACAAGACCTGCCCCCACGACAACGAGGCGCACCTGTTCCTCTCCGGGACGAAGGTCCGCGAGATGCTCGGCAACGGCGAAAGGCCGCCGCACGAGTTCTCCCGCGACGAGGTCGCCGACATCCTGATCGACGCTTACAAGGAGGACTGACAAAGCATGGCTGGTGAGAAGGGTTTCACCCTCTGGTTCACCGGGCTCTCCGGGGCCGGGAAGACGACGATTTCGGGGCACCTCGAGCAGGAGCTGCGCGCGCGCGGTTCGAAGCTGGAGATCCTCGACGGCGACATCGTTCGCGAAAACCTCTCGAAGGGCCTCGGCTTCTCGAAGGAGGACCGCGACATCAACATCCGCCGGATCGCCTTCGTCGCCGACCTGCTGAGCCGCAACGGCGTGCCGGTGATCACCGCCGCGATCTCCCCCTACAAGGAGATCCGCGACGAGGCGCACGAGCTGATGGGCGATCGCTTCATCGAGGTCTACGTCAAGGCTTCGGTCGACACCTGCGCCGAGCGCGACGTCAAGGGCCTCTACGCGAAAGCCTTCGCCGGCGAGATCAAAGAATTCACCGGCGTCTCCGACCCCTACGAGGCTCCGGAGAACCCGGCGGTGGTCTGCGACACCGAGAACGAAAGTCCCGAGGAGTCGGCGTCGAAGCTGCTGGCCTACCTCGAGCAGCGCGAGCTGATCCCGGCCGCGGTCGCGGTCTAGGAACCCGAGTTTGGAGAGGGGCGCGAGCCCCTCTCCTCGCGCGGCCGCTTCCGCAGGTCCTGATCGGCGCGGCGGGCGGCGATGTGGTTGTCGATCGCCTCCCGCACCGCGTCGGAGACGTGCATCTTGTCGGCCTGCGCCACCGCCGCCAGTTCGGCGGCCTTTTCTTCCGGCAGACGCAGGGTCAGGGCTTTGTTTGGCATCTGATTCAGTGCTCCCCTGCTGACCAGTATGCGCCCGTCGGGTGAGCGGGCTGTTAAAAACGCCCGCGCGAGGACAGATGGACGAACACTCTTAGTGAGTGTCAGCGCCGCGGTTCGCTTATCGCGCCAGCCGTTCGAGGACCTCGCGGTCCTCTTCGAGCCGCCGCTTCAGCCGCTTCTGAAAGTCCTTGTCGGCGCGCCGCGCCGCGATGTGGTTGTCGATCGCTTCGCGCACCGCCTCGGACACGGGGACGTCGTCGGTCCGGGCGATGGCGGCGAGCTCAGCAGCTTTCTCCTCGGAGAGCCGGAGACTCATTGCCTTGGTTGCCATTGGATCGGTGCTCCTGCGGTTTGTGGATAGCGAGTGCTAGGCGACCTAACACTGGAATTTATTACAGCATGAATTCCCTCTTGATATCAATATTTTTTATATCTTGATGTCAACATGACGATGCGTCTTGAACTGGCAGATCTCCTCCTGATCGCCGAGGCGATGCTTGGCACTCCAGCCGAGCAGCTTGCGCGAGTGATCCTCGTCGGATCCGCCGAGTCGGCACTGGCCGCTCCCTTCGCCAGCTTCGACGGGATCGACTTCTACGAGGACCCGGCGGAACGAGCAGCCATCTGCTGCTCACGGATCATTCGCAACCACCCTTTCCCCGATGGGAACAAGCGGGTCGGATACGAGTGCATGCGAGAGATGCTTGAACGGGACGACGTCCCCTGGCCGCGGCCAGGGGACGTCGATGAGATCGCGGGAACGATCGAAGCGTTGGCGGCACGCGAGATCTCGGAGAGGGACTTCGTCGCCTGGGTGAAGGCGCGAACCGAGCTCTAGCGGCGCGGTTCGCGGACGATCACGGTGCGGCCGTCCTCGAGGCGGTAGACGGTGCCGATCGGTTCGCCGCGGCCGACGACCTTCTCGCCGGGCTTGATCCGGACCTGCTTGACCTTCTCGCCTTCCTTGGTGACGACGGCGTCGGCGGGGCGGGTCTGCTGGGACTGATCCTCGCCGGTCAGGGCGGAGGTGAGGTCGAGCGAGGAGAGGGCGGCGAGGAGGAAGGCGACCGAGAGGACGATGCCGAGGTCGAAGAGGTTGACGAGGCCGTCGAGCGGGTCGCCGGCGCGGTCGTCGCGGCTACGGGCCCTCGCAGTGACCTTCACGGCGCCACCGCCCAGTGGCTGGGGACGACCGCGGTCTCGTTCGCGGGCGGGGCGGTCAGCGCCGCCGCCAGGTACTCGACGTCGGAGTAGTCCTGGGCGTAGAGGCGGTCGCGGACGAGTGAGATCGCGAAGGCGATGGCGCCGATCAGGAGGCCGGCGACGGTGACGCTGAAGGCGACCCGGAGGTTTTCGCTGAGGGTGGCGACGTCGCCGTCGGCGAGGCCGGCGAGGGCGGGGGAGAGGGGGATCAGCGTCCCCATCAGACCCAGGGCCGGCCCCATCCGGACCAGGATCCGGGTCCGCTCGAGGCGCCGCAGGGAGAGGTAGTCGTACTCGGCTAAGCGCTTGGCGATCCGCGCTTCGGCGCCGGGCCGGCCGCACTGCTCGACGATGCCGGCGATCGCGTCTTCCATCCGCCGGTTCCAGGCGAACGGCAGCAGCGCCGCCAGCGCCTCGACCTGCTGGCCGGCGCCGAGGCGGCCGCGACACTCCTCCAGCGCCCGCTCGAGGCCGAGCAGGCTGCGGCGCCGGCGCCGGCGCAGCTCGACCAGCAGCGCCCCGGCTTCGATCAGGACCAGCGCCAGCGCCACCAGTGCCAGGACCAGCACCGGCACCCGCAGCGCTTCGGAAACGTCGTAGAGGATCTGCTCGATCACGCCGGGCCTCCGCGCCAGAGCAGCGCCCGCAACCCGGGACCGAGCTGGCGCGCCTCGACCAAGGCGCCGGCGCCGAGCAGGCCGAGCGTCGCCAGCACGCCCCAGGCCGCGGCCGGGATCCCGCTGCCCCCCGAGCTCCTCTCCAGCCGGCCGCGGCGCGCGGATGCCGCGGCCGGCTGGAGGGGCTGGCTCGAGTCCTCGGCGGGCGCGCCGAGCAGGTCGCCGCTGACGAGGTCGCCGCTCGGTCGCGTCTTTGCCTGCTTGGTCTTCGCCTGCGGCTGCGCCTGCTGCTTGGACTGGGAATCGGGTGCGGATTCGGTCGCCGTCGCTCCAGGCGCGGTACCGGTCGGCGTCCCGGACCCGGTGCCTTGCGCGGGCCCGCTGGCGCTGCCGTGGTCCGGCGCGTCCTCGGCTTCGTTGCGGCCGCCGCCCTTGCGGTTCGGCCCGGCGGGGGCGGCGCCGACCTGGACCGTGACCACGTCGGAGGCGCCGGTGTCGTCGCCGTTGGCGGTGACGCCGACAACGACGTCGTAGCTGCCCGGCTTGGCGAAGCTGTGGCGGGCGGTTTCGCCGCTGCCGGAGTTGCCGTCGTCGAAATACCAGGAGAAGGCGAGGCTGGCGCCCGAGCCGGCGCGTTCGACGATCGCTTCGAAGTCGACCGGCTTGCCGGGCTTGGTGCGGATCGGCGCCGCCTTCGCCCGCACCCGCAGCTGCGAGCCCTTGCGGAGGACGATCGAGATCCCCTGCGGCGCCGCGAAGCTGTCGCCGGCGTTGAGGTCGTCCTCACCGCTGCTTGGCCGCAGGAACCCGGTTCCGCCCGTGGTCGCGTAGACGACCGCTGGGCCGTCGGCGAAGGCGCCGGGGTCGAGCGCCTGGTGGCGGCTGAGGAGAACGGCGCCGCCGGCCGGCCGCTGCACTTCGAGGAAGGAGAAGCCGTAGGGGTCGCCGCCCGCCGCCTCGAGCAGCGCCGCCAGGGAGAAGCCGGTGACGGTCACGGTGCCCTCGCCTTCGCCGCTGCGGACGATGTAGCCGCGGTCGACGATGTCCTCGCCGCCGGCCAGGGCTTCGAGCGCCAGGGTCTGCTCGGCGCCGCCCGGGGAGACCACCGTGACCTGGGCGACGTCGGCTCGCGCCGACGCCGCCCAGGGCGCCGCCAGGGCGGCGCTTGCAACCAGAACCCCGATCAGGGTCCGGTGGTGAAGGAGACCGTCACGCATCCGAACTCGGTGCCCGGCGTGTAGAAGCCGGCGAACGTCGAGGACGCGGTGCCGGGCGGGATCGCCCCCGGCACCCGTTCGTAGGTGTGGGTTTTGCCGCTGACGCTGACGCCGGCGGCCCGGCTGAGGTCGAGGTTGATCAGCACCTGGCGTTTGGCGGCGCCGCCCGCGTCCGAGATCGCGAAGATCGCGCGCGAGTTGGCGCCGGCGATCTCGATTTCCGGGTCGGCGGTGCTGAGGTCGATGCCGTGGGCGCTGTAGCGGAAGCGAACGGCGCCGCTGAAGTCGACCAGGGCGCTGTCGTCGCCGGCTTCGGGACTGGCGCCGGGGTCGAGCCAGCCGCCGGTGAAGGGGAAGCGGAAGTCGTAGCTGAGCGCCTGCGAAGCTTCCGGCAGCAGCACCGGGGGGTCGGCGGTGGCGCCGCCGGAGACGCTCGTCCCCTCGCCGCTGTTGATGTAGCGGATGAAGGAGTCGCGCACGTGCCAGTCGAGCGCGGCGCCGGTGACGTCGACCGCGCCGAGCGGTTTCACTTTGGCCGGCAGAGGATCTTCGGGCGTCGGCCCAGGGGTGCTCGGCAGCGGGCAGGTGCTGGACTTGGTCGCGCCGCCACCGCCACCGCTCGGTGCGCCGCCACCGTTGGCGGCGCCGCTGACGCGGGTGGTCAATTGACCGAAGGTTTGGGAGCGCAGGGAGTCGAGGCCGAGGCGCTCGCCGATCTCGCGGGCGCCGTCGGCGGTCAGCTTCAAGCGCAGGCCGGAGAGGTCGATGCTGCCGGCAGTGGGGTCGACCTGACGTTTGCCGCCGGTGACCCGGAAGAGGTCGAGGCGCTCGCCGCCGAGCTTGGCCTCGACCCGGGCGCGCTTGTCGAGGACCAGCGTCAGCTTGGCGAGACGGAGCTGCTTCCTCCCCGCCTGCAGGGAGACCGCGCCGCGGTGGCGGACGATGGTCGTCGTCTTGCCGGCGAGGCTGGCTGCGACCGGGAGGACGACCTTTTGGGCACGTCCCGTCGCCGGCTTGACCGCGCCGAGTTCGACGCCCGCGGCCCGCAGCGCCTTCGCCGCCGGCCCGTCCAGCTTCAGCGTCGAGGTCCCGGCGGCGGCCAGTGCTGGGGACGCCGGCAAGCTCACGGCGGCGGCAAGAACCACCGCCACCATGAGCTTGACGAAGGGAAGGTGACGCGCCTGATCGCTAGGAATCAACCCAGCCCCACCGTGATCGAGACCGCGTCGAGGACTTTGCCCGCGGTGTAGGGCGGGCCAACACCCCAGGCGCTGCTGCCGGCGGCGGTCAGGTTCGATGGGATCGCCGACCAGGTCACCGTGTTGCCCGAGTAGGTCGGGGTCACCTGCGCGAGGGTCGCGAAGAGGACGCCCGCCGTCGGCACCGGTGGCTGGGCTTCGCAGGCCATGCCGTTGAATTTCCCGATTTCGTTTTTGGCGTCGAGGCTGAGTGCCGAGATGGTGCCGTCGAGCTTGATCTGGATGCCGGAGAAGAGGACTTCGTCGATGCAGTGCATCGGCTTGGCGAAGTCGACCGCGCCCTGGGTTTTCAGCGTCAGCTTGTCGGCGGCGCCGTAGAGGCCTTTCTGGAAGCTGCCGCCGACCGCCGGGAACGCGAAAAAGCCGGACGGTTCGACCAGATCGCCGTTGCTGGTGGCGCCGTCGGAGAGGGCGACTTCACCGGTATCGGGGGGCCCCGGGGCGGGCGAGTCGGTGAGAACGTATTTGCGCCAGGAAGCGAGCACGCCCCAGCTGACGCCGCCCGAGGTGACCGGCTGCGGCGCCGCGTAGGTGGGGGCGGCCTGGGCGGAGAGCCAGAGCATGCCGACGCCGTCGCTGCGCAGCGCTTTGGCGAGGCCGAGCTTCTGCTTCAGGGCGCTCGCCGCTTCCTCGGTCAGCTTCAGCTGACTTTCGCTGAGGCCGATCGAGCCCGTGACGCCGTTGACGGCCGGAGTGCCGCCGAGGCGGAAGACCGGCATCTCGACGCCGCCGAGCTTGCCGACCAGGGTGGCGGTGCTGAGCTCGAAGCGGATCCCGGTCAGCATCAGCGCCTTCTTGCCCCGCTTGAACTTGAGGGTGCCGGGGGTCTGGGCGGAGGCCGGCGCGCCGGGGTTGAGATCCCCGATCGGCAGCGAGAGCTTGCCGCTCTTACCGGTGGCTCCTTCGCCGGCGAGGAGATTGACGCCCTGGCCGCTGAGGGTGCGGCCTTTGCTGTGGCTGGCGACGCTGATCGCCGCCTCGCCGCTGCCGGCGGCGGCGAGGGCGGGGGCCGCGTGCAGGGCCGCCGCCGTCATCGCCGCCGCCATGCCGGCCAGACCGACGGCGGTCCGGCTCCTTCTCTTCCTGTTCATCACGTGCGGGATCTCCTCGAGGTCTGTTCAGTGCTTGATTAGGGCACCCTAAGAAATCCACACTAACACGATCGGAATTAGGGCGCCCTAACAGTGGCCGGGGCGTCGAGCCAGGCGACGTGCAGGGCGGTGCGGCCGTCGTGCTCGGTGAGGCGGGCGTCGGCGCCCCAGACCGCTGCCAGCCGCTCCGCGGTCAGCACCGCCTCGGGATCGCCGCTCGCGACCGTCCGGCCGTCGGCGACGACGACGACGCGGTCGGCGATCGCCATCGCCAGGGCGAGGTCGTGGACGACCAGCAGCACCGCCAAGCCGTGCTCGGTGACGAGCTTGCGCAGCAGCCCGGCGACGCCGATCGTCGCCCCGAGGTCGAGCTGGGAGGTGGGCTCGTCGGCGATCAGGACCGGCGCCTCCTGCGCCAGGCCGATCGCGATCTGGACCCGCTGCAGCTCGCCGCCGGAGAGGGTCGTCAGTTCGCGCTCGGCGAAGCGACCGACCCCGGCCCGCGCGATCGAGTCGTCGACCGCCTCGCGGTCGGCGCCGGTCAGCCGGCCCAGCATCCGCAGGTGGGAGGAGCGGCCGATCGTCACCGCTTCGCGCACGTCGATCCCGGCCGGCACCGGCATCCGCTGCGGGACGAAGGCGCGCAGGCGGGACAGTTCGCGACCGCGGATCCCGTTCAGCGACCGCCCCGACCAGCAGACACGGCCGCCGCTGAGCGCCTGGATGCCGGCGACGGCGCGGACCAGGGTCGACTTGCCGGCGCCGTTGGGGCCGACGATCGCGACCAGCTCGCCGCGCTCTAGCTCGAGCGCGGCGCCGCGCAGGATCCGATTGCCGCCGAGCTCGACCTCGATGCCCTCGGCGCTGAGCAGCTTGTGATCCGCGGCCACCGGGCTCAGACCGCCTTCCGCAGCAGCCAGAGGAAGAGCGGCACCCCGAGCACGACCATGAACGGACCGACCGGCATTTCGATCGGCGCCCGCAGGGCCCGCGCCAGCGTGTCCCCGGCCGCCAGCAGCGCCGCGCCGCCGATCGCCGAGGCGGGGACGACGTAGGTGTGGCTGGAGCTGCCGCCGGCCATGCGGACGACGTGCGGGACGACCAGGCCGAGGAAGCCGAGCAGGCCGGCGATCGCCGCCGAGGCCGCCGCCAGCAGCGCCGCCGCGATCCCCGCCCCGAGCCGGATCAGCTGCGGCCGCGAGCCGAGCGAGGCGGCGACGTCGTCGCCGAGCGCGAGGCGGTCGAGCGGCCGGATCATGGCCAGCGCGATCACGAAGCCGACCGCGAAATACGGCCAGATCGTCTGCATCTCTTCCCAGCCGCTCGAGGTGAGGCCGCCGGCGATGAAGAAGATCGCCGAAGGTGCCCGGTCGGGATAGGCGGCGAGCAGCCCGGTGGTGCCGGCGGTGAACAGCGAGAGCATCCCGATCCCGGCGAGGACGACCTTGCCGACGCTGCCCTTATTGCGGCCCGACCAGGCGAAGACGAAGACCAGCGTCGCCGCCAGCAGGCCGAAGAAGAGCGCCCCGACCGGCAGCAGCGCGATCGAGCCGGGGAAGAGGATGATGATCAGGATCGCGCCGAACCCGGAGCCGGCGGTGACCCCGATCACGTCGGGCGACGCGAGCGGGTTGGCGAGCGCTCCCTGCAGGATCGCGCCGGCGATCCCCAGCGCCGCGCCGACGATCAGGGCCTCGACCGTCCGCGGCAGCCGCAGGCTCTCGATGATCTGCTGGTTCGGTCCGCCGTGGCCGTTGCCGAGCAGGATGTCGATCACTTCGGAGACCGGGACCCTGACCGCGCCGAGAGCGAGCGAGGCGAGGATCGCGAGGACGAGGGCCGTGATCAGCCCCGCGAGGACCAGCGTACGTCGGGTCAACAGCTCTCAGTTCTTCAGGTATTGGCTGCGGACTTTGCGAATCGTGCGGGCGATGTCGGTACCCGCCTGCAGCAGCGAGTTGTCAACGGAGATGTAGACCTGGCCGGTGCGGGCCGCGCTGGTCGAAGACCAGGCCGGGTTCGAGCGCAGGTACTCGGCGAGGCTGGGGATGTCGTCGGCCTCGGCGTGGGGGACGGCGATGATGACGTCCGGGTTTTCGGCGACGACGACTTCGTCGGAGATCCGCTCGAAGCCGGAGCCGGAGTGGACCCCCCCGGTCAGCAGTTCGCCGCCGGCGTGTTCGACGACGTCACCGCCCCAGCTGCTCGGCAGCATCACGAACGGGGTGCGGCCGACGCCGAGGATCAGCATCACCTTCGGGTGCTTGCTGATCCCCTGCTCGGCCGCGTCAACCCGGGCCCGCATCGATTTCAGCTGCGCCCGGGCTTCCGCCTTGCGCCCGACCAGCATCCCGATCTTGTAGGTGTCGGCGTAGGCGCCGGCGATCGAGACCGGCTCCTGGACGACGACCCGGATTCCGAGGCTGCGCATCGCCTGGTTGCCTTTCGCCCAGGTCCGGGTCGAGAGCACGAGGTCGGGGTCGAGCGAGGCGAGCTGCTCGAGGTTGGGCCCGTTGGGGTGCGAGAGAGGCAGCACCTCGACCCCCTTCAGTTTCGGCGAGAAGCGTTCGTTGCCGCCCAGGGTCTGGCCGATGCCGACCGGGGTGACGTCGAGCCGGGCCAGGGTGTTGGCGGCGAAGGGGGTGAGGGCGACGATCCGCTTCGGGGCCGCTTCGGCGGTGGCGGGGAGGCAGAGGGCGATCGCCAGCAGCGCGACCACGAGCGGGCGCTTCACGCCACCACCCGGCTGTCGATCACGTCGTAGTTGCGCACCTCGCTGCCGTGGGCGAGCTCGCCGTCGGCGTGGCGGTGGCTCATCTTGAAGAGGTCGCTGTTGACCCAGCCGCTGAAGGCCCCCTTGCTCTCCCAGCGGCTGAGGACGACGTACTCGCCGTCGCGATCGCGTCGCAGCAGCTCGAAGCCGGCGAAGCCCTCCGCTTTGTGGACGTGACTTTCACGCTCGAGGAAGGCGCGCTCGAAGGCCTCCCGGCGCTCCTCGGTCACGTGGACCACGTTCATCACCAGATACAAGGGCTTCGCTCCTTTCGGATCGGCTCCCTCGTTGGGCACTGCTTTTAGGGAGCCCTAATTAGGTAGACCTAATTAGGGTAGCCAAAGAAAGCGCTTACGGCTTTGGCGGCACCTGCGGCTGGCCGAGCCCGTAGGTGTCGTAGGCGCCGAACTCGGCGAAGGTCTTGTGCGTCGGGCCGTGGAAGTCGGAGGAGGCGGTCGGCACCATGCCGAGCTCCTCGCAGAGCTCGAGCAGGTGCCGGGTCTGCGCTTCGGTGTGGGGGGGATAGAAGGTCTCGACCCCGTCCGGCCGCAGCGTGCGGATCAGGTCCTCGACCTCCTGCGGCTCGGAGATGTCCCAATAGGGGTGGGCGATCACGGCGGCGCCGCCGGCGCCGCGGATCAGCTCGATCGCCTCCTCGGCGTTGGGCCAGCGCCGCGGCACGAACGCCTTCGCGCCCGGCACCAGGTACTCCTCGAAGAAGGGGCCGAGGTCACCGGTCGCGCCCGCCGCCTTGGCGATGTGGGGGCGGCCGATCGAGTCGGCGCCGCCGGCTTCGCGGATCGCGTCCTCGAGGGTCAGGTCGAAGCCCTCGCGGCGCAGGTTCTCGACGATCTCGCCGGCGCGGTCGCGGCGCTCCTGCTGGGCGCGCTCGCAGGCCGGCGCCATCGCCTCGATGTCGATCCAGTAGCCGCAGATGTGGAGGTCTTCGGCGTACTCGTGGACGCAGGACATCTCCACCGCCGGCACCAGCTCGATCCCCAGCCGCTCGGCCGCCGCCGCGGCCTCGGGCACTCCGGCGACGGCGTCGTGGTCGGTCAGAGCCAGCGTCGTAACCCCCGCCTTCGCAGCTTCCGCAACGACCTCGCCTGCCGGCAGCTGCCCGTCGGAGTGGGTCGAATGAGACTGCAGCTCGATCAACACGACGCCGCAGCCTAGCTGTGGCCTGTGGGAAGAGGTCGTGCTCCCCCCTCTGAGAACCTCAACGGCGAGTAAAGCGAGCAGTGTTCTCAGGGGGGGGAGCACGACCTCTCTTCGCCCACCCAAATAGACTGCCCCGCCGTGTTCCAGAAGGTTCTGATTGCCAACCGAGGCGAGATCGCCATTCGCGTCGCCCGCACGTTGAAGGAGATGGGCATCGTCTCGGTCGCCGTCTACTCCGAGATCGATCGCGACGCGCCCCACGTGCGCGAGGCCGACGAGGCCTACTTGATCGGTCCTGCGGTCCCGGCCGAGAGCTACCTCGACATCGCCAAGATCATCGCGACTGCGAAGGAGGCCGGGGCGGAAGGGATTCACCCCGGCTATGGCTTCCTCGCCGAGAACGCCGAGATGGCCCGCGCCTGCGACGAGGCGGGCATCACCTGGATCGGGCCGCCGCCGGAGGCGATCGAAGCGATGGGCTCGAAGACGCGGGCGCGCGAGATCATGGAGAAGGCCGGCGTCCCGATCGTCCCCGGCTCGACCGAGGTCGCCAAAGACCTCGACGAGGCGCGCCAGCAGGCCGAGGAAGCCGGCTACCCGGTCGCCTGCAAGGCCGCCGGCGGCGGTGGCGGCAAGGGCTTCCGCGTGGCGATGACGCCCGACGACCTCGCCGAGGCCTTCGAGGGCTCCGCCCGCGAAGGCGAGAAGTTCTTCTCCGACGACCGCGTCTACGTCGAGCGCTACCTCGAGGACCCGCGCCACGTCGAGGTCCAGGTCCTCGCCGACTCGCACGGCAACGTGATCCATCTCGGCGAGCGCGACTGCTCGATCCAGCGCCGCCACCAGAAGGTGATCGAGGAGGCGCCCGGCCCCCACGTCGACGAGGAGATGCGGGCGCGGATCGGGAAAATCGCGACCGACGCGGCCGCCGCCGTCGGCTACCGCGGCGCCGGCACGATCGAGGGCATGCAGGTCGGCGACGAGTACTTCTTCCTCGAGATGAACACCCGGGTCCAGGTCGAGCACTGCGTGACCGAGATGATCAGCGGCGTCGACATCGTCCGCGAGCAGATCCTGGTCGCCGCCGGCGAGCCGCTCTCGCTCGGGCAGGACGACGTCGACCTGCGCGGCTGGTCGATCGAGTGCCGGATCAACGCCGAGGCCGCGCACAAGAAATTCGCGCCGGCGCCAGGACCGATCGGCGACTCCTACCGGGAGCCGTCGGGGCCGGGTGTGCGCGTCGACTCCGGGGTCGAGGGCGGCTCCGAGGTGACGCCGATGTACGACCCGATGGTGGCCAAGCTGATCGTCTGGGACGTCGACCGCGAGCACGCGACCCGGCGGATGCTGCGGGCGCTGTCCGAATACGACTCCGGCGGCCTGACGACCCTGATCCCCTTCCACGAAGCGATTCTCGCCACCGAGCAGTGGGCCAAGGGCGAGACCTGCCGCGACCTGATGGAGGACAACGAGTGGCTGAAGTCGACCGCTCCGGCCGACGCGAAGCCGCCGGAGCCGAGTGAGGACGGCGGTGAGATCGTCACCCGCGACTACAAGGTCGAGGTCTCCGGCAAGCTCTTCGACGTCAAGGTGATCGGCGAGGCCGTCGCCGGCAGCGCCGCGGCCCCCGCGGCCGGCGGCAAGAAGCCGCCGAAACGCGAACGCAAAGCCGGCGGCGGCGGCGGATCCTCGAGCGAGAAACTGGTCGCCCCCCTCCAGGGCAGCGTCTTCAAAGTCGTCGTCGAGGAGGGCGCCGAGGTCGCCGAGGGCGACCTGGTCTGCGTGATCGAGGCGATGAAGATGGAGAACGAGATCGCGGCGCATCGGGCCGGCAAAGTGACCTCGCTGGCGATCAAAGAGGGCGACGCCGTGAACTCCGGCGACGTCCTGGCGACGATCGAGTAGATCCTTGAAGGTTTAGGCAGGTCCGGGGGACCCCTCCCGGAGCACTGCTCGCTGTACTCGCCGTTGAGGCTCCGGGAGGGGTCCCCCGGACCTGCCTTGACGATTCGAGGCCTGCTCCCTCGCAGCCGGTGACGAGACCCCGGAACTCCCCGTCTCCTTGAAGCGCTCAGCTCGCAGAAGCTTCCGAGGGATGGAGCGTGGTTGAGCTTCGTACCGCTATGCGAGACGAAGCTCAACCACGCTTCGAAGGCCCGAAGCTCCCAAGAAACCTGCCACCGCCAGAAATCAAAGTGACGTGCCGTTGGGAGGGGGTGGGGGTACCTCTCTGGGAACCTCAACGGCGAGTACAGCGAGCAGTGTTCCCAGAGGGGTACCCCCACCCCCTCCACACACAACCAACACCACCTATTTCTGGTGGTGTTTCGCTTTCTGTTCGCGTTCTTTCTGCCGCTGTTCCCGTTCCCGCTGTTCCTTTTCTTTCTGCCGCTTGATCTTCAACTGCTCGCGCTTGGTCAGCGGCAGCTTCGGGGCGACTTCCTGGCAGACGCGGCCTTTGCAGGTCTCGAGGCGGACGAGTTCGTTGTGGAGGAAGCCGCGGATCGGGAACAGGTTGGGATCGCGGGCTTTGTTGTTGAGCTCGTAGGGGTCCTTGGTCAGGTCGTAGAGCTCTTTCTCGCCGTCCGGCCACTCGATGTACTTCCAGGGGCCGTAGATGATCCCGTAGTAGTTTTTCGGCGGTGCCACGATCGAGGCGCTGGCGCCCCTCTTGGCGCCGTTTTCGTTCTGCGGCGGCAGGCTCTTGGGGCGGCTGTTGACGCCGGGGCCGCCGCCGCTGGCGCCGGTGGCAAGCGGGGTCGGCGTCGAGGCGGGACCGCCGCCGTTCTCTTCGACGTCGTTGGTCTGGACGAAGGACTCGAACAGGACCGGCCGCCGCGTCCGCAGCGCCGAGTCGTGCGCATAGGGGTAGAGCGAACTGCCGTCGATGCTTTTGTCGGCGGTGACGCCGGCGAGTTCGAGAACCGTCGGCGCGATGTCGACGTTGGAGGCGAGCTGTCCGGTTTCGGTGCCCGGTTTGATCCCCGGTCCGCGCATCAGGAACGGCAGGTGGGTCGAGGGCTCGTAGGCGAGGAACTTGCCGCCGGTGAGGCGGTGCTCGCCGTAGAAGAAGCCGTTGTCGGAAGTGAAGATGATGTAGGTGTTGCGCAGCCGGTGCAGGGCGCCGAGCGTGTCGACGATCTGTTTGACGCCTTCGTCGACCGAGCGCAGCGACTCCAGCGCCTTCTGGTAGTAGATGCGGTAGGTGTGAATGTCGGTCGGGGACAGGTACGAGGCTTCGCGGATGAAGCGCGGCTTGTCGTTGACGTTGCCCTCGTTGAAGCCTTCCGAGGGCCCGTGCGGGAAGGGCGCACCGGCGAAGGTGTTGTAGTGGCGGGTCGCCGGCTCCGGCCCCGCCGGCTTGCGGAAGTCCCCGTGCGGGGCCGTGTAGTCGACCTGCAGGTAGAAGGGCTGTTCGGGCGAGGTGCCCGCCAGCTCTTCGGTCGCGATCCGGTTGAAGATGTCGGTCTCATACAGGCAGGGCTGGCCGTTGAGCGGCGCAAAGGGGCAGCCGAAGTCGTCGATCGCGCCGTATTCGCGCGTTTCCCAGCTCCCCGAGTCGCCGAAGGGGCCGTCGATCGAGCCGTTGTCGTTGAGCGTGTAGCCGTAGAAGTAGTGGTCGGTGTCGGCGTTGAGGACGGTGTGCCAGGCACTCCAGCCGGGCGGCACCGTGCGGCCGTTGTCGAACGGTTCGTCGCCGTAGCCGTTGAGGAACTTGCCGACGTGGATCGTCCGGTAGCCCGCTCCCTGCAGCCAGGTGGCGATGTTGTGGCTGTAGGCGTTGCGGATCGAGAAGCCGGTGTAGCCGCCTTCCGGCGGCACGTTGCCGCGCACGTTGTGGTTGTGCGCGTAGCGCCCGGTCAGAAGGCTGACCCGGGAGGGGCAGCAGAGCGGGTAGGAGACGTAGTAGCGGCTGAAGGTGACACCTTTGCCGGCGATCAGTTCGAGCGTGTACGGCATCGCCTTGATCGTGGCGCCGCCGACCGGGGTGAATTCGGCGTAGAGCTGGTCCAGGGTCTGGTCGTCGGTCTGGATCACGACGAAGCTCGGTTTCTGTTTGGCCGAGGTGGCGGCGGCGCTGGCGCCCTCGGCGCGGAGGCCGATGACGCAGAGCAGCGCCAGCAGGCTCGCGGCGAAGGCGAGCCGTGCGGCCGTCAGGGCACGCGAATGAGTGCTGAGTTGAGCGAACCTGTCCATCAAGAGAGAGCGAATGACGCCTACTCGGCCAAAACCGGCGCCTGCCACCGGAGTTGCGGCCTGAAAGCTAGAAGACGCTCAGGACGCGCCGAGCTTTTTCGCTGCGTCGCGGAAGTTTTTGACCGTGGCGCTGGGGGCTTTGCGCCCTTCCAGTTTCTCGCCATGGCGGTTGACCCAAATCACCGGCACGCCCATTTTCAGCACCGGGGCGACGTCGGTCGTGTAGTCGCAGCCGATGTGGAGCCAGCCTTTTTTGCCGCCGATCCGGCGCGCGCACTCTTTGAAGTGGACCGGGTCCGGCTTGTAGCTGCGGACCTGCTGGGCGGTGACGACGAGGTCGAGTTCGGTCCGCAGGTGGCGGCGGGAGATCCCCAGCAGTTTGTCGTCGATGTTGGAGATGATCCCGACCTCGTACTTTTTCCCGAGCCGGTCCATCGCCGCGTTGGCCTCGCGGAAGGGCAGCCAGTAGGCGACGCTGTTGGGCAGGAACTGGGCCCGCGAGGGCTCCACCTCCCAGCCCAGCTCGCCGGCGACTTTGACGATCGTCCGGCGCAGGACCTCGGCGTAGAGCTCGTAGGAGCCGGCCATGATCTCGGCCTGGACTTCCATGAAGCGGTCCAGGAACGGCTGCTCCTCGAACGAAAAGCCGTCTTTAGCGGCCTCTTTCTTACAGGCGTCGAGAATCCCACGCTCCCAGTCGATGAGCGTGCCGTAGCAATCGGTGGTCACCCAATTGATGGTTTTGAGACTGGGAAGGGCCATGGCGCGACGCGGGATTATGGCAAGCGGGGGAACTTTGGGAGTTCCCCTACTACTGTCGGCAGCGCCGAGCGGCCGAACACAGAAGTTCTATAGGGTGCCCGACCGCGGCTCCGACCGCCTCCCCATGGACCTCCTCGAGTATCAGGGCAAGCAGCTTTTCGCCAAGCACGGGATCGCCGTGCCGAGCGGCGAGGTCGCTGACACCGTTGACGAGGCGGTCGCCGCCGCCGAGAAGATCGGCTACCCGGTCGCGATCAAGGCCCAGGTCCTGATCGGCGGTCGCGGCAAGGCGGGCGGGATCAAGATCGCCAAGGACGCCGAGGAGGCGCGCGAGTACGCCGGCGCGATCATCGGCATGGACATCACCGGCCCCCACGGCGAGGGCCCGTTCCGCGTCGACCAGGTCTGGATCGAGGGCGGCTCCGACATCGCCGAGGAGTACTACGCCTCGATCATCCTCGACCGCGGCGAGAAGAAGCTGCTGGCGATGGTCTCCGCCAAAGGCGGGATGGACATCGAGGCGGTCGCCGCCGAGGACCCCGACGCGCTGGTCAAGGTCCACATCGATCCGACCACCGAGTTCGACGCCGCCGCGGCGCGGCCGATCGTCGCGGCCGCCGGGCTCGCCGCCGACGCGCTCGACGGCGCCGCCGACGTGCTGGCCAGGCTGGCCGAGGTCGCGAGCGAGGAGGACGCGACCCTGATCGAGGTCAACCCGCTGATAGTCACCGCCGACCGCCAGGTCGTCGCCCTCGACTCGAAGGTGACGATCGACGGCAACTCGCTCTTCCGCCACGAGGACCTCGCCGCGGTCGCCGACACCGTCGACGATCCGCAGGAGCAGATGGCGAAGGAAAAGGGCCTCACCTACGTCAAACTCGACGGCAACGTCGGCATCCTCGCCAACGGCGCCGGCCTCTGCATGTCGACCCTCGACGTCGTCGCCCAGGCGGGCGGCGCCCCCGCCAACTTCCTCGACGCCGGCGGCGGCTCGAAAGCCGAGGCGATCGTCAACGCCCTCGAAGTGATCAAGTCCGACGCCAAGGTGACGGCGATCCTCTTCAACATCTTCGGCGGCATCACCCGCTGCGACGAGATCGCCAAGGGCATCGTCACCGCCTCCCGTCAGATCGACCTCGGGGTGCCGCTGGTCGTCCGCCTCGACGGCACCAACTCGGAGGAGGGCCTGCAGATCCTCGCCGAGGCGAACCTGCCCGACCTCCACCAGGAGAAGACGATGCTGGACGCCGCCCGCCGCGTCGTCGAGCTCGCCGGGGGTGGCGGATGAGCATCATCGTCGGCGAGCAGACGAAGCTGGCGGTCTCCGGCCTGACCGGCCGCGAGGGCTCCTTCCACGGCCTCCGCAACAAGGCCTACGGCACCGACCTCGTCGCCGGCGTGACGCCGGGCAAGGGCGGCCAGGACGTCGAGGGCACGCCGGTCTTCGACACGATCGAGGAGGCGGTCACCGAGGCCGGCGCCAACACCTCGATGATCTTCGTCCCCGCCCGTTTCGCCGCCCCGGCGATCGACGAGGCGATCGAGTCCGGAGTCGAGACGGTGATCGCGATCACCGAGGGGATCCCGGTCCTCGACATGCTGAGCACCTACTGGAAGGCGAAGGAGGCGGGCGTGCGGCTGATCGGCCCCAACTGCCCCGGCATCCTCTCCCCGGGCAAGGCCAACGTCGGCATCATCCCGGCCCAGTTCTTCGACCCCGGCCCGATCGGCGTCGTCTCCAAGTCGGGGACGCTGACCTACCAGATCGGCAACGAGCTGAAACAGGCCGGGACCGGCAACTCCTCGATCGTCGGCATCGGCGGCGATCCGATCGTCGGCTCCGATTTCATCGACATCCTCACCCTGTATGAGGCCGACCCCGAGACCGAGCTGATCGTGATGGTCGGCGAGATCGGCGGCGACGCCGAGGAGCGGGCGGCCGAGTTCATCGCCGCCGAGGTCTCGAAGCCGGTCGTCGCCTACATCGCCGGCTTCACCGCGCCGCCCGGCAAGCAGATGGGCCACGCCGGGGCGATCATCTCCGGCTCCTCCGGCACCGCCGCGGCAAAGAAAGAGGCGCTCGAGGCGAAGGGCGTCCGCGTCGGCGAAAGCCCGACCGAGACCGCGGCGATCGCCGCCGAAGTCCTGCGCTCGCTCTAGCGGCGGGCCCGGCTCAGAAGAGCGGCTTCGGCCGCAGGACGAGGCCGCGCAGCACCGCCTTCATTCCGCGCAGCGAGGAGTAGGGCCCGGATTCGGGACCGCAGAATCCCGATATGAGGCAGACCGGGGCATCGACGGCGACGACCGTGCTGCCGAGGAAGGCATGGGCGAACCAGATGTTCGGCCCGCGGCTGGGGCAGCGCCGGTAGCCCTTCGCGTAGCCGCCGAAGACGACGGCCCGGCCGCCGCCCAGCTTCACCGGGAACTGCCGGGTGCAGGCCCAGGTCGTGATCTGACGGCCCAGCTCGCTTGCCGTGTAGCGCCGCCAGCTCTGGCGGGTCCAGGTGTCGAGCGCAACCTGGCCGTACTCGAGGCGCGCCTTGTCGCCCGGTGGGCCGATCCCGGCGTTGCTGGCGTAGGCGTATTCCAGTTTCGCGGCCGGCATTCCGTGCCCGGGACGAAAGCTGCGGCCGAGCCAGTGGATCGGGAAGCGCAGCCGGGGATTGTCGAGCTGCACCTCGGTGTCGTCGCGCTCGGCCGCGGTATAAGGGCTCGGTGCTTCGACATGCGCCTGCTGGAGCCGGGCGAGGCGGGCGAGGACCGCGTCGTTGACGGTGGGCGCGCCGCCGGCGACCAGCAACGAGGAGAGCACCCGGCCCTGCCGCCAGAAGAGGAAGGTCGCGTTGCCGCTCGCGCGTCCCTGGACCCCGACGTCGCTGCTGTGGAAGAGGCGCGCCTCCTGGCCGATCGGCGGGGCCGGCCCCTCGCTCGGGACGCTGTGGCGGCCGGTCCGTGAGCTGGCCAGGATTGGGGCCAGCGCCAGGCCTTCGACCGCCCCCGCTTCGGTCGCGGTGAGGATCGCCTCGCTTTCGACCAGCGGCGGCACCACTTCCGGCCCCGGCGGGGCGAAGACCCGCTCGTACTGATAGACGCACCCCTCGGGACGGTTGGCGAACACCCAGGAGGCCGCCCGCGGGTCGGCTCCCTCGATGCCGAGCTGGCCGCAGCCGCTGTCGTCTCCGACCTGGAAGCCGGGCGGGAGGTCGTGCAGGCGCAGAACCCGCTGTTCGGCTTCGGCGGTGAGCCCGGCCGCCGCCGCGCTGCCGCCGGTCCCGAGCGCGGCAAGGGCCAGCAGAAGAGGGAGAAGGAGCCGGGGCGGGGGCCGCATGCGGCGCGAGTATAGGGCGGGGTTCAGGGGTCCCCAGGCAGGAATCGGCGGATGCCTCGCCGTTGCTAGTGTCGAGCGCGATGGCCGCAGACACGATCTCCTTCGCGCGCGGTGCCCCGAGTGCCGACATCCTCCCCCACGAGCAGGTGCGGGATGCGGCGGCGCGGGCGCTCGAGGGCGACTGGGCGAAGGCGCTCTCCTACGGCACCGGCGTCGGCCATCCGGGCCTCTGCGAGTGGGTCGCCGAGCGCCACGGCGGCCTCGACGTCTCGCAGGTGATGATCGCCAACGGCTCACTCGAGGCCGGCGCCCTCTTCTTCCAGCACCTGGTCTCGCCCGGCGACCGCGTCGTCGTCGAGCAGCCCACCTACGACCGCACCCTGCTGCTGCTCCAGCAGCTGGGAGCGGAGCTGGTCCCGGTTCCGCTCGAGGCCGACGGGATCGACGTCGGTGCGCTCGAAGCGGCACTGGCCGAGGGGCCGATCAAGTTCGCCCACATCATCCCCAACGCCCACAACCCTGCTGGCTGCACGCTCTCGGTCGCGAAGCGCCAGCGGCTGGTCGAGCTTGCCGCCGAGCACGACTTCTGGATCTTCGAGGACGACCCCTACCGCGAGCTGCCGTTCGAGGGCGAGCCGCTGACGACGATGCTGGACCTGGACGGCGCCGGCCGCGTCTTCCACGCCTCCTCGTTCTCGAAGACGGTCAGCCCCGGCGTCCGCGTCGGCTACCTGATCGGCCCGGCGGAGGAGATCGCGAAGCTCTCAAAACGCGCCAACGAGCTCTACATCTCACCGAACATGCTGGCCGAGTCGATCGTGCTCGAGCTCTGCCGCTCCGGTGAGCTCGATCGCAACATCGAGTTCGTCAAAGGCGAGCTGAAGGCGCGCTGCGACGCTCTCGTCGCCGCCCTGCGCGAGCAGATTCCCGAGGCCGAGTTCGTCGTCCCCGAGGGCGGCTACTTCCTCTGGCTCGACCTCGCCGAGGGCACCGACACGGTGGCGCTGCTGGCCGAGTCGAAGGCCGAGGGAGCGACCTTCGTCGCCGGCCCCGACTTCATGATCGAGGGCGGCGCCAACAGCCTCCGCCTCTCCTTCGCACCGGTTCCGGCTGATCAGATGGCCGACG
Source organism: Solirubrobacterales bacterium (assembly GCA_035689305.1). Classification (GTDB taxonomy): domain Bacteria; phylum Actinomycetota; class Thermoleophilia; order Solirubrobacterales; family 70-9; genus VAYN01. The sequence continues at coordinate 2,583 of DASSLT010000052.1, read as the reverse complement.
GCGTCGGCCGCATTGCGACGGCGCTGGACCGGTTGCGCGCAGCCTCCCCCGCCTGAGCGCCCGTCATTCGACGGTGATCGTCCCCTTCATAAACGGGTGGAACGCGCAGTAGTACGCGTACGTCCCGGGGTCTTCCAGCGTCACCTTGGCGCTCTTGCCGGTCTCGATCGAGCCGGTTTCGAACGCGCCTGACTCTTTTGAAGTGGCGGTGTGGGGAGTCGAGTCCTCGTTCGTGAACTCGACCGTGGTCCCGGCCGGGACAGTCAGGTCCGCGGGCTTGTAGAGGAAGTCGGCGATCGTCACCGCCTCGGGCCCGGAGGAGGACGCCGCCGCGGAGTCGGGGGTCGACCCCGATCGGGTGGAATCGGAGTCGCCCCCGCCTCCGCAGCCGACGAAGACTAGGGCCGCCATGACCAGCAGAGTGACGGCGGGTCTCATGCCAACCATTACGGGATCAGTCCTCCGCTGGATCAATTGTGATCCGCCCGCCCAGCGCCTCCCGTAGGGGACCGACAGATGGCAAACGAGCGAGGAGGCGGGGAGATGCCCGAGAGCACCCAAGCAGGAGTTTCGAGACGCAAGTTCATGGCCGTCGGCGGTGGTTCAGTCGCCCTGGCTGCCTTCCTCGCCGCCTGCGGCGACGACAGCGGCACGACCACGACGACGAGCTCGATGCCGGCCAAGTCCAGCGGCCAGACGTCGGAAACCGAACAGTTCGGCAAGGGCGACATCGGCATCCTCAACTACGCGCTCACCCTCGAGTACCTCGAGACCGCGTTCTACGCCGACGTCGTCAAGAGCGGCCTGTTCAAGGGCAAAGACCTCGCCGTGATCAAGAAGTTCGGCGAAGAGGAGGCCGAACACGTCGACGCCCTGACCGCCGCGGTCAAGCAGCTCGGCGGCAAGCCGGCGCCGGAACCGAAAGCCGAATTTCCGCTCGAAGACGCGAAGTCGGTGACCGAACTGGCGGCAACGGTCGAGAACCTCGGTGCCGCCGCCTACCTCGGTCAGGCCGCCAACATCGAAAGCCCGGAAGTGCTGGCGTCGGCGTTGGCGATCCACAGCGTCGAGGGCCGGCACGCGGCGGTGCTCAACACCTTGCTCGGCAAATCGATCACCCCGGACGGGGCGTTTGCCAAGCCCGCCGACGCCAAGACCGTCCTCGAATCCGTTGAACCCTTCATCGTCGGCTGACGCGGCGAGAGTGAAAAGGAGAACGCCATGAGTGACCACGAACTCACCCACCCGGAGCTCGCCGAAGTCGCGGTGATCGACGACAGCGAAGACCTCTCGCGCAGCGAGGTGATCCTCAAGGGAGCGCTCGCCACCGGTGCGATCTACGGCACGCTGATGGTCGGTCCCTACGTCCGCAAGGCGCTGGCGATGTCCGGCGGCGGCGACATCGACATCGTCAACTTCGCTCTCACCCTCGAGTACCTCGAGTCGGCGTTCTACGCGGAAGCGAAGAAGCGCGCCGGGGCGAAGGGTGAACTGATGAAGCTGATCGACCTGCTCGCCGACGACGAGCAACAGCACGTCGAAGCGCTGACCGCGACCGTCAAGCAGCTTGGCGGCAAGCCGGTCGCCGAGCCGAAGTTCGAATTCCCCTATGACGACACGGCGAGCTTCCTGAAGCTGGCGCAGACCTTCGAGGACACCGGCGTCAGCGCCTACAACGGCGCCGCGCCGATGATCAAGTCCAAAGAAGTGCTGGGCGCGGCCGGCTCGATCGTCCAGGTCGAGGCCCGCCACGCCGCCGCGATCCGGTTGCAGAACAGCGAAGAACCGGCGCCCGCGGCCTTCGACACGCCGCTGGACGAAAAGCAGGTCCTCAAGGCGGTCGAACCGTTCCTCGCCTAGAAATCGGGTAGCGGGGCGGCGAAGATCGAGCGATGGCGGTACGGCGAGAGAAGGCGGAGCGACTGGCCGACGAGGAGCTGATGCCCCTCGTCGGTCGCAAGGACCCGGAGGCGTTCGAGGTCCTCTACGACCGCCACGGCGGCGTCGCCTACTCGCTCGCCTACCGGATCGTCGGCGACCGCGCCGCCGCCGAGGAAGTCACCCAGGAGGCGTTCATCTCGGTCTGGCGCAGCGGCGCCCGCTTCGACGCCACCCGCGGCAGTGTCCGCTCCTGGCTGCTCAGCGTCGTCCGCAACCGGGCGATCGACTTCCTGCGCAGCAAGGCGGGCAAGGCGCCGAAACTGGACTTCGACGACGACTCGGCACTTGAGCAGCGGCCGGCGGCCGAGCGGACCGAGGAGGAGGCGCTGCGGCGTGAGACCGCGGTCGAGGTGCGGGGGGCGATCGGCCACCTCCCCGGCGAGCAGGCGAAGGTGATCGAGCTCGCTTACTTCGGCGGCTTCAGCCACAGCGAGATCGCCGAGATCCTCGGCCTGCCGCTGGGCACAGTGAAGGGGCGGATGCGGCTCGGCCTGGAGAAGATCCGCAGCGAGATGGCCGAGGGGCTGGCGTGAGCGGCATCGCGCACGAGAGCCGCCGCGACGAGATCGCGGCCTACCTTCTCGAGGCCCTCGATTCCGAGGAGGCGGGGTCGCTGGAGCGCCATCTGGCCACCGGCTGCGT
>DASSLT010000051.1:0-37134 GCA_035689305.1 Solirubrobacterales bacterium | reverse complement strand
CAACACTCGGCGCCCGGGGTCAGCCCATCAGGCGCTTGACGGCCTTGCGGCGGACCGAGTCGGGGACTTCGATCGAGCCTTCGGGGCCTTCCAGGCTGCAGCCTTCCTTGACTTCCTTTGGCGAGCCGCAGAGGACGTCGGTGCCGGAGTCGCCGCCGATCGCGGCGGCGAGGATCAGCTGCGGCATCGTCAAGAAGCCCATGTCGCTGACGAACGCTTTCGGCGCGTCCCAGCCGATGATCGGGCCGTGGATGAAGTTGTAGGGGATGCGGAGCGGGTCGGTGAGCCGGTCCTTGATCCCGTTGATCACCGCCTGCTGCGCCTTCGTCCGGTTGAAGTCGCTGTAGCCGAGGGTGAAGGCGCTCTTGCCGGGGCCGGGGCATTCGACCGGCTCGCGGACCCGCGAGTAGGCAAGTGCCTTTTCGCCGTCGAGCGTGTTCGTGCCCTTGTGCAGGCGCAGGGTGACACCGCCCTGGCCGTGGCCGGCGCCGCCGGAGATGTCGGCGCAGAGCTTGACCGGGACCTCGACTTCGACCCCGCCGACGGCGTCGATCAGGTCTTCGAAGCCGGTGAAGTCGATGATCGCGACGTGGTCGATCTGGATCCCGAGGAACTGCTCGACGGTCTTGATCTGCAGCGCGGCGCCGCCGAACGAGTAGGCCGCGTTGATTTTCTGCGGCGCCTGGCCGGGGATTTCGGCGTAGCTGTCGCGGGGGATCGAGAGTTTGTTGAAGGTGCCGCCGCCAGCCCGGATCAGCATCAGGGTGTCGGCCCGGTATTCGCCGGCTTCGCAGCCGTCGTGGGGAGCGTCGCCGTGCGACTGCTGTTCGAAGCACTTCTTCTCGTGGGGCGCGCCCGGCTCCTGGGTGTTCGGCGGCCGGGCATCGGTGCCGATGACGAGGATCGTCTGGGCGCTGGGGAGGATGAACGGGTTGCCGTGGAGGGCGTCCTTGGCTTCGCCGGAGAGCTTGAAGGTCTGCAGCTGGGCGGAGACGGCGAAGGCGAGGAAGCTGAGCAAGATCCATCCCAAAACGGCGATCCCGACCCATTTCAGGACCCGCTTGACGTTGAACGGCGCCCGCGGGGAGCCCTGGCGGCGCGGCTCTCGATCGCGTTTTGGCTCGCGGTCGCGGTTCCAGGGCAGCTTCGGTTTTTTCAGGCTGCCGAGGTCAGCCGAGCGCAGCCGCGAGAGCGGCCCTTTGCGCGATCGGTAGACGTTGTACTCCGGCGGCTCCTGCGGCCGCTGCGAATCGTCGTCAGCCATTGAGGGCCTGGAACCGTAGCCGGAAGATCCCTAGAGTGCGCGGCGTGAAGCGCACTGGAGGGTTTTTCGCGGTGATCCTGGGGCTGGTGCTCGCCCTCGCCGTGCCGGCGCGTGCGGCGACGATCACCGAGTTCGACGCGAACCCGGGAGCCTTCTCCTTTCCGCTCTCCATCGCCAGCGGCCCCGAAGGCAACCTCTGGTGGGCCGAAGCCGGTGCCGAACCGGGGATCGGGAGGATGAGCACGAGTGGGGAACGGCTCCCGCTCATCCACGATTCGAACATCCCGATCGACGTGGTCGTAGCGCCCAGCGGTTGGGCCTCGTGGGTCTCCGAGGGTGGAATCGGCAGCCGCAGCCCGACCGGGTTGGTGACGGTCACTGAATCGCTCTTGAGAGGAGGCGCGATCGCCCTCACGCCGGGCAACCAGCTCCGCTGGGGAGGCGGCGAAAGCGTGAGCGCGACGGTCGTCTGCAGGCCAGAACCCGATGGCGACCATTTCGTGGCGGAAAGGAACTGCTTCGGAGAAAAAAACGGTCACCTCGTGACGGGCCTGGCCGCATCCCCGGCCGGGGTTCTGTGGGCGTCGATCGAAGGCAGCGATCGCGTGCTCCAGTTCGGGCCACCCTTCTCCCTCGCCGGATCCATCGAACTCCCGGCCGGCTCTGGTCCCGTCGGGATCGCGATCGGTCCGGAAGGAAGCGCCTGGGTCGCGATGTGGAACGCGAGCGCTGTCGATCGCCTGACTCCCAGCGGAATGCGCACCCGCTTCCTCCTGCCGGCGGGCAGTCAGCCGGAAGACATCGCGCTCGGTCCCGACGGGGCGTTCTGGATCACCGAGTCGGGCACCGGCAAGATCGGTCGGATGACCACCGCGGGTGTGCTCACCGGCGAGTACCCGGTCCCCAGCGGCATGACCGGGCAGGTCGGAATCACCGTCGGACCGGACAACGCGCTCTGGTTCACGGACCCGGAAGCGGGGAAGATCGGCAGGCTCGTCCCCGATCCGCCGCCCCCGCCGCTGGTGGTACCGCCGCCAGATACCGTTGCTCCTCGCTTCCTCGGCTCGCCGTTGTTCTCTCCGCGCCGCTTCGCGGTCAAGGGTCAGGCCAAGGCGCGGGCGTCCCGGGTCGCGAAGAAGTCGGTCGGCGGCAGCACGCTCAAGTTCACGCTCTCAGAGGCGGGGAAAGTGACGGCCACGGTCGCCAAGCCGGCGCCGGGACGCAGGGCGGGGAAGAAGTGCGTGGCGCCTGGCAAGGCGAAGCCCAGCGCCGCGAAATGCACCCGCTACGTCAACAAGGGAACCCTCAGCCTGAACGGCAAGCAGGGATCGAACATGGCTCCGTTCTCCGGCAAGCTCAAAGGCAAAGCGCTGCCGCCCGGTCCCTACCGGGCAATTCTGATCGCCCGCGACGGCGCCGGCAACGCCTCGCAGCCGCGAACCGCGGCGTTCACGATCGTTCCCTGAGCGACCGCGAACGGGGTGCTCGGCTAGCCTGCGCGCGTGAGCGAAACCGAGACGATCGGCGTCGACCTCGGCGGCACCAAGATGCTCGTCGGCGTCCTCGACGGGACCGAAACCAAGTGGGAGAGCCGCGAGGCATCGACCGGCCAGACCGAGGACGAGCTGGTCGAGCTGCTGGTCCGCGAGGTCACAGAGGCGCGTGAAGCCTGCCCCGACGTGAAGGCGGTCGGGATGGGGATCCCGGCAACGATGGACCACGACCGCGGCATCGCCGTCGCTGCCGTCAACCTGCCGCTCGAAAACCTGCCGATCCGCGACCTGGTCGAAAAACGGGTCGGACTGCCGGTGGTCGTCGACAACGACGCCAACGTCGCCGCCTTCGCCGAGTTTCTCTATGGGGCCGGGAAGGGGATGACCGACATCGTGATGCTGACGATCGGGACCGGGATCGGCGGCGGCCTGGTTCTGAACGGCGAGCTCTACCGCGGCTCGACCGGCGCCGGCGCCGAGCTCGGACACGTCGTGATCCAGGCCGACGGCCCGCCCTGCCAGGGCAACTGTCCGAACCACGGCTGCGTCGAGGCGCTCGCCTCCGGCACCGCCCTCGGGCGCGAGGGCAAAGCTGCGGCGGAAAGCGCGCCCGACTCGGCGATCGGCAAGGTGCTGGCCGCGGGTGGCAGCGTCGACGGCAAGGCCGTGACCGAAGCGGCGCTGGCCGGCGACGAGACCTCGATCGCCGTCTTCGAGCTGATCGGCGGCCGCCTCGGCGTCGCCTGCTCGAGCTTTGCCAACATCTTCCAGCCCAACGCGATCGTCGTCGGCGGTGGCGTCATCGCCGCCGGCGACCTCTTGCTGGAGCCCGCCCGCCGCGAAGTCCGCGAGCGGGCGCTGAAACCGATGAACGAGACCCCGATTCTCGAAGCGACCATGGGCAACGACGCCGGCATGATCGGCGCCGCCGCACTGGCCCGGCTCGAGCTCGAGCGGGGGACGGGCTGATGCCGGGCAGGCTCGTCGTCTGCCCTACCCCGATCGGCAATCTCGACGACGTCACGCCACGGATGCGCGAGGCCCTGGTCTCGGCCGACTTCATCGCCTGCGAGGACACGCGCAAGACCGGCGCCCTGCTCGACCGCCTGCGGATCCGGCCGCACCCGCGCCTCGTCTCCAATCACGAGGGGAACGAAACGGCGCGGGCGACCGAGCTGGCGCAGCGGATCGAGCGCGGCGAGGTCGTGACCCTCGTCAGCGACGCCGGGATGCCGGCGATCTCCGACCCGGGCTACAAGCTGATCCGCCGCTGCATCGACCGCGCCCTCGAGGTCACGGTCCTGCCCGGCCCCTCGGTCGTGCCGACGGCGCTGGTCGCCTCCGGGCTGCCGACTGACCGCTGGCGCTTCGAGGGCTTCCTGCCGCGGCGCGCGGGGGAGATGGAGCGCGTCCTGCGCTCGGCCGAGACCGTCGTCGCCTTCGAGTCCCCGCGCCGGGTCGGCGAGAGCCTGGCGGCGCTCGCCTCGCTTGCTCCCGACCGCGAGGCCGCCGTCTGCCGCGAGCTGACCAAGGTCCACGAGGAGGTCGCACGGGGCTCGCTCGGCGAGCTTGCGCGCCGCTTCCGCGGCGAGGTCAAAGGCGAGATCGTGCTGGTGATCGCCCCCGCCGCCGATTCCGAGCACGACAAAGACGTCGGCTTCGCGGTCGACGCCCTGCGCCACCTGGTCCAGTCCGGGGCGCGGCCGCGCGCCGCCGCCAGCGTCGTCGCCGCCCTCACCGGGACCCGCGCCAACGACCTCTACAAAGCGCTCACCGGTCGCGAGGCGCGGCGCTAGGAAGCCGAGCCAGGCGGCCGGTTCGCGACCGCGGTCGCGTAGATGATGACCGCGTCGCCCAGCAGCACGTCCTCCCGCAGCGGCTGCATCCCGAGCCGCTCGGCGACGGCGATCGAGGGGGAGTTGTCGGGGTCGATCATCGCCGTCACGTACTCGACCTCGAGCTCGCGCAGGCCCCACTCGAGGCAGGCTCCGGCCGCCTCGGTTGCATAGCCGCGTCCCCGCACCTCGGGGCTCAGCGCCCAGCCGAGCTCGACCTCGTCGAACTCCGGCCAGTGGCGCATGCCGGTGCGGCCGACGAAGCGGCCGCTGCCCCGCTCGACGATCGCCATTCGCCCGTGGCCGCGGCTGGCCCATTCCTTGCGCACCGATCCGACCCACGCGCTCAGCTCGGCTCGTCCATAGGCACCCATGAACCGGGACACCTCGGGCTCGGCCTGCAGCTCCACCAGCGCGTCGAGGTCGGCCAGCGCCAGCGGCCGCAGGATCAGGCGTTCGGTTTCGATCTCCATCACCGGAAGTTTGCCGCCAGCTAGCCTGGTGGCGGGATGAGGGCTCGCCGCCTCACTGCCGCCGCCTTGTTGTCGACCGTGCTCGCGCTCGCGTCCGCGACCGCGATCCAGGCCGGAGCGCCGCGCTTCTTCGGCGCCACGATCGGCGCCTTCTCGACGACCTACGCGGCGCCGGGTGCGATCGCCGAAGTCCCGGATCCGCTCGGCGGATCACGCCGGGTCCTGCGGGTGACCGTCCACGACCGCGACGTCTATCCGGTCACCCCGACCGACAACCCGCGCGCGTCGCTGGTCTCGCCGAGCCTGCTGCAGCCCGGGGCTGAGATCTGGCTGGCGACGGAATTCCTGGTCCCGGTCGACTACCCGAGGATCCCGCCCGGCGGCTGGGTGACGCTGGCCTCCTTCTACGGTCCCCCGTATCGGAGTTCCAGCCCCTGGCAACTGGAACTGTCCGGCCGCCACCTGCAGTGGCAGCGCAACGCGACCTACGGCTTCGACGTTCCCTTCGAGCAGCGCCTGCAGCGGGGCCAGTGGACCTCGGTCCTGGTGCATGAGCGCTTCGCCCGCCGCGGCTTCGTCGAACTTTGGATCGACGGCCGCAAGGTCAGGTTCTTCGACGGCGGCACCTTCAACCCCCACCACCATGCGCCGACCTTCAGGCTGAAGATGGAGACCCGCGACCGCAGCAACGACTACGGCCCCAACTCGGCCCGGATCGGGCAGTACCGCAAGGCCGGGATGTTCAACGTCGGCACGCTCTATTTCGGCCCGCTCAGGATCGGACCGACGCGGGCCTCGGTGGTGCCCTGAGCGCGGCACTGCGGCCACACGTCTTTCCTGCACGCACGCATCGACTAGCGTGGGGATCCGCATGAGCGCGCCGAGCTACTACGTCACCACCCCGATCTACTACGTCAACGCCGAGCCCCACCTCGGGCACGCGTACTCGACGATGGCGGCGGACATCCTCGCCCGCCACCGGCGCCAGCGCGGCGAGGACGTCTTCTTCCTCACCGGCACCGACGAGCACGGTGAGCCGATCGAGACGGCGGCCGAGCGGGAGGGGATCTCGCCGCAGGAGCTGGCCGACCGCAACGCGGCCAAATTCGAGGCGCTGATGCCGATCATCGACTCGACCAACGACTTCTTCATCCGCACTTCCGACCCCCGCCACGAGGCCAAGGTCGCCGAGATCATGCAGCGGGTCTACGACAACGGCTGGGTGAGGAAGGGGGTCTACGAGGGCTGGTACTGCCCGCGCTGCGCCGACTTCAAAACCGAGCGCGAGCTGGGCCCCGGCAACACCTGCCCGATCCACGAGATCCCGCTGGAGAAGGAGCGCGAGGAGAACTGGTTCTTCCGCCTCTCCGACTTCCAGGCCCAGCTCGAAGGGCTGTACGAGGAGCGGCCGGACTTCGTCGTCCCCGAGTTCCGCCGCAACGAGGCGGTCTCGTTCATCAAGCAGGGCCTCGAAGACGTCTCGCTCTCGCGCCCCAACCTGAAGTGGGGGCTGCCGCTGCCCTGGGACCCCGGCCAGCGCATGTACGTCTGGTTCGACGCTCTCCTCAACTACGTCACCGCGCTCACCTTCGCCCGCGAGGGCGAGGACCTGACCAGCCGCTACTGGCCGGCCAACCTGCACGTGATGGCGAAGGACATCCTCAAGTTCCACGCCGTGATCTGGCCGGGCCTGTGCCTGGCGGCAGGGCTCGAGCCGCCGCAGCGGATGGTGATCCACGGCTACCTGCTGATGGGCGAGAAAAAGATGTCGAAGAGCCTCGGCAACGTGCTCGACCCGTTCGCGGTGATCGACCGCTTCGGCGCCGACGCGCTGCGCTTCTACTGCTTCCGCGAGGTCAGCTTCGGCCAGGATGGCTCGATCTCCACCGCCGGCTTCGAGTCCCGCTACGAGACCGAGCTCGCCAACGACTACGGCAACCTCGCCAGCCGGGTGCTGGCGATGGTCGAGCGTTACCGCGACGGCACCGTCCCCGAGGCGGCGGTCGACGCGACCCTGGCGGAGGACTTCGAAGGCGCCGTCGGCCGCTTCTCCGAGCTGCTCGACCGGGCCGAGCTGACCCAGGCGCTCGAGGTCGCGTGGACTCTGGTTCGCCGCCTCAACCGCTTCGTCGAGGAGTCGAAGCCGTGGCAGCTGGCCAAGGACGAGGCCGACCCCGAGCGCCTCGACGAAGTCCTCTACAACCTGGTCGAGGGCCTGCGGGTGACGACGCTGCTGCTGGTGCCCTACCTGCCGCAGACGACCGAGACCCTGCTCGCCGCCCTCGGCGAAGACGGTCGCGCCCTCGCCGAACTCGGCTCGCGCCCCGGCGGCCAGGGCGTCGAGCGCGTGCCGCCGCTGTTCCCGAAGATCGAGGGCTAGTCAGCCAGCAGGTCCGGGGTGATCTCGCTCGGCTTGGTCAGGCCGCAGAGGGCCATCGTCAGGTCGAGCTCGGCGAGGATCATCTTCAGCACCGCTTCGACGCCTGCCTGACCCTCCAGCGCCAGGCCCCAGATGTAGGGACGGCCGAGGCAGACTGCGTCGGCGCCGAGGGCGAGCGCCTTGAGGACGTCGGCGCCGCTGCGGACGCCGCTGTCGAAGAGGACCGCCAGCTCGCCGCCGACCGCATCGGCGATCGCCGGCAGGGCGTCGAGCGAGCCGATCGCGCCGTCGACCTGGCGGCCGCCGTGGTTGGAGACGACGATCCCGTCGACGCCGCGGCGGACCGCCTCGCGGGCGTCGTCGGCGTGCTGGATCCCCTTGACGACGATCGGCAGCGGGGTCTGCTCGCGCAGCCAGGCGAGGTCGTCCCAGGTCAGGGCGGGGTTGGCCTGGAGGCCGAGCATGTGGCCGGTGGCGGCGCCCTGGTCCTCCTCCGGCGTCTGGGCCAGGGCGGCGCGGAAGACGGGGTCCTGGAAGTAGTTGCCGACGCCGACGCCTTCGAGGAACGGCAGCCAGGCCTGTTGCAGGTCGCGCGGCTTCCAGCCGGGGACGAAGCAGTCGACGGTGAGGACGATCGCTTCGTAGCCGGCCGCCTCGGCCCGTTCGAGGAAGCTCTTGACGAGCGCTTTGTCGGACCCCCAGTAGAGCTGGAACCAGCGCGGTGCATCCGGCCCGCCGGCCGCGGCGATCTCCTCCAGCGGGTGGTGGGCGGCGGTGCTGGCGATCATCGGGACCCCGACCGCCGCTGCGGCCCGCGCCGTCGCCAGCTCGCCGTCGGGGTGGACGATCTCCTGCACCCCGATCGGGCACAGCAGCAGCGGCGCCGGCATCGCCGTCCCCAGCACCGTCGTCGAGAGGTCGCGGCTGCTGACGTCGCGCAGCATCCGGGCCACGATCCGGTGGCGCTCGAACGCCTCGCGGTTGGCGCGGATCGTGCCCTCGGCGCCGGCGCCCGCCCAGACGTAGTTGACCGCGCGCTCGTCCATTCGCTCGCGGGCGAGCGCCTCCAGCTCGGCGGCCGCGACCGGGACGATTGGTTTCTCGCCGCCGAGGCCGCGGATGTAGATCTCGCGGTAGTAGTCGGCGAGCTCGGCCATCTTGGGAAGGGTATTCGAGCCCAAATAATGGGAATGGACAGCGGCGTTTTTTGTGGCAGGCTCACTCCCATGGACGGAGCTGGGGTGCTCCAGGGAAGCCAATGGCGCCGTCTGGCGCTGATCGGGGCCGTGGCGCTGCTCGGCGTCGCCGTCCTGGTCACCGCCCTCGCCCAGCCGGCGGGCGCCGGCCTGGTCGGCAAGGACGGCAAGGTCTACGCCTGTTACCGGACCAAGGGCAAGGCAAAGGGAGCGGTGCGGCTCGTCGCCAAAAAGAAGAAGTGCCGCAAGGGGGAGAAGAGGATCTCCTGGAACGCGACGGGACCGGCCGGTGTGGCCGGAGAAAACGGCAGCGGCGGCGAACCGGGTGGGGGCGGCGAAATCGGCGCGACGGGGCTGGAAGGGCGGATCGAAAAACTGACCAACCGGGTCGAGACGCTGGAAGAAAAACTGAAAGGGATCACCAACGCGACCCTCAACGAAGTGATCTCGAAACTGCAGGGGGTCTCCGGCAAACAACTGCAGGACGCGGTTGCAGCCGTCGCCGACGTCAACGCGCTCTGCGCGCAGGCGACGACGCTGACCAACCGGGTGAACTCTCTCGGCACGGCGCTGGGCGGCACCGCCTTGACGGGCGTGATTCCGCTGGGGCTCGCCCTGCTGGTCCCGGGACTGCCGTCGTCGCTGCCCGCCTTCGGCTGCCCTCCGTAGTCTGGGCGGGGTGATCGACTCCCACACGCACCTCTTCCTCTGCGAGGGCGACGAGCAGGACCTGGTCGAGCGGGCTGCGGCCACCGGCGTCGAGCGGATGCTCAACATCGGGCTCGGCGAGGAATCGAACCCCGACGTGATCGCCGCCGCCGAGCGCCACGAGGCGCTCTTCTGCGCCGTCGGCCGCCACCCCAACGACGCCACCGGCTTCGACGACGCCGCCGCGGCCGAGCTGGTCAGGCTCGGCGCCCACGAGAAGGTGCGAGCGATCGGCGAGACCGGGCTCGACTTCTACCGCGACACCGCCGCCCCCGAGGACCAGCGCCGCGCCTTCGCCGGCCAGATCGAGGTCGCGAAGGAGCTCGGCCTGCCGATCGTGATCCACGCCCGCGACCCCGAGGGCGAGAGCGCCGCGACCGACGAGATCTTCGACACGCTCGACGCCCGCGCCGCCGGCCAGGCCGTGATCCTGCACTGCTTCTCGGCGCCGCAGCGGGTCGGCGACGCCGCCGAGCGCGGCTGGTACTGCTCGTTCGCCGGCAACGTCACCTACCCGAAGTCCGAGGCGCTGCGCGAGGCGGCCGCCCAGGTGCCGGACGAGAGGATCCTGGTCGAGACCGACGCGCCCTTCCTCTCGCCGCAGGTTGTGCGGGGCAAGCGCAACGAGCCGGCCAACGTCGTCGCCACCGCGCGGGTGGTGGCCGAGGTCCGCGGCGTCAGCTACGAGGAGCTGGAGCGAACGGTCACCGCCAACGCGCGGACGCTGTTCGGCTGGTAGCGGGAGCGCTCTGACCTTGGTCCGGCTCGGCCAGAACTTCCTCGCCGACCCCAACCTGCTCGACGCGATCGTCCGCGACGCCGAGCTCGGTCCGGGCGACGTCGTGCTCGAGGTCGGGGCGGGGGAGGGGGTCTTGACCGAGCGGCTTGCCGTCGTCGCAGCCCACGTCCACTCGGTCGAGATCGACCGCGGGCTGGAGCCGGCGCTGGCGAAGGTGGCGGCGCTCGACAACGTCGAGCTGCACTGGGGCGATGCGATGAAGATCGACCTCGCCGGCTTCGAGCCGGCGCCGACGGCGATGGTCGCCAACCTGCCCTACTCGGTGGCGACGCCGCTGATCCTGCGCACGATCGAGGAGCTGCCGGGGCTGGAGCGGTGGACGGTGATGGTCCAGCGTGAGATCGCCGACCGCCTGCGCGCCGCTCCCGGCAGCCGCACCTATGGCTCCCCCAGCGTCGTCGCCCAGCTCGCCTGCGAGGTCGAGCTGGTGCGGACCGTGGACCCGGCCGTGTTCCGGCCGCGGCCGCGGGTCGAGTCGGCGATCCTGCGGCTGCGCCGCCACGGACCGGGCGCCGACGCCGAGACCCGGGCACTTGTGCGGGCCGCCTTCGCCCACCGCCGCAAGGCACTGCCGCGCTCGCTCGAGCACGGCAGCAAGGGCTCGCTGGCGCCGGCGCGGGCGGCGCTGACCGAGCTCGGGTTGCCAGCCGACTCCCGTGCCGAGGCGCTCTCGCCGCCGCAGTTCGCCGCCCTGTCCGCGAAGCTGCGGGAGTGACGCCAGATCAGGGGTCCGCGATGCTCGTCCACGCGCCCGCCAAGATCAACCTCTGCCTCTACCTCGGCCGCGGGCGCGAGGACGGCCTGCACGAGCTCTGCTCGCTGTTCGAGCCGCTGGCGCTCGCCGACCTGCTGACGGTGACGCCGGCGCCGGAAGACGAGGTCGTCTGTCCCGCCGTCGAGGGCGAGAACCTCGCGGCGATGGCGCTGGCGGCGCTGCGCGACGCCGGCTGGGACCACGGGCCGCTGCGGATCGAGATCGAGAAGCGGGTCCCGGTTGCCGCCGGCCTCGGCGGCGGCAGCGGCGACGCCGCTGCCGTCCTCCGTCTTGCCGCCGGCGAGGTCGCCGAGCTGCCGCGGATCGCGGCCGGCCTCGGCGCCGACGTCCCTTCGCAGCTGCGGCCGGCGCTGTCCCTGGTCCGCGGTGCCGGCGAGGCGGTCGAGCCGCTGCCGGCGCCGCCGCTGCACGCCGCCGTGCTCCTGCCCGACGGGGGCGGTCTCAGCACCGCCTCCGTCTTCGCCGCTGCCGACCGGCTCGGACTCGGACGGCAGCAGGCGGAGCTCGACGAACTCGCCGGGCGGCTGCGCGAGGCGGCCGGCGCCGGCGCCTCGCCGCTCGCCTACCCGGAGCTGCTGGTCAACGACCTCGAGCCGGCGGCGCGCTCGCTGCGCCCGGCGATCGGCGCCGCCCTCGACGCCCTGCGCGCGGCGGGGGCGCCGGTCGCCTTCCTCAGCGGCTCGGGGCCGACGACGGTCGGGCTCTTCGCAGACCTCGCCGCCGCCCGCGCCGCCGTCGCGGCGCTCGACCGCGACGACGCGATCGTCTGCGAGGCAGGTTTGAGCGCGGCGCGAGTAAGCGAGATCTCCGGTGATGATTAGCGCGATCGAGCAAAGCGCGAAATTGGTGGCCTTACCGTGAAGATGCCCGGCGAGGGCAAGGAGGGACCGCTTTTCAGCCGCAAACGGCTGCTGATCCTGGCGGCGGCGATCGCTGTCGGGGTCGGCTACTACTTCATCAGCCGCCAGCTCGGGCACCTCGACCTGCAGAACCTGCTGGAAGACGTGTCGAACACGCTCGGCGCCTGGACTTACCTGCTGGTCGGCGTCTTCGCCTTCGCCGAGACCGGCGCCTTCGTCGGCCTCGTCGTCCCCGGCGAGACGGTGATGCTGCTCGGCGGCGCCGTCGCCGGCCAGGGCGCGATCGACATCTACCTGCTGATCGCGATCGCCTGGTTCTCGGCCTGGCTCGGCGACACGACCAGCTTCTTCCTCGGCCGCCGGCTCGGGCGCGACTTCGTCCTCCGCCACGGCCCGCGGGTCGGGATCAGCCACGAGCGCTTCGAAAAAGTCGAGGACTACTTCTCGCGCCACGGCGGCAAGACGATTTTCATCGGCCGCTTCATCAGCCTGATCCGCGCCTTCGCCCCGTTCATCGCCGGCAGCTCGGGGATGAGGTACCGCGCCTTCGTCCCCTTCAGCATCCTCGGCACCGGCCTCTGGGCCAGCGCCCACATCATGGTCGGCTACCTGTTCTCGCGCAGCATCGAGACCGCCGGCGAGTACGCCGCCAAAGGCGCCTTCCTGCTCGGCTTGCTGATCGTCGTCGTGGTCGGCGGCGTCGTCATCACCCGCCACTTCCGGGTCGCCGCGAACCGGGCCGCGGCGGTGCGCTGGATGGAGGAGCACGGCGCCACTCGCTGGCTCGTCGACCTCGGCCGCCGCTACGAGCCGCAACTGCGGTTCGTCTGGAACCGGGTGACGCCGGGCGGCACCTTCGGCTTCGAATTCACCTCGCTGATGGCGACCCTGGCGGTCTCGCTCTTCGTCCTCGTCGCCTACATCGTCGTCGTCGGCCGCGACCTGGGGCCGACGCCGGGTGACCTGACCGCGATCGAAGTCGTCGAATACCTCCACTCCGGTTTCCTCACCGACCTCTCGAAGATCGTCACCTGGCTCGGCTCCGGCGTTTTCGTCTGGAGCTTGACCGCGGTTTGCGCGGCGGCGCTGGCGCTGCGGCGGCGCTGGGCGGAGGTCTGCGTCCTGCTCGCCGGGATGACGATCCTCCAGGTCGGCATCCACGAGATCAAGGACGCGGTCGACCGGCCGCGACCGGCGGGGACGGCCGAGGTCTCGGCCTCGGGCTCGTCGTTTCCGAGCGGCCACGCCGCCCACTCGGTGATCTACGTCTGGCTGGCGGTGACGATCGTGCTGCGGCTGCGGCCGGGGATGACGCGGGCGACGGCGGTCGTCGTCGCCGGGATCGTGCTGACCGCGCTGGTCGGTCTCTCGCGGGTCTACCTCAATGTCCACTACCTCAGCGACGTCAGCGCCGGCTGGGCGCTGGGGGCCGCCGCCTTCTCGTTTTGCGGTGCGGCTGCCCTCGTCGTCTCGCAAGTGCGCCAGAATCCACGGCAGTGACTCCCTTCGCGCTGGCCGAAATCGGCCATCAGTACGTTCTTTGGGGCGCCGCCGGGCTGGTCTGCCTGGTCACGTTCGTGGCCCTGATCCTGGTCCCTGCGGTCAGCTCCTACGGCCGGATCTGGGAGAAGGCGGCCGCCAGCTTCCTCGCCGTTTTCGTCCTCGCGACGCTGCTGCTGTCGGGCATCGTGATCGGGCTGGTGGTCGTCTACTACTGGACCGAGATCAACAACTTCATCCACGGCCGGTAGGGCCGGACCCCACCAGGTGGGCGGTGCCGGCGGGCGGTTTACGCCGTGGTCGGGATAATGGAGGCGTGCCAGCAGCCTCGAAAAGCAGCGAAAACCCCGCTCAGGCGGGGGATCCGACGCTGCTCGACGCGCTCTCGGAAGCGGTCGAGTCCGGCGCCGGCCTGCCCGCGGTCGCGCGGGCGGCGGCGCGCCTGCTCGGCGCCAGCGTCGCCCTGATCGACCGCTCGAGCGCGGTGCTCGCGGTCGCCGGCGCTTCGCCGGACCAGGAGCAGAGGCTGCTCAGCGGCGGTGAGGGCGTGACCAGCGTCGAGCTGCGGGTCGCCGACGCCGCCGTCGGTGAGCTCCGCTACCGCGCCGCCAGCCCGCCCGACCCGGCGATCGCGCGGATGGTGACGACCCTTTTGGCCTTGGAGCTGGAGCGTTCGCGGGCGCCGGAGTGGGCGAGCGAGGAGGTCGCCAGCGCCTTCGTCTCCGCCGTCCTCAACCGCGAGGTGACCGACCGCGGCGACATCGTCGCCCGCGGCGCCGAGCTCGGCGCCGACCTCGACCGCGGTGCCGGTGTGCTGATGCTGCGCGCCGCGCCTCGTGCCGCCCAGGACGGCGAGTGGCGCCAGCGGGTGCTCGTCCTCGCGATGCGGACCCTGCGCTCGCTGGCGCCCGGGTCGCTGGCGAGGACCGAAGACGGCGAGGACGCCGCCGCCAACATCGCCGTGATCGTTCCCGCCGAGGATGACGAGCGGCTCGCCCGCGCCGCCGCCGGCCTTGCCCGCGAGCTCGATGACAGCCTCGCCGGATTCCACCTGACGACCGGTCGCAGCCGCCGCTGCGCCGACCCGGTCGACCTCTACCGAGCCGGCTCGGAGGCGAAGCTGGCGGTCAACGTCGGCGAGGCCGAGGGCCACCCGACGCTGGCCTTCGAGGACACCGGCGCCTACCGCCTGCTGCTGCCGGCGATGAGCGAGGACCCGGGCGAGCTCGAACGCTTCTACGCGGAGACGATCGAGCCGCTCTCCAAATACGACGAGCAGTACGAGACCGAGCTGGTCGCCACCGTCGAGGCCTACCTCGACAACGACGGCAACGTCGCCGCCACCGCCAAACAGCTCTTCACCCACCGCCACACGGTCCGCTACCGGCTCGAGCGGGTGCGCGAGCTCTGCGGCCACGATGTCTCCGCCACCGAAGGTCGCGAGAAGCTCGGCCTCGGCCTCAAGGCGATGCGCGTCCTCGGCATCGCCTCCCCCAAGGGCCCGGCCCTGGAGCCCGGCTCGAAGGGCGGCAAGGTCGCCCGCGGCGCCGACGAGTAGCGCCCCCCGGCCAGTTCCGGGGGAAGGATTTGAACCCTCGCTACCTGGACCAAAACCAGGCGTGCTACCGCTACACCACCCCGGATCGCCACCCGAGGGTATCGCCACCCCAGGAGATCGATGCGGCAATCGAACGTCTATAGGGCGTCGGATTGCCGCATCGCCGTCCGCGAGCGCCCATAGGCTGCTCAGCCATGGAGTACGGAGGAGCGTCGATGGATCCCACGGTCCGGGAAGGTCTTGCCCGCAGCTGGAAGGGGCTGATGGCGGTCGGCATCGTCGCGATCGTGATCGGCTGCATCGCGATCCTGATCCCGGCGGTCGCCTCGGTCGGGACCGCGATCTTCATCGGCTGGATCCTGGTCATCGCCGGCGCCTTCCTCGTCGCCGCCGCCTTCTCGGCCCACTCGGTCGGCTCGCTGCTGCTGCGGCTGCTGTGGGCGGCGATCACGGTCATCGTCGGCATCTGGCTGATCGTCGAGCCCCACAACGGCACCCTGACCCTGACCTTCGTGCTCGGCGTCTACTTCCTCTTCATGGGGATCACCCGGATCACGGTCGCCTTCCTCGGCCGCGGCCAGCCGAACGCCGGCTGGGTCGGGCTCAGCGGCGTCTGCGGCCTCCTGATCGGAATCCTCGTCCTTGTCAAGTTCCCCAGCTCCGCCGACTGGGCGATCGGCCTCCTCGTCGGCATCGACCTGATCTTCGCCGGCTGGACCCTGACGTCGATAGCCCTGGTTGGCAAAGAACTTTCCCGCGCTCGTTCCTGAGGCGCCCGGCGCCCTCTGTTAATACGATTCGCGGGTGAGTAGTCCCCCCCTGGTCCTGGTCATGGCGGCGGGCAAGGGCACGCGGATGCGGTCCAGCCTGCCGAAGATGCTGCATCCCGTCTGCGGGCGGCCGATGGTCGCCTGGCCGATCCTCGCTGCCCGCGAGGCCGGCGCCGGCCGGGTCGCGGCGATCGTCTCCCCGGGCCAGGACATCTCCGCCGGCCTCCCCGGCGAGGTCGAGCTGGTCGAGCAGCCCGAGCCCGACGGCACCGGCGGCGCGATCCGCGCGGCGACGGCGCTGATCGATGAGAGCGAGACCGTCCTCGTCCTCTCCGGCGACGTGCCGCTGATTTCGACCGAGGTGATCGCCGAGCTGCTCGCCGCCCACGCGGCCACCGACGCGGCGGCGACGATGCTGACGATCGAGCTCGACGATCCCGGCTCCTACGGCCGTGTCATCCGCGGTGAGGGCGGCGCCGTCGAACGGGTGGCAGAGGCCAAAGCCGACGGCGACGCCGACCCCGAGCAGCTGGCGATCCGCGAGATCAACGCCGGCACCTACGCCTTCGACGCGGCGCCCCTCGCCGCCGCCCTGGCGACCCTCTCCAACGACAACGCCCAGGGCGAGTACTACCTGCCCGACGTCTTCCCGGCGATGCACGCCGCTGGCCACGCCGTCGCCGCTCACATCGCCGAGGACATCGCGGTGACGATGGGCGTCAACAACCGGGTCGACCTCGCCGCCGTCGAGGCCGAGGCGCGCCGCCGCCTGCTCGAGCAGCACATGCTCGCCGGGGTGACGATCGTCGACCCCGCCTCGACCTGGATCGACGCCGGCGTCGCGATCGCCGCCGACGCCCGGATCGAGCCGGGCACGACCCTGCAGGGCGAGGTCGAGATCGGTGCCCACGCCGTGGTCGGGCCGCTGACGACGCTGATCGACAGCTCGGTCGGGGTCGAGTCGAGCGTGATCCAGTCCTACCTGGTCGAGTGCGAGGTCCGCGACGGCTGCTCGGTCGGCCCCTTCGCCTACCTGCGCCCGGGCGCGATCCTCGACGCCGGCGCCAAGGCCGGCACCTTCGTCGAGATCAAGAATTCGCACGTCGGCAAGAGCGCCAAAGTGCCGCACCTGACCTACCTCGGCGACGCCGACGTCGGCGCCGGCAGCAACATCGGCGCCGGCACGATCACCGCCAACTACGACGGTTTCCGCAAGAGCCGGACCGTAATCGGGGTGGATGTTCGAATCGGCGTTGACACGATGCTGATTGCACCGGTAGAAGTCGGGGACTCCGCCTACACTGGCGCTGGCGCGGTGATCAAGGACGACGTGCCCCAAGGGGCGCTGGGCGTCAGCGAGAACGCGCAACGGAATATCGACGGATACGCGGCCGACAAGGCCGCGCGGATGCGAGAGGACAAGAGCGAGTGAGCACGATCGAGCAGCAGCCGCAGGCTTCGACCGCGATCTCCCACGACTACTCGAAGCGGCTGATGGTCTTCGGCGGCCGCAGTTCGATGGATCTGGCGGCGAAGATCGCCGGCAAACTCGACCTCGACCTCGGCCAGGCGACCCTGAAGACCTTCGCCGACGGCGAGGTCTACTGCCGCTACGAGGAGTCGATCCGCGGCGCCGACGTCTTCATCATCCAGTCGACCTGCGCCAACGAGCAGAGCGAAATGACCCCGAACGACTCGCTGGTCGAGCTGCTGACGATGATCGACGCCGCCCAGGGCGCCTCCGCCCACCGGATCATCGCCGTCATGCCCTGGTACGGGTACGCCCGCCAGGACAAGAAGTCGGCCCCGCGCGAGCCGATCTCGGCCCGGATCGTCGCCAAGTGCCTGGAGAGCGTCGGCACCGACCGGATCCTGACCATGGACCTCCACGCCGGCCAGGTCCAGGGCTTCTTCCACGTCCCGGTCGACCACATGACGGCGATGCCGATGCTGACCCAGTGGTTCGCCGACCAGTACCCGGCCGAGGACCTGGTGGTCGTCTCGCCCGACGCCGGGCGGGTGAAGACGGCGCGCAACTTCGCCCGTCGCCTCGGCACCACCTGGGCGGTGATGGAGAAGGAGCGCCCGGCCCAGGCAGTGGCCGAGATCGGTTACGTGGTCGGCGACGTCACCGGCAAGACCGCGATCCTGGTCGACGACATGATCGCCACCGCGGGCACTCTCTGCGCCGCCGCCCAGGCGGTGCTCGACGCGGGCGCGGCGCGGGTGATCGCCTGCGCCACCCACGGCGTCTTCTCCGGCCCCGCCTACGAACGGCTGGCCGACTCGGCGATTGAGCAGATCGTCGTCACCGACACCCTGCCGCTGCGCCCCGGCGCCCCGGGCAACATCACCGTGCTCTCCACCGCCAGCACCTTCGCCGACTCGATCCGCCGCATCTTCACCGACGACTCCGTCTCGGAGATCTTCGCAGGGGAGAATCAGCTTTTTTAGCGGGCGGCTGCGGGGAGCTGCGGTGTCTGGACGCAGATCGCCGGCGCGGATTCGCCACCTCCCCGGTGCCCCGCATAGCGCCGCTATGCGGGAACCGTGTCGGCGGCGCCCCGCTTGGCGCTGAGCGCCCAGCCATCCGCATCTCCCCTTGCCGACCGCTAGGCAGGAAATGAAAGGGTGTTGCGATGAGCGCTGAGGGGCCGCCGGCGGATTCACCGGCAAAGGACAAAGGTGGGCGCAAGCTGCGCCTCGTCGGCCACAAGGGGGCCGATGCGCTCGTTCCGGGCAACACGATCGCCAGCTTCGAGAAGGCGGTCGAGATCGGGGTCGACACGATCGAGTTCGACGTGCTCTGGCTGCCGGACTCGCACCTGCCGCTGGAGCAGCGGGCGCCGCTGGTGGTCGCTCACGACTGGGAGGACGCCGAGCGGCGGACGCCGCTGGCGCTGACCGAGGCGCTCGACGCCTTCCTCGAGCCGCCGCTCGACCGGGTCGAGATCGACCTCGACGTGAAGCTGCCCGGCCGCGAGGAGGAGCTGGTCAAGGCTCTCCAGGAGCGCGGCCTGGTCGAGCGCTCGATGATCTCGACGATGGAGATGCACACGCTGAAACGGGTGCTGGAGCTGGAACCGAAGCTGCGCCGCGGCTGGACCTACCCGAAGGTGACCAAGGACTGGACCAAGAAGCGCTGGGCGAAGGTGCCGATGGCCGCCGCCCTGGTCGGGATGCGCTTCCAGCTCCCCGGGCTGGCGGCGCAGAAGCTGCCCCAGTTCGGGGTCGCGGCGATGTGGGTCTACCACCCGCTGATCAGCGCCCGCCTCGCCCGCATCTGCCGGCACGCCGGCGTCGAGCTGATCGCCTGGACCGTCGACGACGAGGAGCGAATGCGGCGTCTGGTCGACCTCGGCGTCAGCGGTCTTTGCTCGAACGACCCGCGGCTATTCGCTCAAGTCGCGCCAGACCGTCAGCACGGTCCCGATCGCGACCAGGCCCAGCGACCAGGCGGCGAGGACTAGACCGCCACCGACCTGGGTCAGGGTGCCGTCGCCTTCGACCCGCCCGTGCAGACTGCCCACCGCCTGGGCCGGGAAGTATTCGCCGATCGTGCCGGGCAGCAGTTCGGGCAGGCCGGAGATGACGAAGAAGACGGCGATCGCGGCGATGATCGCGCCGACCTGGTTGCGCACGATCGCGCCGACGCCGAGGCCGAAGGCGGCGAGCAGAGCGAAGGAGACGACGACGCCGGCGTAGATCTCGACGATTTCGCTGGTCGGGGGGAGGATGCCGCCGCGGCCGGAGTAGATCGAGAGGGCAAGGCCGCCGTTGACGAGGACGAAGAGCAGGCCGGCCAGGATCCCGATCAGCAGTCCGGCGCCGAGCTTGGCAACCAGGACCGGCCAGCGCCGGGGCGCGACGAGGAAGGTCGAGCTGGCGGTGCCGTGGCGGAACTCGGTGGTGATGATCAGCACTCCCAGCACCAGCATCAGCGTCATCAGCAGCCCGAGGCCGGTGATCACCTCGTCGATGTTGCCGATGTCCCCGAACGAGGCAAGACCGGTCAGGAGGCCGGCGAAGAGTCCCTCACAGAGCAGCCCGAGGCCGACCATCACCCACGTCGTCCGGGTCGAGAAGAGCTTGATCCACTCGCTGGCGAGCAGGTTCATGCGGGCTCGTCCTTCTCGTCCATGACCTCGAGGAAGCGCTGCTCGAGGCTGGAGCGCTGGGGGGAGAGCTCGTGGAGCGCGATCTGCTCGGCCAGCGCCAGCTCGCCGATCTCCTTCCCGCCGAGGCCGGAGACCAGCAGCGCTCCGTCGTCCCGCTCGACGCTGGCACCGCGCGCCGTCAGCGCCGTGGCGAGTCGCTCCGGGTCGGCGGCTCGCACTCGTGAAGGCACCACGCCGCTGCTGGTGAACTCGGCCAGGGTCGTGTGCGAGACCAGCTTGCCGTTGCGGATCACCACCAGCTCGTCCGCGGTCTGGTCGACCTCGGAGAGGACGTGGCTGGAGACGAGAACGGTCCGTCCCTCGGCGGCCTGGGCCCGAAGCAGGTCCCGCAGCCAGCGCATCCCCTGCGGGTCGAGGCCGTTGGCGGGCTCGTCGAGGATCAGGATCCGCGGGTCGCCGAGCAGCGCTGCCGCCAGCGCCAGCCGCTGGCGCATCCCCAGCGAGTAGCCCTTGACGCGGCGCCTGGCGGCGCCGCTCAGCTCGACCAGCTCCAGCACCTCCTCGACTCGCGAGCGCGGGATCTTCGCCGCGGCGGCGAGGCAGCGGAGGTGGTTGCGGCCGCTGCGCCCGGGATGGAACGCGGTCGCCTCCAGGGCGGCGCCGATCGTCTCCAGCGGCGCTTGCATCGCGACCGGCGGCCTGCCCTCGACCAGGGCTTCGCCGCGGCTCGGGCGCAGCAGCCCGAGCAGGGCCCGCATCGTCGTCGTCTTGCCGGCGCCGTTGGGGCCGAGGAAGCCGGTCACGCGGCCGGCCTCGACCGCGAAGGAGAGGTCGTCGACGGCGACCGTCTTCCCGTAGCGCTTCGTCAGATTGCGCACCTCGAGCTCCGGCATTGCCGGAGACCGTAGTGGCTCAGACGGTGCCGGGCGTTGCCCCGTGGGGTGCGTTCTTGCCACCCCTTTTCACCTTAACCGCGGACTCCAGCTCCTCCTGGGTGAAGCCGCCGACGGTCTGGCCGTCGACCGCGTAGCGGTAGAGGGCGACGCCGAAGACGCCGTTCAGGGCCTTGGAGATCAGCATCGCGATCGCCAGCACCAGGGCGCCGATCACGATCAGCAGGGCGCCGGCGAAGGAGGCCGAGGACCAGATCAGGACGCCGGCCCCGATCAGGATCACCGCCGGCAGGAAGCCGAGCAGGAAGATCGCGGCGCCGATCGCCAGGTTGCCGGTGATCTGCTGGCCCCATTTGCTCTTGAAGATCGAGGCCGAGCGTTTCAGGGTCGTGAGCGGACCGGTGCCCTCGATCGCGATCACCGGCACGGCGAGGAAGGTGACCAGCGCCCAAGCCATGCCGACCAGGCGAGCGGCGATGTTGCCGAGGGCTCCGCCCTGATTCTCGAGCACCCCCATCAGCACGCTGATCGCGGTCGAGAGGGCCGCCCAGCCGCAGATCTCCGTAAAGCGCGAGCGGGCAACGGCGAGGCCGTCGGCGACGGTCGCCTCCTGGCCGGAGAAGATCATGTTGGCAGCGGCGGCGAGGCCGACGCTGAAGTAGAAGCTGATCACGCTCAGCACGTAGACGCCGATGATCAGCAGCGGCACCGCGCCGCCGTAGGTCTTCTGGTCGAGCAGGTAGAGGCCGGGAGCGAAGAAGAGGATCGCCAGCGGGATCATCGCCACCGCGCCGTAGAGGGGGAACCGGATCAGTTCCCGGTGCGAGTTGAGCAGCGCCCAGCTCTTCTTCGTCAATGCCCAGCCACGTTTGATTCGTCTCATGTCAGGTGGTTTCGGCCAATCCGGGCGTTCGCTTTACCCCGCGCTCCTCGAAGTAGTCCCACTCGAGCTGGCCGAGCTCGGTCGCGGGCGGGTCCGCGTAGACCCACTCACGGCCGATCCGGTGCCAGTTCCGTTTCGCCCGCAGCTGCCCGAGCACGGCGACGACACCGATCTCCATCCGCCGGCCCATCAGCTCGTCGGCCGGGATCGACTCGCGCCGCATCAGGTCGAAGTACTCCGAGCGCGGGTCGTTGGTCGACTCGATGATCTTCATCACCCGCCGCGGCGTGATTTCGATCTCGCGGTCTTCGACGTACCAGCCACCGACCGCACGCATGTGGTCCATCAGCCGCTCGGCGTCGAGCTTCGACGGCTTCTTGACGAAGCCGAGCTCGTGCAGGGCCTGGCGGAAGGCCTCGGGGTCGTTGCGCGAGGCGGCGTCGAAGGCGCGCTGCTCGAGCAGGATCTGCTCGCGATCGAGCTTCTTCGTCATCCCGAAGTCGAGGAAGGCGACGCGGCCGTCGTCCATGAGGATGTAGTTGCCGGGGTGGGGGTCGGCGTTGAAGTGCTGCAGGTGGTAGATCGAGCCGAAGCTGCCGCGGAAGACGATCTCGCCGAAGCGGCTGCGCTCCTCGTGCGGCAGTTCCTTGATCTCCTCGAAGTTACGGCCCGTGACCAGCTCGGTGACCAGCACCCGCCGCCGCGAGAGCCGGGTGACGACTTCCGGCACGTAGATGAAGGGGTGTTCGCGGTAGGCGCGGGCGAACGAGCGCTGGTTCTGCGCCTCGTACTCGTAGTCGAGCTCCTCCATCACCCGCTCGCGCAGCTCCTCGGCGATCGCCTTGGCGTCGAGCCCGGGCGCGATCGCCCGCGCCAGCCGCACCAGGGTGCCGGCGTTGCGGAGGTCGGCCTCGAGCGCCTCGGCGATCCCCGGGTACTGGATCTTGACCGCGACCGCGCGCCCGTCGAGCAGCTCGGCTCGGTGTACCTGGCCGATCGAGGCAGCGGCGAACGCCTCCTCCTCGATCTCGGCGAAGTACTCCGAGAGCGGCTCGCCGTCGTACTCCTCTTCCAGCACCTTGACGACCTTCTCCCACGGCATCGCCGGCGCGTCGGTGCGCAGTTTCGCCAGCTGCTCCTGGTAGATCTCGCGGTACTCCTCGGGGATGAACTCGGTATCGATGAAGGAGGCGAACTGGCCGAGCTTCATCGCCGCGCCCTTCATCTGGCCGAGG
Organism: Solirubrobacterales bacterium; assembly: GCA_035689305.1. GTDB lineage: Bacteria > Actinomycetota > Thermoleophilia > Solirubrobacterales > 70-9 > VAYN01. The sequence continues at coordinate 14,394 of DASSLT010000051.1, read as the reverse complement.
GCGCCGACCATCTTGATCGCCATCTCCATGTGGCGCTGCTCGAGGTGCTCCTGCGCGCCCTCCTCGGAGCGGCCGACGTTGGCCGCCTTGGTGCCGGCGTAGCGGGCGCCCTGGACGCCGACGATCGAGCCCAGCTTGGCCGAGCGGCGGATCCTGCCCTTCGGGATCTTCGATTCGTCAGCCACCAGGGAAAAGGGTGTCACAGCCCCGGGGGGCGCGCCACGGAAGCCCTTCGCAGCGCGGTTCTCTATCCTCTCCCGTCCGATGGCAGCTTCCCGCTCCACGCTCAAGGTCTCGCCGCGCTCCGATTTCGGCTCGCGCGCCTCGCGCCGCCTGCGCGGCGAGGGCGTCGTGCCCGGCGTCGTCTACTCGGGCGGCTCGGAGGCGACCGCCTTCCAGGTCTCAGAACGCGACGTGCGCAACATCATCCACGAGGGTGCGGCGCTGTTCGATCTCGAGATCGACGGCGGCAAAGCGGTCCCGGTCGTGATCAAGGAGCAGCAGCTGCACCCGGTGCGGGGAAGCATCCAGCACCTCGACCTGCAGCAGGTCAAACTCGACGAGGCGATCCAGGCCGAGGTCGTGATCGAGCTCGAGGGTGTCGAGATCGCGCCCGGCGTCAAAGCTTCCGGCGTGCTCGAGCACGTCACCCGCGAAATCACGGTCGAAGCGCTGCCGACCGAGATTCCGGACAAAATCGTCGTCGACGTCTCCGCGATGGAGATCAACGACACCCTGCAGCTCTCCACCGTCACTCCGCCCAGCGGCGTCACCTTCGTCGCCGACGATCCGGAGGAGGTCACCCTCGTCACCCTCTCGCCGCCCCGCGTCGAAGAAGTCGCCGAGCCCGAGGTCGAGGAGGAGACCGAGCTCGTCGGCGAGGGCGAAGAGGGCGAGGCCGAGGGCGACGCCGCCGACGGTGGCGATTCCGGCGACTCCGACGGGGAGTAGCCGCACGCCATGTCGCTGTTCCGCCGCCGCGGCGCCAGCGGCGAGGGCGACCGCATTTTGATCGTCGGGCTCGGCAATCCGGGCCCCGAGCACGCCGCCAGCCGCCACAACATCGGCTTCGACGTCGCCGAGGAGCTGGCCCGGCGCTGGGACCTCGGCAGGCCGCGCCGCAAGTTCAACGGCCAGCTCTACGAAGGCCGGACCGGTCCCGGCGGGCCGCGGGTCGCGGTGCTGTTGCCGCAGACCTACATGAACGGCTCCGGCGATTCGGCCGGCCCCGCCCGCGGCTCGCTCAAGGTCCCGCTCGACCGGGTCGTCGTCCTCCACGACGAGATCGACCTGCCGTTCGGCGAGATCCAGCCCCGCCTTGGCGGCGGTCTCGCCGGCCACAACGGGCTCAAGAGCCTGAAAAAGGGCTTCGGCGACCCCGAGTTCTGGCGGGTCAGGATCGGAGTCGGGAGGCCGGATGCGACCGACCCCGAGATCGTCTCCGCCTACGTCCTCGGCCGCTTCCGCGAGCCGCGGCCGCAGGTCGAGGCGCTGATCGCCAGCGCTGCCGACGATGCCGAGCAGCTCGTCGAACGGATAGCTTCCGACCCCGACGATGGCTGACGAGGCGCTCACCACTTACGAGGTCGACGAGCAGGGCGTGGCGCTGCTGCGGCTCGACCGTCCCAAGGCCCGCAACGCGATCAACACCCAGATGCTGGCCGAGCTGCTCGAGCATCTTGCGGTCGCCCGCGAGGACGAGGCGGTGCGGGTGCTGGTGATCAGCTCCACCGATCACCTCGGCCTCTCCGCCGGCGCCGACGTCCGCGAGGAGCTCGACGGCGACGCCCACACCGCCCGGATGCAGCTCTTCGCCGACCTCTACGACACGATCGTCGCCTTTCCGAAGCCGACGATCGCGGTCTGCCACGGCGACGTCGTCGGCGGCGGCGCCGAGGTCTCGATCGCCTGCGACATGCGGATCGGCGGCTCCAACCTGCGGATGCGCTTCCCCGGCGCCGCCCTCGGCATGCCGGTCGGTCCGGCCCGGCTCGTCACCCTCTGCGGGCTCGCCACCGCCAAATACATGCTCCTCAGCTCGCGCACGGTCGGCGCCGACGAGGCGTTGCGGCTGGGGCTGATCAACCGGGTCGCGCCGGCAGCGGCGACCGAGCGGGCGGCGCTCGAGCTGGCGGCCGAGGTCGCCGCCCTCGAGCCCGAAAACGTGGCGCGGCTGAAGCGGATGCTGCACGAGTGGGATGACATCGAGGGCCGTTCGGCGAGCGAGGGTCGCGGTCAGGTCGAGTGGGTCAGCTCGACCGGCTTTCCGCATTGACAAGCCGTCCAGCGCTTTTCGAGCCCTACGCGCTTTAACAAAACCGAATGGTTTTGACTTTCCGAGCGGATGACGGCAACCTGCCGCGCGATGCTGGCCGACATGCACTGCCACTACCCGATGCACGTCGTCGCGGAGGAGCCGCAGCGACCGCTGCCGGGGACGCCGAACCTGACCGTCGAGGCGATGACCAAGGTCTCGCGGCAGCCGGGCTGGCTGGAGAGGCTGCGCGCCGCGGTGCTCCGCACCGCCGCCAGCCGCCTCGAGCACGGCGACGACCGCTGGCGGGTCGACCTCGATGAGCTGACCGCGGGCGACGTCCGCGCGGTCTTCTCGGTCCTCCACGGGCCGTCCGCCGGGTCCGAGCAGGACGAGCCGCCGGGTTCGCCGTCGGAGCGGGGCCACTTCGCCGGCCTGCTCGATCAGATCGCCCGGGTGGAGGCGGATCTGACCGCCGTCGACCCCGACCGCGGCGCGCACGAGGTGGTTCGCAGCGGCACCGACCTCGACCGCGTCACCGGCGAAGGCAAGGTCGCCTTCATGCACTGCATCGAGGGCGGCTTCCACCTCGGCGGGGCGATCGACGAGATCGACGCCAACGTCGCCGAGCTCGCCCGGCGCGGGGTCGTCTACGTCACCCTCGCCCACCACAGCACCTTCAAGGCGCTCTTCCGGCAGCCGCGCCGCGGGCTCTCGGAGCTCGGCGTCGCCGCGATCGAAGCGATGTACCGCCACCGGGTGCTGATCGACGTCAGCCACATGAATCAGCGGGCCCTGTGTGAGACGTTCGCCCTGCTCGAGCGGCTCGACCGCGAGGGCGGCCGGGCGGCGACCGAATACCCGGTGATCGCGACCCACGCCGGCTACCGCTTCGGCGAACAGGAATACATGCTGAGCCCGTCGACGATCTGCAAGATCGCCGACCGCGGCGGCGTCGTCGGCCTCGTCCTCGCCCGCCACCCCCTGCACGAGTGCGCCGGTGTCGCCAACCCCGACGATCCCGGCGAAACGCCGCTGGTCGTCCGCCGCCACATCGACGCGATCCGCGCCGCCACGCCCGACAACACGAACGCCCACGTCGCGATCGGCTCCGACCTCGACGGCTTCATCAAGCCGACCGTGGCCGGGATCGAAACCGCCGGCGACCTGGCGATGCTGGAGGCGCCCCTGCGCCAGGCCTACGGCGCCGACGCCGAGGCGATTCTCAGCGGCAACGCGATGCGGGTGGCGAGGGCGGCGCTGGGCTAAGCATTATTGGGACTTCTCGATTTTCGGGAATTGGATTGACTGTCCATCGCCGGTAGGGTCGCGACTCGTGTTCGTGCGCCCGGCCACCCGCACCATCTTTCTCGCCGTGCTCGCCTGCCTCCTCGTCGCGCTGGCGGCGCCTGCGGTTGCCGCCGCCGCCACCGAATTCACGGTCGACAACACCATCGACGAACGTGACGAAGACCTCAATGACGGTGTCTGCGAAGCGAACGTTCCGCAGGTGAACGTGAACGAAGGGACCTGCACGCTGCGCGCCGCGCTCGAAGAGGTGAACCACCAGGAAGACACGGAAAACACGATCGAATTCGATCCAGCGGTCTTCGAAGGGGAAGAAGCGGATGCGATCTTCGTCGCCTCGTTGCTGGGGGCGCTGCCGGCGATCGAATTCCCGACGACGATCGAAGCCGGATCGGACTGCACCGCCGACGGGGTCGTGGGCGCCCCGTGCGCCGGCGTCATCGGGCTCCCCGGCGAACCCGTCTTTGCCGTCAAGGCGGACGACACCAAGATCAGCGGCCTGTCGGTCACCAGCGGCTCGGTCAACATCGGCGTCTTTGACGAAAGCACCGGCTTCGAAGCGACCGGGAACTGGATCGGGATTTTCCTCAACGGCTCCAACGCGCTCCCCGCCAGCGCCACCGGGATCCTGCTCGAACCCGGTTCCGACAAAGCCAAGATCGGCGGCAGCCTCGAAGCCGACCGCAACGTGATCGCCTTCAACCTGGTCGGCCTCGAAATCAAGGGGGCATCCGAAACGACCGTGCGCGGCAACTTCTTCGGCGTGAAAGGCGACGGAAAAACGCCTGGTCCCCAGGAAGCGGACATCAAGGTCACCGACTCCAAAGCTCCTGATCCCGTGGACAAAGCCGAAGACAACGAGATCGGCGCGGTCCTCAGCGAAAACGCCCAGAAAAGCGCCAAATGCGACGGCGGCTGCAACGTGATCTCAGGCGCCGTTGAAGGAATCCTCCTCTATGGCGCCAACCCGCTCGACGTGCCAGCCACCGGCCCGACCACGATTCACGGCAACTACATCGGCCTCGACTACGCCGGGGATAAAGCAGTGCATGTCGAAGAAGGCATCTTCGGGTTCGAAGGCAACAAAAGCGCCGGCGTCAGTGCCGGCACCGCGGATGACGTCACGGTTGGCGGCGATCCCAAAAGCGAGGCCAACTACATCGTCGGCGGCTCGACCGGGGTCGCCACCGAAGACAGCGACGGTTTCGAAGCGCGTGGCAACACGTTCGGGTATGCCGCCGGCGGGGGAGATGCGGCAACGCAGTCGACCCGCGCCGTCTTCGTCTTCAATTCCGCCACCACGGTGATCGCCGGCAACCGGATTCGGATGGGGGAAGGCGGCAACGCGATCGAACACTCCTACATCGGGTCGACGATCAAGGGCAACACGATCGAAGGCGGCGAATTTGGGATCAGCTCGACCGAAACGGGCACGCCTGCGGGGAGCCTGATCGAAAAAAACGTGATCGAAGGCACCGAAGACAGCGGGATCTTCCTCGCCAACCCGGGCAACGAAGTGTTCGGCAACGAAGTCGTCGGCGCCGGCGGTTCGGGGATCGAACTGGAAGCGGCAACCGACGAAGTCAAAGGCAACGTGATCGGTGGCGATTCGGTTGCCACCGAAAACTCGATCTTCGGGGTGAACGGCTTCGCGATCCTGATCCACGGGACCGAAGGAAGCCGCAACGAAATCCGTCGCAACCACGGCAGCGGCAACGAAGGCGATGGTCCGTTCATCGTCCTGCGCACGATCGACAACGTGCCGAACGAAAAAGACCCGAACGGGATCAAAGTCCCGACCATCGTCAGCGCCGGCAAGACGGCGACGAGCGGCAAAGGTGTGCCGGGGGCGCTGGTCCGCGTCTTCTCCAAGGCGGACGAAGAAGAAAGCGAGCTGGGCGGCTTCCTCGGCGAAGGCCTGGTCGACGTCAACGGCGATTGGAAAGTCACCTACGCCGGGGTGCCCGGGGAAACGCTGGTGACCGCGACCCAGACCAAAGGTGGCGGCACCTCCCAGCTGGCTGAAACCGCGAAGACGCCGGTCGATCCGCCGCCCCCCACCTGCGCGACGGATGCGTCGCTCTGCCCCCCGAAGACGAATCCGCCCGGCCCGCCGAGCACGCTTCCACTCCCGCCCAAACCGAAGGTGACGATCTCCAAGGCGCCGAAGACGAAGTCGGCGAGCACCACCGCGACCTTCAAGTTCTCCTCGGACGTGGCTGGCTCAACGTTCAGCTGCAAGCTCGACGGCAAGGCCTTCGCCAAGTGCCGCTCGCCGAAGACCTACAAGCAGCTGAAGCCGGGCAAGCACACCTTCAAGGTCAAAGCTGCGGCGGCGGGCATCGTCAGCACCGTCGTCACGCGCAAGTTCGAAGTCCTGACGTAGCGGCGCCGCGCCCAGGTCTGAACCGCTCCGAACGCTCAGCCGCTGTGTTCGGCAGGGCATATGAGCCTGCGATCGAAAGTCCCTGTCATGAAAGCTTGCGCAGCGGCACTCGCTGCCCTGTTCGTCTGCCTCGCCGTGCCTGCGCTCGCCGGCGCCGCCGGCTTCGAGGTCGACAGCACCGGTGACCAGCAGGACCAGACTCCCGGCAACGGGGTCTGCGCGACCGTGGCGGCCACCTGCACCCTGCGGGCCGCGATCGAAGAGGCGAACGATGAAGCGAGCGCCGACACGATCACCTTCGCGCCGCTCTTCGACGGCGGGGTGGGGGCGACGATCTCGCCGGTGACGGCGCTGCCCAAAGTCACCCAGCCGCTGACGATCGAAGGCGGGCGCTGCACCGGCGCCAGCGGCTTCGCCGGGCCCTGTGTCGGCCTCGCCGCCGCGAGCGGACAGGCGGGCCTGGTGCTGGCGGCGCCTCAGTCCACGCTGCGCGGCCTGGCGATCGCCGGCGCGACGACCGGGATCACGGTCGAGGGCGCCGCCGCCGGAGCGCGGATCGCCGGCAGCTGGCTCGGGCTGACGCTCGCCGGCACGCCGGGCGCCAACCAGACCGGTGTTTCCGTCGGCGCCGCTGCGGGGGTCACCGTCGGCGGCGCCGCCGCCGACGCCAATCGCTTCAACGGCGGCGCCGTCGCCGTCTCGATCGGGCCGGGCGCGCAGCGGGCGGCGATCGAAGGCAACCTGATCGGCCTCGACCTCTCCGGCGCCGTCACCTTCGTGCCGCCGACCGCCTTCGGCGTCGACGACGACGCCAGCGGCCAGACCTCGGCGGCGGAAACGGCGCGGATCGCGACCAACCAGATCGCGATGCTGCAGGGCGACGCGATCCGCCAGCGGGGCGGGGGCGCGCTGATCGCCGGCAACCTGATCGGCCAGACCGCGGGCGGGCTGCCGACCGCGGCCGGCGACGTCGGCATCCACCTCGACGGCCTCCACGGCATTACCAGCTACGTCGAAGGCAACACGATCGCCAACAGCGGCCGCTACGGCCTGCTGATCGAAAACACCAACAACCGCGTCGTCGGCAACCAGATCGCCGGCGCCGCCGTCAACGGCATCCGCATCGCCTCTACGAAAGCCAACCCGGCGACCGGGAACCAGATCGGCGAAGACGCGGAGAGCACCGAAAACACGATCTCCGGCAGTGGCGGAGCTGCGATCGTGATCATCGACGAACCGATCTCGAACAACATCGTCGCCCGCGTCAGCGGCAGGGCCAACGGTGGGCTCTTCATCGACCGCGGCGGCGACGGTGTTGGAAACGCCGGAGAAAACACCCTGATCGGCAGAGGCGCGTACGCGGCAATCGCGCCGCCGACCGTGGACATCGCGTCGCGGACCGGCGCCAGCGGCACGACCAACGCCGCCGGTGCGGTGATCCGCGTCTACGCCAAGCAGACGGCCTCGCCAGGGGAACTGGGGCAGATGATCGCCGAGACCACCGCCACCACCGTGTTCAGCGCCGACGGCGCCGAATCGCGCGAGTGGGCGGTCACCTATCCGAGCCGGCCGCTCGGCTCCTACATCGCCGTCACCGCGAGCAGCACCCTCTACGGCACCTCCGAGCTCGGGATCGCGGCGACCGACAGCCAGCCGCCGCGGGCGAAGATCGTCTCCGGCCCGCGCCGCCGCGTCTACAAGCGCACGGTCAAGTTCCGCTTCACCTCGACCGAGGCGCGCTCGACCTTCGTCTGCAAGCTCGACCGCAGGCCCTGGCGCTCCTGCAGGTCGCCCCTCGTCTACCGCCACCTGAAGCGCGGCTTCCACACCTTCAGCGTGCGGGCGAAGGACGCCGCCGGCAACGTCCAGCCGCGGCCGACCGTGCGTCGCTTCAAGGTTCTGCGGCACAAGCTCCGGCTCCACCGCTAGCCGCCTCGGAGGGCGGCGGCGGGGCGGCGGTCCGCCGCCCCTAGAATCGGGTGACGCCCCGGATCCGAGGATCCGGGCGCTTTGCCTGCCATGAGCCTCCGTCCCTTAGTCGAGATCGCCGCCGAGAACGAGCGCGTCCACGCGCTCGCCGCCGACGTGCGCGCCGCCGCCGTCGGTGGCGAGGCGCGGACCGTGCGCGCCTCGGCGATGCTGCGGCCGCTGCTGCTGGCGGCGCTGCTCGAGGACGACCGCGGTCTCGCCGGCAGCCCGGCGCTGCTGGTCGCCGCTGACGACCGCTCGGCTCGCGACCTCGCCGCCGACCTGCGCGCCTACCTGGCGCCGCGCCGGGTCCGCTTCTATCCCTCGCGCGGCACCGGCTACGCCTCGCACGTGACGCCGCCGCCGCACCTCGTCGGGCTGCGGATCGACGCCCTCGACGCGCTCGGCTCCGAAGCCGACGCGATCGTCGTCGCCAGCGCCGTCGCCCTCGCCGAGACCGTCCCCGACGCCTCGCTGCGCCCGGCCGGGTTCGCGATCTACAAGGGCGAGGAGATCGAGCTCGGCGCCGTTGCCGAGGACCTCGTCGGCGCCGGCTACGAGCGCGTCGAGCAGGTCGAGGAGCGCGGCCAGTTCGCGGTCCGCGGCGGCATCCTCGACGTCTACCCGGCGACCGAGGAGCGGGCGGTGCGGATCGAGCTGTTCGGCGACGAGGTCGAGTCGATGCGCTGGTTCTCGACCTTCACCCAGCGCTCGCTCGGCGAGACCGGCGTCGTCGAGCTGGCGCCGGCGGCCGAGCTGGACGCCGAGCACCGCGAGCTGGCCGAGCTGGCGGCGATGGAAGCGGCCGAGGACGGGGGAGAGATCTCGAACCTGGCCGAGCTGCTGCCGCTCGAGCACTTCCGGGCGCCGCTGGAGCTGGTGCCCGAGGACGCCGTCGTCGTCCTCGCCGCCGCCGAGGAGGTCGAGCCGGCGCTGCGCGACCACTGGGACGACGTCACCACCGCGATGCACGCCGACGACGCCCAGCACCTCTACGTCGACGTCGCCGCGCCGCTCGCCGAGCGCGCGGCTCTGGCCCTGACCGGCGCCGGCGAGGACGACGAGGAGGCCTTCCGCGCCGCCCGCGCCGAGTCGCCGGCGCGCAGTGTCAAGGAGGCCGAGTCGGAGCTGGAGAAACAGGTCCGCTCCGGCTACCGCACCGTCGTCGCCTTCGACAGCCGCGGCGAGGCCGAGCGCGCCCGCTACGGGCTCGACCGGATCGACGCCCGCATTCTCGAAGGCGGTCGGCTCTCGCCCGACCCCGGCGTCTCCTTCGCCGAGGCGCGCCTGCGCGAGGGCTTCATCAGCCCCGAGCTGAAGCTCGCCGTCTATCCCTTCCGCCGCCTCGTCCACCGCCGCCGCACCGAGGAGCCGGCGCCGAGCGCCGGCCGCGGCCGGCTCGCGTTCAGCGAGCTGCGGGTCGGCGACTACGTCGTCCACGAGGACCACGGCGTCGCCCGCTTCGCCGGCTTCGAGACGCGCGAGGTCGGCGGCGTCACCCGCGACTACCTCTACCTCGAATACAAAGGCGAGGACCGGGTCTACGTCCCCACCGACCAGCTCGCCAAGCTCAGCCGCTACGTCGGCGCCGGCGCCGACCCCTCGCTTTCGGCGCTGGGCGGCAAACGCTGGCAGAACCTGAAGGCACGGGCGCGCAAAGCGGCCGGCGCCCTCGCCGGCGAGCTGCTCAACCTCTACGCCGAGCGCCGCTCCCGTCGCGGCCACGCCTTCCCACCCGACGGCGAGTGGCAGATCGCGCTCGAGACCGCCTTCCCCTACCGCGAGACCGCCGACCAGATGGAAGCGATCGAGGCGGTCAAGGGCGACATGGAATCGGAGCGGCCGATGGACCGCCTGGTCTGCGGCGACGTCGGCTTCGGCAAGACCGAGGTGGCGCTGCGGGCGGCGGTCAAGGCCGCCTCCGACGGCAAGCAGGTGATGGTCCTGGTCCCGACCACGATCCTCGCCCAGCAGCACCTCGGCACCTTTCGCGAGCGCCTCGCCGACCTTCCCTTCCGGGTCGAGGGCGTTTCGCGGCTGCGCTCGGCGGCGGAGGTGAAAGAGGTCCTGAAGGACTTCGAGGCGGGCAAGGTCGACGTCCTGATCGGCACCCACCGGCTGCTCTCGCGCGACGTTCGCGCCAAGGAGCTCGGGCTCGTCATCGTCGACGAGGAGCAGCGCTTCGGGGTCAAGCAGAAGGAGCTGCTGCGCCAGCTGAAGCTGAAAGTCGACGTCCTCGCGCTCTCGGCAACGCCGATCCCGCGCACCCTGCAGATGAGTCTCGCCGGCCTCCGCGACATCTCCGTGATCGAGACCCCGCCCGAGGGGCGGCGCCCGGTCCGCACCTACGTCGGCCCCTATGACGAGGACCTGGTCCGCAAGGCGATCTCGCGCGAGGTCGAGCGCGGCGGCCAGGCCTTCGTCCTCCACAACCGGATCGACTCGCTGCCGGAGACGACCGAGCGGCTGCGCGGCTTGATCCCCGGCGCCCGTTTCTCCGAAGCCCACGGGCAGATGGACGAGCACACGCTGGAGGAGACGATGCTGAGCTTCCTGCGCGGCGACGCCGACTGCCTGGTGACGACGACCATCATCGAGTCCGGGCTCGATATCCCGACCGCCAACACGCTGATCGTCGAGCGGGCCGATCAGCTCGGGCTCTCGCAGGCCTACCAGATCCGCGGCCGCGTCGGCCGCTCTCGCGAGCGCGCCTTCGCCTACCTGCTCTACCCCTCGGCCGAGGCGCTGACCGAGGACGCGGCGGCGCGGCTCTCGACCCTCGCCGACAACACCGAGCTCGGTTCCGGTTTCCGGATCGCGATGCGAGACCTCGACATCCGCGGCGCCGGCAACCTGCTCGGCGACGAGCAGTCCGGCCACGTCGCCGCGGTCGGCTTCGAGCTCTACTGCCAGATGATCGACGAGGCGGTCGCCGAGGCCGGGGGAGAGGACGGCGCCGGCGAGGAGGCGCCGGAGCCGGTCCGCCTCGACGTCCCCGTCGACGCCTACCTGTCGGCCGCCTATGTCCCCTTCGAGGCGGCCAAGATCGACGTCCACCGCCGCATCGTCGCCGCCCGCGAGCCGGGTCAGCTGCGGGCGATCGCCGACGAGCTCTCCGACCGCTTCGGGCCGCTGCCGCCGCAGGCGGAGAACCTGCTGAAGCTGCAGCGGGCGCGGATCGAGCTCGGCCTCGCCGGCGCCCGCAGCGTCGAGTTCCGCGGCGGCCGGCTCAGCGTGACCGGGATCGAGCTCGATTCCGAGGGCGCCGGGGTGCTGGCCGAGCAGGTCGAGGGGGCGCTCTACGAATGGCGCGAGCAGACCGCGGCGGTGCGGGTCGACGGCGATCCCGAGGCTCGGCTCGCCGCGGTTCTGGCCCTGGCCGCGGGCCTGCGTGAGGCGCGGCGTTCAGCCGAGAGCGCCGCCGTCTGAGCCCCCGCTTACTTCTCGCTTAGGGCTTTTGACTATGCTGCCGTCTTCGTGGGGGCGAAATCGGGGCGAAAAAAACCGACGCAGGCGCAGGTGACTGCTTCGAAGAGAGCGGGAGCCAAGCGCTTTGCCCTGATCGTTTTCGGCGCCCTCTTCATCGCCCTCTTCGTCGTCTTCGCGGTCGCCCAGGGGATCGGCCAGCCGAGCGTCCCCGATGGCGACGTCGCGATCGTCAAGAGCGTGCCCGACGGCAACGTCAGCGAAGCCGACTTCCGCCGCGGCGTGCGCCAGCAGATCGCCGGCGGCGAACTGAAAAAAGCGCCGAAACCGGGCTCGAAAAAATACGAAGAACTGAAGACCGCGGTGATGACCGAACTGCTGCAGACGGTCTGGATCCGCGGCGAGACGGAAGAACTCGGGATCGCCGTCACCGACAAACAGATCGAATCGGAACTGGCGCAGATCAAAAAAGCGAACTGGCCGACCGAAAAAGCCTTCCAGGAATTCCTCAAAAGCTCGGACTTCACGATTGACGACGTCAACGAAAAGGTCGAAACGCAGCTCCTCGTCCAGGAACTGCAGCAGAAAATCACGAACCAGGCGCCGCCTGCCTCGAAATCGGAAATCGAAAACTATTACGAGACCGAAAAGGCGACCCAGTTCACGACCAAACCGACGCGCGACGTCCGCCTGATCGTCAACCGCAACAAAGCGAAAGCCGAAGAAGCGAAAGAAGCTCTCGACGAAGACGACTCGGACGCGAACTGGAAAGTGGTCGCGAAAAAATTCTCGGTCGATCCGACGACCAAGAGCAAAGGCGGCCTGCAGAAAGAAATCTCCGAAGAATTCCTCCAGGGCGTGCTGAAAAAAGCGATCTTCAGCAGCGCCACCGGTGAAGTCGTCGGGCCGGTCGGGTTCCAGGGGAACTACTTCGTGGTCGAGGTCGAGAAACTCAACCCCGAAAAAGTCAAAACCCTGGCCGAAGTCCGCTCCCAGATCAGCACCCAGCTGACCCAGCAGGCGCAGCAGACCTACTTCGGCGAATGGGTCAAAGGCTTCGAATCGAAGTGGCGGTCGCGGTCCTTCTGCGCCGCCGACTTCGAGATCCCCAACTGCGCCAACTACAAGGGATCGGGCCACCCCTCGACGGCGCCCGCAGCTTGCTACGAAGCCAACCCGAAAACGCCGGTGACCGAATGCCCGGCGCCGGTCGAACAGATCAAACCGGCTCTGCCGGGGACCGTCACCGTGCTGAAACCGGCCGGCGAACAGCTGGTCCAGCGCCCGCGGCCACCGGTGAGTTCCAAAGAAGCTCGCAAAGAAGCGATCGAAGAAAAAGTCGAAGAACGGGTCGAAGGCGCCGGCGGCGGCGAATAGCGATTTGCTGCCCCGACAGGCGCGAGCCGCGCCCGTCGTTGGAGGAGGGATCGCGAAACCCCCGCCCGCGCCCGGCGGCGGCGGACACGGCGCGGTGCGGCGTCCTCAGTCGGCCCAAAGAGCGCTGCTATTCGGCCTCCCTGCGTCCTTGCCCCGCTTGGTCCGGCGCTCGCCGGATCGCAGACGGGGGCTCCGCAATCCCTCCACGCCTGTGAATAGACTGCCGCCTCCGTGAGTCCGATCGCCTCCATTCACGCGCGTCAGATCCTCGACTCGCGCGGCAATCCGACGGTCGAGGTCGAGGTCGTGCTGGAGTCCGGGGCGCGGGGCCTTGCTGCCGTTCCCTCGGGAGCCTCGACCGGCGAGTTCGAGGCGGTCGAGCTGCGCGACGGCGGCGAGGCCTGGGCCGGCAAGGGTGTGACTCGCGCCGTCGCCAACGTCAACGGCGAGATCGCCGCTGCCCTGACCGGAGCGCGGGCGGCCGAGCAGGGGGCTCTCGACCAGACGATGATCGAGCTCGACGGCACCCCGAACAAGGGCCGGCTCGGGGCCAACGCGCTGCTCGGAGTGTCGCTGGCAGCTGCGAAGGCCGCCGCGGCGGACTCCCAGCAGCCGCTCTACCGCTATCTGGCGGAGCTCTACGGCGGTGGCGAGCCGCAGCTCCTGCCGGTGCCGATGATGAACGTGCTGAACGGCGGTGCCCACGCCGACAACTCGGTCGACTTCCAGGAGTTCATGATCGTCCCCGCCGGCGCCTCCAGCTTCTCGGACTGCCTGCGGGTCGGGGCCGAGGTCTTCCACGCCTTGAAGAAGACGCTGCACGCCGACGGCCACTCGACCGCCGGCGGCGACGAGGGCGGTTTCGCCCCCAACCTCGAGTCCAATGAGGCGGCCCTGCAGGCCGTTCTCGCCGGGATCGAGGCGGCCGGCTACGCGCCCGGCAGCGACGTCTTCATCGCTCTCGACCCGGCCACCAGCGAGGTCTTCGAGGGCGGCAGCTACGTGCTCGAGCACGAGGGGCGTTCGCTGACCCCCGAGGAGATGGCCGCCTACTGGGAGGACGCCTGCTCGCGCTACCCGATCGTCTCGATCGAGGACGGGATGGACGAGGAGGACTGGGAGGGCTGGAAGCTTCTGACCGAGAAGCTCGGGGCCAGCGTCCAGCTCGTCGGCGACGACCTCTTCGTCACCAATCCCGAGCGGCTGCGGCGCGGCATCGAGCTCGGCGTCGGCAACTCGATCCTCGTCAAGGTCAACCAGATCGGCACCCTGACCGAGACCCTGGAGGCGATCCGCACCGCCCGCGAGGCGGGCTACACGGCGGTGATCTCGCATCGCTCGGGGGAGACCGAGGACACGACGATCGCCGACCTCGCCGTCGCCACCGGCGCCGGCCAGATCAAGACCGGCGCCCCCTCGCGCTCGGACCGCGTCGCCAAGTACAACCGGCTGCTGCGGATCGAGGAGGAGCTCGGCTCCGCGGCCACCTTTCCCGGCCTGAACGCGTTCGTCCAGCGGCGGGGGCGCGCGTGACGCTTCGCATCTCTGCGTCCTCGGTCGCTCGCGTGCAGAGCACGCCACGCTCCCTGCGTCCTTGATCTGCTTAGCCATATCGACCCGTATTCGGGCTAGACTTCGAGTTGATTGACGAGTCAGTCAACCACCGATAGCGACT
>DASSLT010000050.1:0-20436 GCA_035689305.1 Solirubrobacterales bacterium | reverse complement strand
CCGCGGTTGCGGCGTCCCTGCTGACGCTGGTCTTCGGCACGTTGCTCGCCCCCGGAGAAGCGGTGGCGCCGGGCGTGGTCCTGCTGATCGGCGGAGTGGCCCTCCTTGCGGCCGGTATCGCGTTGATCGAGCTGGTCCTGCGCATGCTGCTGGCCCAGGCGGTCGACCGCGACGCCGAAGCCGGGCGGATGCAGGCCGAGCTCGAGGAGGTGATCTGATGCCGATCGTCGTCGACATCGACGTGATGCTGGCCAGGCGGAAGCTGTCCGTCGGCACGTTGGCGGAACGCGTCGGCATCACGCCGGCCAACCTGGCGGTGCTCAAGAACGGCCGCGCCAAGGCGGTCCGCTTCGCGACGCTCGCCGCCCTTTGCGAGGCGCTCGAGTGCCAGCCGGGCGATCTGCTGCGCTGGGAGGCCGAGCCTGCGCGGGTCGAGATCGCCGCTAAGGCGTCGGGAGTTCGGGGATGACCTGCTCGCCGACGAGCCGAACCTGCTCGCCCAGCTTGGGTAGGCCCTCCACCTCGATCCCGGCCCAAGCCCTCAAGGTGAAGGGGTCAGTGAACGAGATCAGCGCGTGGTCGAGGCCCGCGGGAAGGTATCTGTCCCTCAGCCACACAACCCAATCTTCGGGCGTGCCGGCGACCATGAGCCGATCGGCAACCTCCTCCGGAGTCGCTTCCAGCGCGCCCTGGACGTCGCCCGCGGCGAAGGCCTCATTGACCGGCAGCACTCGTTCCGGCTCGATTCCGTGACGTTCGAGTAGCGCGGGCGGCATCGACGGGATGTAGAACGCGGCCAGGATTCGCCCGGCGCGGCGGGCCACCTCACGGTCGGGCGCAATCGCCCCGAGCAGAGAGTCGCCGAGGTCGAGGCCATCGGGGCTTCTGCCGGCGCGCTCCATCCCAGCCCGAAAGTGCTCCACCGCGTATCCCAGCGCCTCCGGTGAGTAGGCGCAGGCCGTGTGCAGACCGTCGGCGATCTCGCCGGCCAGCTCCATCGACTTTGGGCCACCCATCGCACCGATCTTCAGCGGCAGGTGCTCCTGCACGGGCCGGGCCGCGGTCGTCACCCCGGAGTAGCTGTAGAAATCGCCTTCGAAGTCGATCGTGCCCTCGTCGAGGAAGGTGCGCATGATCTGGTGGGCCTCGCGCAGGCGGCCGATCGGTCGCGTCCCACGCCACTCGACCCCGTACTGCTCGAGCATCGCGATGTTGCCGATCCCGAACACGACCTCGGCCCGACCGTCGCTCAGCTCGTCGAGCGTGGCTGCGAGCTGAGCGACGTAGGTCGGCTCCCGCATGTAGACCGGCGCGACGCAGGGGCCAAGCCGGATTCGCTGGGTGCGGCCGGTGAGCGCCGCGAACAGCAGCCAGGCATCCTTGTGGTAGATCTCATCGGCGCTGTAACAGGCGTGGTAGCCGAGACCGTCAGCCAGCACGGCAGCATCCAGCAGCTCCTGCGCTGGCTGCTCCGGCAGCATCTGGAAGCTGAGAAGCATGCGGCCAGCCTAGTCTCATGCAGAGGGTTCGACGCGAAGCGGCTGATCGGATTCGAACCCACGACCTTCTGCATGGCAATTAGGCCAGCCTCGGACTCCTACTGGCAGTAAATATGCCCAATTGCAGGGGTTTCCAGAGCGGCGCAGTAGGCGACCGCGATCAGGAATGCGTGCAGATATGCGCCGATATGCAGCCATTCGGGCACTCGTGCGCAAGAGTGCCCGAAACCCGAGGGGGCGGTTTCATTTCTGGCGCCGGCAATCGAAATCGGCTGCCCCAGGCGAGTTAGTCTGCGTCGATGTCTACCTCCCGCGAGTACGAGGTCGTGCTGACGCCCGAAGCCGAAGGCGGGTATAGCGTGGCCGTCCCTGCCCTCCCGGGCTGCACGAGCCAAGGCAAGACTCGCGAGGAGGCTCTGTCGATGATCCGCGAGGCGATCGAGGTCTACATCGAATCGCTCGTCGCGCAGGGCGACCCCATCTCCGGACCGGTCGAGATCGAGCGAGTCACCGTCGTCGCGTGAGGCCGGGGCTCCCGGTCGTCATGCCACGGAAGGTGCCAACCCAACGCTCGGCCAGCCACCTTTCCCACAGCAAGCTGGCTTCTCCTTGCGTGCCTGCCCCACGGCGCCGACCGCGAGCGTCTTCGAAAGCTCGGCATAGAAGGCGCGGCTATCGTGGCGGCCGACTGCGACGACGATGGCGACGCCGGGTTTGAAGGTGATTATCGCTCGCCAGTCATCAGCGAGCCGCTTGCAGCAGAACTCGGAGTAGCCACCGTCCTCGGCGCCCAGCAGCCGGTAGCCGGCGACCCGGCAGCCCTGCTTTCGCAGTTCGGCCTCAAACGCCGCGTAGCTCTTGCGTGCCCTGCCCCGGAGACCATCGATCGCGGCCACAGCCGCTGGCGTCGCCCGCAGCGTGAAGTCCCTGCCCGCCATCGCGGCGGACCATATTTCAGCGCTCGATCAGCTCGCCCTGCCGCAGCTGCTGAATGCCCTCTCGCACCCAATCCTGTCCCAGGAGGTCGCGGTCGTGTAGGAAGGCGGCAAGCGCCTCGCTCCAGCGCCTCGCCGGGTAGCTCTCGCGGACCGTGCCCAACACCCGCTCGACCTCGATCACACTGCGCTGGGTGACCTCGACCGGCTTGTGGCTCTCGACCCTCTCCAGCAAGCCCTCGGCGAGCCACTTGCGAATCGTCGGCTCGCTTACTTCCAGTCGCTCAGCCGCTTGGGCAACCGACAGACCACCCGGCAGATCAAGCGCCTTCTGGACCCGTGCGCTCAGCGCCTCCACCCGCTTGAGCGCGCGCTCAAGCTCCGGCTTCGAGAGCGAGGCCGTGCGCAGCTCGGAAACCGCGTCGGCAAGCTCTTCGGCCTCCAGCCGCGCGAGCGCGGCACGTCGCCGAAGCTGCGTGGGAGCGGCACCGGAAGGCATGGAAGCAAGCTAGCAGATGGTTTCGGAAAGAGCCACTTTTCCGAAATGAAATCACGAACCCGGTCTTGGTCAGTATGCGCCTGATGGCCTTTGCGCTGCCGCTCTCACGCGAAAGGAGAACTGCTCCCGGCAGTTGAACCGCGGGGGAGGCGGCGTGCATGGCGATCTCAGTGACCCCGCCGCCTTATATGCGAGGCTCGACGCGTGTTCTTTCAACTTCCTGAGTACGACGAAGCGTTCACGAAATTTCTGTACACGACCGCGAACGAACTGGCCGGGGCCCAGCATCCGCTGCTCGCGCAGATCCGCACCGAGACGACGGAAAGCGGGGCTTCGAGTGTTGTTGACGCGCGGGACCAAGAGCAGCTCGACCTTCCCTCTGAGCTCGTGGGCTTTGAGATGAAGTGGGACCGGGATGACATGGTCGCCGGCAACTTCGACGTCCTCATCTTGGGGCTCGATGCTGCTTCGGATGAACTAGGCGAAGGCCTCATGGCCATGTTTGTCAAAACGATTAGCGCGGTCACCGAGTCAACCGGCAATGTCGTGGATGCGGGGGGACAGAAATTCTCCTTCGAGCTGCTGGTGGAGACGCTCGAGAAGATCGAGTGGTCGCTCGACGACGACGACGAGGTCGTCATGCCGAGCATCGTCATGCATCCAGATCAGAGGAGGAACTTGCCTAGCGAGGCGACGCCGGAGCAGCAAGCGATTCTCAATGAGCTGATGCAGAGAAAGAGAGAGGAGCTCCTTGCTAACCGACGCCGTCGCCGCCTTTCTTGACTCGGTCTCTGAGCGGGCTTTTGACCAGCCGCTGCTGGCGATCATTCGCTCCCAGGGGTTTGAGCGAATCCACTTGACCCACGGCGGGCGTGAGTTTGGCAAGGACGCCATAGGCCAGCGGGACGGCGAGCAGTGGGCGTGGCAATCCAAGGCGGGGGACGTTGGTCAGTCCCAGTGGCAGAAGATGAGCGCTCAACTCGATGAACTCCGTGTAGTCAACCTTGGCCACGGCGCCTTTGACAGCGAGCTCCCTCGGCACGCGGTCCTCGTCATCACCGGACGGTTGACCGGAAATGCACCCGATCTGTTCCGCGACTACAACGAGCGCGCTCGGGCAAATGGCGAGCCCGCGCTTGAGTTGTGGGACCGCGAGACGCTGATCGGATATCTGGCCGAGAACCCCGACGCCGTCTTGCGTGGCTCAAGCGACGGCCAGCTCTTCGCCGCTCTCGGATCCGCAGATAGCGGAAATGCCACGATGGAGAGCATCGAGCACTTCTCGCGGCGCTGGAGCACCTGGGAGCCGGAGCGAATTGCCGGGCTCGGTGTGGTTGAGGCAGCGACGCTCTGCGAGCGGCTCACGGCGGGCGATCGACTCGACCTGGCCTGTCATCTCGCCCTCTGTCTGGTTCGAGGTTCCGTCGCTGCGGGGGCAACTCCCGCAATCAGCGATGGGGCGGGGCAGATGTTCGAGGCCTACGCCACCCGCCTGCTTGAGAAAGGCGGCGAGGAGATGCTTGGCGACGATTTGGGAACGGAGAGTGGCGCATCGGCGTGGGTCAGCTATCCGGTGCGCTGCACGCGCATCGCGGAGATCGTCGGTCTATTGGCGTTGCGGCTTCGACAGCACGACCCCAAGCAGGGGGAGGAGGTCTCAGGTTGGCTTGTGCGGTTCCTGGCGGCCCAGCCAGGAACCGCACACCCGATCAGCGATTTCTATGGCGTCAGCCTGATTCCCGCGACGCTGGCGGCAGCAATGACCGATGCGAGCGCAGCACACGAGCTCCTGCGGAGCGCGACGATCTGGCTCTGTGATGCCTATGAGCGTGACCGCCTCGGTCTCGCCGCCGTGGAGGCGACGCCGATCGAGGAGGTCGAAAGGCTCCTTGGCGGACCCCTGGAGTGGGTGGGGTATGAGCGCAGGCGCGAGTCGCTGATCGCGACCGTACTTCTCGATCTAGCAGCCGTTCTCGGCTTTGGGGAGCTCTACGCCGATGCCTGGAATGACGTTGAGGCCGTCGGCATCTATCCGCGCGCCCTGCGCCTTGCGGACGGTCCCGATCAGTTTGACCTCGCGGGAATGGACAACCGCCTCGATCCCAACGTCGACTTTGCAGAGAGCCTTGATGCAGCTCTACCGATCGCACCTCACCATGCCGACGCTGCCGGCCGAGAGCTGTGTGAGGCAGGTCGGGCCTGGGATCTGTTGGCGGTGTCGAGCGCCGTTCGGGACCGCCACTTCTATTGCACCTTTGAAGCGATGGCGAGCTAGCCGCGCTGGAAAAGCTCAAAGTCGCTCCCGTGCCGTAGCGCAAGGGTACGTCGCCACCCCACCCGCTACCTCGCCTGCGGGACCAGTGCAAGGCGGAATCGGCCGAAATCGGCGCTAATCCGCACGCATCCATGGCATTTCAGGCACTAGTGCCTGAAATGGAGGGGATATGCGGGGATGGTTCCATTTGGTTTCGGCGACCTACGCCGAATCCAACCCGCCCACACGCAGGGCAATCGCGAAAAAGCGGCTGATGGGATTCGAACCCACGACCTTCTGCATGGCAAGCAGACGCTCTAGCCAGCTGAGCTACAGCCGCACGGGGGCGATTCTAGCCTGGCGGGAGGCGAGGCGGCGTTGGGCCAGGATCGCTGCAAGAGAGAAGACGAGGACGGCGGCGCCGTAGACGATCGCGGTCGGGCGCAGGCCGACGGCGTTGTCGGCGATGCCGGCGGCGAGGGCCGGCAGGCTGAAGGCGAGATAGGAGACGACGTAGAAGGCGGCGAACAGGGCGCCGCGCTCGTGGGGCCGGGCGACCTGGGCGATCGTGCCGAAGGTGCCGCGGCCGGCGGCGCCGAAGCCGATGCCGGCGACGACGGTGCCGACCGCCGCGATCAGCGCCACTTCGACCCCGAGGCCGACGAGGCTGACAGCCATGCCGGCGACGAGGAAGACGGCCGAGAAGCTGAGCGCGTGGGCAAAGGTCCAGTTGCGCAGCGCGTAGATGGTGACCGCGCCGGTCCCGCAGAGCAGAGTGACGACGAGACCGCCGACGACGTGGCTCGAAAGGTCGAAGATCTGCGCCGCGACCGAGGGACCGAGCGACAGAAAGAGACCTCCGAGCGACCAGGTCGCAGTCAGGATCGGGACCATCGCCAGGAACTCGGCCCGAGCGTGCTCCGGGACGGCGACGCGCGGTCGCAGCGAGGCCAGCGCCCCCGGCGCCCGCGGCGAGGTCTCCGGCATCCAGAGCGCAACCAGCGCCGCGGCCGCCAGACCGACGAGCACGATTATGTAAACCAGCTGCTCGGCCAGCGGCCCGTACTCGACCAGGAAGCCGCTGCCGAGGGCGCCGATCGCGAGGCCGCTGATCGGCGCGAGCCCGCTGACGACGCCGGCGAGGCCGGGCGACTCGGGCGGGCTGAGGTCGACCAGGGCGGCCCCCATCGAGGACAGCGCGATCCCGGTCGCCACCCCCTGCACGGTCCGCGCCGCGCCGAGGACGACGACGTCGCCGGCGACGATGAACAGGACCATCGCCACGGTCTCTAGGGCTAGGGAAATGGCGATCAATGGTCGTCTGCCGACGTGGTCGGAGAGCGCTCCGAGCACCAGCAGCGAGGCGAGCAGACCGAAGACGTAGACGGCAAAGACCAGGGTCAGCGTCGTCGAGGAGAAACCCCACTCGTCCTGGTAGACGACGTAGAGCGGCGTCGGCGCCGCCGAGGCCGCCAGGTAGAGGGCGACGATCGCCGCGATCGCCCAGAAGGTGACTGGCCTGGAAAGGGTCAAGCGTTGAACGATACGGCGGCGCCTAGTCGCGCCCGGCCATGTACTCGGCACGGGTGCGGGCGACGATCGCCGCCGCCGGCTCGACCGCGGCGACCCCGGAGACCGTGTGGCCGGCGCTGTAGATCTCGGTCCAGCGCCGCGGCCCTCCCCCCTCCGCCCGTGCCCCGTAGAGCGCCGCCGCATCGTCCGGAGTGATCGACTCGTCGAGGTCGTAGGGATCGAGGCCGTGGGCGCGGATCGAGGGGGCAAGAATGCTCGCCGGCAGGCCGGTGAAGGCGGCGGTGAGGACGACATCGTCGAGCTCGCTCTCGACCAGCATCAGCTTGTACTCGGGCGCGGCCATGCTCTCCTCGCTGGCGATGAAGCGGGTCCCCATGTAGCCGAAGTCGGCGCCGAGCTCGCGCGCCGCCCGCAGCGCGTGGCCGTCGCTGATCCCTCCCGCCAGCGCGATCGGCCCGTCGAAAAACGAGCGCACGGCGCGGACGAAGGCAAACGGGTTCATCCACCCGGTCTGACCACCGGCCCCGGCCGCCAGCAGGACGAGGCCGTCGGCACCAACCGCCACCGCCTTGCGCGCGTGCTCCAACGTCGCCACATCGGCGAAGACGAGCGTTCCGACCTCGTGCAGCGGCCCGATCAACGGCGCCGGCGAGCCGACGCTGGCGATCACCAGCTCGACCCGGTGGGCGGCGACGACCTCGAGGTGCGCCGCCAGCCGGGGGTCGCGGACGATCAGGTTCGGGCAGTGCGGCGCCACCTCTCCCCCGGCCTCCGCCGCCGCCCGCTCGATCGCGGTCAGCCAGCGGTCGAGCTCCTCGGCCGTCCCCGGATTCGCGGCCGGGAAGGCGCCGACCACCCCGGCCCGGCAGGCCGCCGTCACCAGCTCGATGCTGGACGCGCCCAGCATCGGGGCGACGATCAGCGGCAGGCTGAGCCGGTCTACCAATGCTCCCAGCGGATGACCTCGTCGGGGTCGGGTCGCATCGCCGGCTTGAACTCGGTCCCGAGCGTGTAGGCAACCGGTGAGATCGCCGCGATCGTCGCCTCGCCGTCGCCGATTCCGAGCGCCGCTTCGGTCGCCGATTCCTCGAACAGCCCGACCGTCGTCCAGCAGGTGCCGAGGCCGCGCAGGCGGGCGGCGAGCATGAACGACCACATCCCCGGCATGACGCTGCCGAGCAGGGTCGTCTTGCGGATCGGCGGGCCGTCGTCGGCACGGCCCGGAGCGCAGGCGGCGACGATCGCCGGCGCCTCGCCGAAGTTGGCAGCGAGGTAGTCGGCGGAAACAGCGGTTCGCTGCTGCTGCTCGTTGCGATCCGCGTCGCCCTTGTCGATCGAGCCGATGTAGACGCCGTCGAGGCCCTTGTAGGTGGCGTAGCCCTTGCGGTAGGCCTCGCCGAGCGCCGCCCGCCGCTCGGGGTCGGTGACGATCACGAACTGCAGCGCCCACCGGTTCGAGCCCGACGGCGCCTGCAGCGCCGCCGCCACGCACTCGCGGAGGACGTCGCGCTCGACCGGCCGCGAGAAGTCGAGCCGCTTGCGCCCCTCGCGGGTCGTCGTCAGCAGCTCCTCGGCGCTCAGCGGCAGCAGGGACATCGTCCGCTCAACCTATGCGCAGACGCCATGGCTATTCACCAGTCGGCCACTCAGGAATAGGCGTACCCTCCAAAGATGCTCTTCCGCCAGATCATCCACGAGGACCTCGGCTGCGCCTCCTACCTCGTCTCCGACCGCGAATCGGGCGTCGCCGTCGTCGTCGACCCGCAGTGGGACATCGATCCCTACCGGCGCCTGGCGCGCCTGCACGGGGTCCGGATCGATCACGTGCTCGAGACCCACAACCACGCCGACCACGTCTCCGGCCACGGCCGCCTGGCGCGGGCGGCCGGCGCCAAGATCCACATCCACGAGCTGGCCGAAGCCGAGTACGAGCACGAGCCGCTCAGCGACGGCTGGGTGCTGGAGCTCGGCAGCCTCTCGATCGAGGCCGTCCACACGCCCGGCCACCGGCCCGAGCACACCGCCTTCCTGCTCCGCGACGCGACCCGCGACGGCGCCCCCTGGGCCGTGCTCGGCGGCGACTCGCTGTTCATCGGCGACGTCGCCCGTCCCGACCTCGCGGTCGAGCCGCGCGAAGGCGCAGCCGAGATGTTCCGCTCTCTGCACGAGCGCCTGCTGAGCCTCGACGACGAGGTCGAGATCTGGCCCGGCCACCTCGGCGGCTCGCTCTGCGGCGGTTCCGGACTGGACCTCAAGACCTCCTCGACGATCGGCTTCGAGCGCCGGCACAACCGGGCGCTGGGAATCCTCGAGGAGGCCGACTTCGTCGAGGACGCCGTCGCTTCGCTGGGAGACAAGCCGCCGAACGTCGCCCAGATCGTCGCCTACAACCGTGGGCCGCTGATCGATGACTTCGGCACGCCGCAGCCGATGACCCCGCACGAGGTCGAGGAGTGCGTCGCCAACGGCGCCGTCGTGATCGACGGCCGCAGCAACGAGGAGTTCGACGAGGCCCACATCGCCGGTGCCCTCAGCACCTCCGCCTACGACACCGGCTTCGCAACCAAGGTTTCGCGAGTGGCGCCGGCGGGCGAGGACGTGATCGTCGTCGCCGCTTCCGACGGCGACGAGCGCGATGCCGCGGCGCTGCTGGCCGCGGTCGGGATTCAGGTCCGCGGCTTCCTCGAGGGCGGGATGACCGCCTGGCGGATGGACGGCCGGCCGGTGCAGACGATCGAGCTGATCGACCCCGAGGAGTTGGCGCAGCGGGTCGATGGCCCGGCGCCGCCGCTCGTCCTCGACGTCCGCAACGACTCCGAGTACGCCGCCGAGCACATCCCCGACTCGCTCCACATCCCCTACGGCGACCTCGCCGGCCGCACCGACGAGCTGCCGCAGGACCGGCCGATCGCGACGATCTGCCGCGGCGGCAAACGGTCGGGCCTTGCTGCGTCGATCCTGCAGCGCGCCGGCTTCGCCGACGTCGTCCACGTCGGCAAGGGCGTCGGCGCCTGGCGCGACGGCGGCCACCCGGTCGAGAGCGGCGCCGCCACCAGCGCCGCCCTCTGACCGGGCCTCCCTTGGTCCTTCCCTACCGGGCGATCTTGCCGGCGGCTTTGCGCGCCTCGTCGAGGACGGCGAGCTGGTAGTCGACCTCCGGGTGACATGGCGGGCTGTGCCAGCCTCTCTGGGCACGGGCGCCGCCGCGTTACCGACCTGGGAAGCAGCCGTAAATTTTTCTTTGCAGGAACCCCTGCAGGGGTTCTTTGCGGGGCGCGGTGCTAAAGCGAGGCGACCGCCTCGGCGACCGGGGTCTCGCCGCCGAGCAGGTCGAAGCTGCGGTCGATCGTGTGCCGCGAATCGAGGCAGGCGAGCAGCACCGCGGCGACGTCGGCGCGTGGGATCTCACCGCGCTCGAGCCGCTCGCCGACCCGGACCAGGCCGGTGCCGGGATCGTCGGTCAGGCCGCCCGGACGCACGATCGTGTACTCGAGGCCGCTGGCGCGGAGCGCTTCGTCGGCCTCCGCCTTCGCCCGCAGGTACTCGCCGAAGACGTCGCCACCGCTGGCGGGCGGATCGGCTGCGCCCATCGCGCTGACCATCAGGTAGCGGCGCACGCCCTCGGCCTTGGCAGCCTCGATCAGCCTGACGGCGCCGCCGAGGTCCATCGTCCGCTTGCGCTCGGCGCCCGATCCGGGCCCGGCCCCGGCGGCGAAGACGACGGCGTCGGCGCCGCTGATCGCCGCGGCGACGTCCTCGTCGCCCTCGAGGTCGCAGATCACCGGCTCGACCCCGACGGTGTGGAGGTCGTCTTCCTGAGCCGGGTCGCGGATCAAGCCCCAGGGCTTGTCTTCGCGATCGGCCAGCAGCTTTCCGAGCAGCATTGCGACCTTGCCGTGACCACCGGCGATGGCTACCTCCATGCGTAATCCCGTCCCTTCCAGTTTCGATTACTGAATTTTGGGTACTCTCCTCGGCGGCCGGGCGGCGGCAGGCCCTCCGGCACGACCAAATAGGGAGGCTCTCGATGAATCGAATCAAGTCTGCAACCGCGGCGCTGCTCGCAGCGGCCATCGCCCTGCTCGCACCGGCTGCGGCTTCGGCCTGGGCCCCGGCCTCGAGCGCGGCCATCCACCCCGGCGTCCAGGTCTTCACCGCCGGCGCCCAATGCACTTCGAATTTCGTCTTCGAAGACGGCAGCAACGTCTACCTCGGCCAGGCAGCCCACTGCTCCGGAACCGGCGGCCAGACCGAAACCGACGGCTGCACCAGTGGCTCGCTGCCGGTCGGCACCCCGGTCGACGTCACCGGCGCCAGCAAACCGGGGACGCTTGTCTACAACTCCTGGCTGACGATGCAGGCCAAGGGCGAGTCCGACCCCGACACCTGCGCCTACAACGACCTCGCCCTGATCAGGATCGACCCCGCCGACGTCGGCAAGGTCAATCCCTCGATCCCCGGCTTCGGCGGCCCGACCGGCCTCGGTGGCGCCGGCTCGACGGGCTCGACCGTCTACTCCTACGGCAACTCCGAACTGCGCGGCGGCATCACCAAGCTGAGCCCCAAGCAGGGGATTCTGATCCAGAACGAAGGCAGCGGCTGGAGCCACAACGTGATCACTCTGAGCCCCGGCATCCCGGGTGACTCGGGCAGCGGCTTCCTCAACGAATCCGGTCAGGCGATCGGCGTCCTCAGCACTCTGCAGCTGGCGCCGCTGCCGGCGACCAACGGGGTCGGCGACCTCGCCAAGGAGCTCGCCTACGCCCGCGCCGACGGCGGCTTCTCCGGGCTCAAACTGGTGCCCGGCACGAAGGCGTTCAAGGCCAACCTGCTGGAAGCGATTCTCGGCGCCTAGCCGAGCTCAGCCATCAGATCGTCGAGGTCGAGGGGGCGGGTGAACATTTCGACCCGCTCCCCCGGCTGCGGCGCCGGCCACTCCTCTTTGGGGCGGTCCCAGTAGAGCTCGACCCCGTTGCCGTCGGGGTCGTTGAGGTAGAGCGCCTCGCTGACGCCGTGGTCAGAGGCGCCGGTGAGCGGGATGCGGGCCTCGATCAACCGCTGCAGCGCGTCGGCGAGCGCGCGCCGGGTCGGGTAGCGGATCGCGGTGTGGAAGAGGCCCGTGGTCCCGGGCGGCGGCGGCGAGCCGCCTTTCGACTGCCAGGCGTTGAGGCCGATGTGGTGGTGATAGCCGCCGGCCGAGACGAAGGCGGCGTCGGCGCCGTAGCGCTGCATCAGCTCGAAGCCGAGCACGCCGCAGTAGAACTCGAGCGCGCGGTCGACGTCAGCCACTTTGAGGTGGACGTGGCCGATGTCGGCGCCGGAGTCGATCGGCTCGCTCATCCGCCGTCCAGGGCCGCGTTGACGAGACGGTCGGCGTCGGCGTTGTGTTCGCGGCGAACGTGGCGAATCGACCAGCTCTCGAACCCGGCCAGCGCCCGCTTGACCTCGGCGTGCAGTTCTTTCATCGTCGCGTCTTTGACTTTGTAGCGGCCTTCGACCTGGCGCACAACCAGCTCCGAGTCGCCGACCAGCTCCAGCTCGTCGGCGCCATGGGCACTGGCCAGCGCGATCCCGGCCAGCAGCGCCCGGTACTCGGCGACGTTGTTGGTGGCGCGGCCGATCGTTTCGCCGCGCTCCTCCACGATCTCGCCGTCGGCGTCGCGGAGGACGACCCCGATCGCCGCCGGCCCGGGGTTGCCGCGAGCGCCGCCGTCGACGTTGACCGTAACCTTCGCCATCTAGGCGTGGAGCGTCGCGACGACGATCCGGCCGTCCGCGTCCGCCGCCGCGTTCCACTGGCGGGCGGCGTAGTCGATCTCGGAGATCTCGTGGCCTTTGGCGAGGACGTACACCGGCCGCTCGTCGTCCAGGTCCACCCCCCACTGGTACCAGGAGAGCTCCCAGGCGACCGTGACCCGGACCTCGCTGGCTGTGCCGGCGGCGGCGCCGACGGAGACGCGGGGATCGCCGAGGGTGCGGACCAGACCGGAGACGGCGTGACCGGCGTCGCTGGCGTTGAACCGCGCCACCGCCAGCTCGAACGGGGTCAGCTCGTCGGCGTCGAGAGGCCGCTCTCGTCGCTGGGGAAGGCGCAGGCGCATCGGGTCAGGCCTGTTGGAGGTGGGACTTCAGCCGCATCACGGCCTTGGTGTGCAGCTGCGAGACGCGCGACTCGGTCACTCCGAGGACCTCGCCGATCTCGCGCAGGGTCAGGTTCTCGTAGTAGTAGAGGGCGACGACGAGCTGCTCGCGCTCGGGCAGGGAGCCGATCGCCTCGGTCAGCCGCTCCTTGACCTCGCTGGTGTCGAGCGCCTCCTGGGGATCGGCGGCGCCGTCGTCGGCGATCGTGTCGAGCAGCGAGACCTGGTCGCCGGAGGAATCGGACACGGTCCAGAGCTCGTCGAGCGCGTAGACCGAGGAGTTGGCGATCTCCAGCAGCGAGTTCTGCAGCTCGTCCTCGGTCATGTTCAGCTTGCGCGCCAGCTCCTCCTCGGTCGGCGCCCGCTGCAACTCATGCTCGAGTTTCGCCTGGGCGACCTCGATCTCGCGGGCGCGGGCGCGAACCGAGCGCGGCACCCAGTCGAGCGAGCGCAGTTCGTCGATGATCGAGCCGCGGATCCGGGTCATCGCGAAGGTCTCGAATTTGATGCCCCGCTCCGGCTCGAAGCGTTCGATCGCGCCGATCAGGCCGACCAGGCCGTAGGAGATCAGGTCGGCGTCCTCGACATGCGAGGGCAGTCCGGCACCGAGCCGGCCGGCGACGAACTTGACCATCGGCGAGTAGGCGACGACCAGGCGCTCGCGGGCGTTGCCGTCGCCGTCCTCCTTGTAGCGGCGCCAAAGGTCGCGCAGCTCAACCTCTTTTACACCAGTCTCCATTTGGCTACGCGATTCTACGTTCGTTAGGGGCGATCGGATTCATGCTCGGGGGTGGCTGGCCGCATAGGTGTCGCGCAGGCGAGCTGCATCGACTCGGGTGTAAACCTGGGTGGTCGAGATCGATGCGTGGCCGAGCAACTCCTGAATCGTACGCAGATCGGCGCCACCCTCCAAGAGATGGGTGGCAAATGAGTGGCGCAGCGAGTGCGGCGAAACGCCAGCCGCAAGCGCCGCTTCGCGGGTCCAGAGCCCGAGCCGGCGGGTGATGTCGGAGTTGGAGAGGCGGCGACCGCTCTTCGAGAGGAACAGCGCCCGCTCACGCGGATCGGTGGCCAGAGCTCGGCGGCCACGTTCGGTGTAGCGCTGCAGCGCCTTCTGGGCCGGGGCGCCGACCGGCAGCAGGCGTTCCTTGGAACCCTTGCCGAGCACTCGCAGCTGCTCGGTTTCGAAATCGAGCGCGTCCTCGTCGAGATTGACGATCTCCTCACAGCGCAGGCCGCAGGCATAGGCGAGCTCCAACATCGCCCGGTCGCGCAGCTCCAACGGGGTGCGGGCCGGAATCCGCTCCAGCAGCGTTCGCATCTGCTCGGTCGAGAGCACCTTCGGCAGCTTCTCGCCGCGCTTCGGGCTCGAGACCAGCTCAGCGGGGTTCTGCCCGGCTCGCTCGGTGCGGACGAGGAAGCCGTAGAGGCCGCGGATCGCCGCCAGCTTGCGGGCGACGGTCGCCGGCGCGGCGCCGGCCGAGGAAAGACCGGCCGCATAGCGCCGCACGTCGCGGTGGCGGATGTCGCCGGGGCTGAGCCCCTGCGCCGCCACCCATTCCGAGAAACCGCCCAGATCGACGGCATAGGCCCGCCGCGTGCGCTCCGCCGACCCCCGCGCCCGCAGGTCACGATCGTACTCGGCAAGCGCTTGCTCCCAGTTCACGGATGTTGATTCGTCCCGGAGCCCCCACGTCCTGCGCCCGGGCGCGAAAACCAAGCAGGTCAAGGACGAGCGAAGGAGTGTGCTCTGCACATGACCGAGCGAGGACGCCGAGATGCGCAGGTTTGCAGCGTCCGCTATCCGATGTAAATCGGAGTTCCGACTTCGACTTGGTCGTAGAGTTCTTCGACGTCCGAAATGGCCATTCGGATACAGCCGTGGGAACCGGCGGTGCCGAGCGATTCGGTCTCTTCGGTGCCGTGGATGCCGGCCCCTTCGTAGATGCCCATCCAGCGCGCCTTGATCGGGTTCGAGGGACCGGGCGGAACGGTCGTCCCGGCGAGGCTCCCGGCCCAATCGGAGTCCGGCACGTGCCAGGTCGGGTTTTCTTCCTTTTCCTGGATTTCGTAAAGGCCTTCGGGCGTTTCCAGACCTTCCATCCCGACCGCGACCGTGTAGCTCTTGGCCAGCTTCAGGTCCTTCCAGAGGCGGAGGGTGAAGGTGGAGCGGTCGAGCGTCAGGTAGGACGGGTACTCGGAGGCGACTTCCTTGCTCGTCACCTTCGGCAGCGTCGAGTGGACGCTGGCGACGATCGTGCGCGGGGCATCGGCGTTGAGGACGGCGTGTTCGAGCTGTTCGGTCAGCTTCACGTCGCGAACCTTGCGGCCGTCCTCACCATGGACCACTTCGAGCGTGTCGGCGGTCGGCTCGACCGAGGCGCTCTTCGGTTCGCGGTTGATTTCGTCGGCGACGTGGCGGACGAAGCGGTTGATAGCCGGCTTCGAGTACTCGACCGTGGCCGCGATCTGGTCGTCGACTCCGTCGCCGGTGACGTAGCGGACGAGCCGGCTCGGGATGCCGCCTTCCTGGCTCTTGTCGATCGCTTCTTCGACCGCGCCGGAGACATCGGCGCGGATCTTCAGCTTCGAGCCCTTCAGGGTCCAGGCTTCGCCTTCATAGCTGACCTCGAGCGAGTCGCGCAGCGGCGCCAGCAGCTTCGCCCGCACCGCGGCTTCGGCTTCGCTCGCGTTCATGCCGCCGACGTCGACGCCGGCGACCGTGATGCCGTCGGCGATCTTGTCCTTCTCGGAGCTGTCGTAGGCGTAGGCGCCACCGACCAGCGCGACGATCAGCACCGCGACGGTGACGATTGCGATTTTGGTCTTGGTTCCCATCAAGTGCTCAGCACAGCCCCGACTGGGCCTCTGCACGCGTATGCGAAGAGTCTAGGCAGTCGGATCATTCGGTCGAAAGGTCTGTCTTCCCTGCAATTTGCCGTTGCGAGAGGTTTTATCGGCAGCCGCGGCGGATATCTTTCGCCGATGCGCTCCAAGGACGAGGTCCGGCAAGAGGTCTGGAAAGCGATGGAGCGCGAGGGCGTCTCCCGCTTTCCCGGCGCGGAGGGCCGGATTCCGAACTTCGCCGGCGCCAAGCTGGCAGCCGAGAAGCTGGCCGGACACCGGCTCTGGAAGCGGGCGCGGGTGATCAAGGCCAACCCCGACTCGCCGCAGACGCACGCGCGCCGGATCGCCCTCGACGAGGGCAAGACGGTGATCATGGCGGTGCCGCGGCTGCGCGATCCGCACCCGTTCCGGGTGCTCGAGCCATCGAAGCTGTCGAAAGCGGCGGTCAAGGAGGCGGCGACGATCAAGGGCGCGCTCAAGCACGGCCGCGTGATCGCCCTCGACGAGCTGCCGGAGATCGACTTCGTCCTCTGCGGATCGGTCGCGGTCAACCTCAGCGGCGCCCGGATCGGCAAAGGTGGCGGCTACCACGACCTCGAGTACGGGATCCTCGTCGATGCCGGCAAGATCGACAGCCACACGACGGTCGCGACCACCGTCCACCCGATCCAGATCCTGCGCCAGCACCTGATGGTCACCGCCCACGACCTCCCCTGCGACCTGATCGCGACGCCGCGGGCGGTGATCGAAGTCGAGCGCCAGTACGACCGGCCCCGGGGCATCCTCTGGGACCACCTGCAGCCGCCCCAGATCCGGGAGATTCCGGTTCTGGAACGGATGGGCTACGCCTAGGCGGAGCACGGGCCAACCCGACGTTTGCCCTATTGCTCGAGTGGGAAAATAGGACTAGGGTCGTATCTGGACTGAGGGCCGCAGTAGGCACTCCTGTACACCCCGAGGAGAGGTCCATGTTCGGCTGCGAACGCTGTGGAGCGAGGTACAACTCGGCGCGCGCCGCTGCAATCCGGGATTGCCCACGCTGCCTCTTGCGCGACGACGTCGCCAGCCCCCTGAGTTGGATGCCAGACCGCAAAGCGAAAGCCGCTCCGCCTGAGCGGACGGCACCGGCGGTGACTCGGGTCGACCTGGAGACGGAGCGCCGCGGGACGAGTGGAGCTACGGCAAGCTGACGATCGGCGAGCGGAACGCGGGGCATTCCGACCCGCCGTAGGGGGACGTGCGCGCTTTTTCCTCGAATTCCGCGAAGTAGCGGCCGGGGATGACGGTTTTGCGGTCGGCCCGCCAGATCAGGTGGCCGCTGCTGGGATCGGCTTCGGCGCCGAGTCCGAACTGGTTGAAGATCGCCTTGTCGCCGTCGGCGGTGACTTTGTAGATGTTGAGCCGGCGCGCCGCGTCGGGGAAGTGGCGGTTGCCGATCAAGCACGGGAATTCGCCGCCGCCCGGGTTCGGCGGCATCGTGACCGTGCCGTAGAAGAAGTCGCGCTTTTTGTTGTAGCCGAGCGTGGCGTAGCCACGGAACGGCCCGGGCGAGCCCTCGCAGGCGACGCCGTCGTGATCGGGGTCGAGCGAGCCGACGCCGCGCTGGATCGTCCCGCCCTGTTCGACGAAGTAGGCCTGGGCCTCCCCCTGGCTCTTGAACGACGTGCAGCCTCGGGGTGCAGCGGCGCTGCTGCCGATCGCGGCGAAGGCGAGAACCGCGGCGGCGACCAACGCCGGCACCAGCGCCAGCCGGAGTGGACGAACGTTCGATTGCATCCGGCGGGATCGTATAGGGCGAGCGCGCTAAGGTCGCCCAGATGCCGACCTACATCCGCTTTGGAGACGACCACTCGATCGCCGTCCAGGAGACCCTGGAGGAGATCCGGCAGCGGATCGACGCCGCCGAAGCCGCCAAGGTGCCGATCTTCGAGGCGACCCGGATCGACGGCGCCAAGCTGCTGATCAACCCCAGCGAGCTCTGGACCGTGACCGAAGGCCGCAAGAAGGAGCCGAAGGGCAAGCAGTGACCGGGGTCTCCGCGGAGCCATTCAGCCTCGATCCCCGGATCGTCGCCGGCAACGACTACGGCAACCCCGAACCCCGCTGGCGCGAGATCGACTGGCGCGCGCACCTGCGCCGGGTCGAGCTGCCGGGAGCCGACGTCAACTACGTCGAGATCGGCGAGGGCCCGCCGATCGTCTTCGTCCATGGGATCTCCGGCTGCTGGCAGAACTGGCTCGAGAACCTGCCTGTCTTCGGCGCCGGGCGGCGCGCCATCGCCCTCGATCTGCCCGGCTTCGGCGCCAGCCCGATGCCGAGCTGGGAGATCGACATGGCCGCCTACGCGCGGCTGCTGAACGACTTCTGCGAGAAGCTCGGGCTCGAGGGCGCGACCCTGGTCGGCAACTCGATGGGCGGCCTGATCGTGGTCGAGGCGGCGACGGCGGTGCCGACGCGGTTCGAGCGTCTGGTGCTCGTCTCCGCCGCCGGCATCATCAACACCTGGCAGCCGCAGGCGCGGGCGACGGCGACCGCCTGGGCCTGGAAGGAGTTCGGGCCTCACTTCGCCAGCCGCAGCCGCGAGATCGTCTCCCGACCGCGGCTGCGTGAGCTCGTCTTCCGCCCCTTCCTGCGCTATCCGAACCGGCTGCGCGAAGACCTGCTCTGGGAGCAAATCGCCAACGGTCTGAAGCGGGCCGACGGGTTCGGCGACGCACTGCAGGCGCTGATCGTCCACGACAGCCGCGAGAAACTACCCGCGATCGAGATTCCGACCCTGATCGTCTGGGGCCTCTCGGACCGCGTCGTCCCGGTCGCCGCCGCCGCCAGCTTCCACCGCCGCATCCCCCGCTCGCGGCTGGAGGTCTTCGAGCGCACCGGGCACGTGCCGCAGCTCGAGCGGCCACTGCGTTTCAACGCCGTCCTGGAGGACTTCCTGGCTAACTCGTGACGGCGCCGTGGGCGGCGGAGCTCACCGTCGCCGCGTACTTCGCCATCACCCCGCGCCCAAAGGGCGACTCGGGGACCTGGTACTCGGCGACGCGTTTCGCGATCTCCTCGTCGGAGAGGGCGACCGAGAGGCTGCGGTTGTCGATGTCGACCGTGATCTCGTCGCCCTCGCGGATCGCCGCGATCGGGCCGCCTTTGGCCGCCTCGGGGGCGACGTGGCCGATCATCAGGCCGCGGGTGGCGCCGGAGAAGCGCCCATCGGTCACCATCGCCACGCTCTCCCCCAGCCCCTCGCCGACGATCGCGGCGGTGACCTGGAGCATCTCGCGCATGCCGGGTCCCCCAACCGGGCCCTCGTTGCGGATGACGACGATGTCGCCGGGATTGATCTGCTGCTCCTTGACGGCGCGGAAGCATTCCTCTTCGGTCTCGAAAACCCGGGCCGGGCCGCTCTGCTGGCGGCGCTCGGTGCCGGCGACCTTGACCACGGAGCCCTCGGGGGCGAGGTTCCCGCGCAGGATCGCCAGCCCGCCTTCGGGCTTCAGCGGATCGTCGAGCGGCCGCACGACTTCCTGGCCGGGCGCCTCCGTCGCCGCCTCGGCCTCCTCGCCGATTGTCTTGCCGCTGACCGTGATCGCGTCCCCGTGCAGCAGGCCCTTGTCGGCGAGGCGCTTGAGGATCACCGGCACGCCGCCGGCGGCGAAGAGGTCGGTGGCGACGAAGCGGCCGCCGGGTTTGAGGTCGGCGTAGAGCGGCGTATTGCGTGAGATCCGCTCGAAGTCGTCCATCGTCAGCTCGATCTTCAGCTCGTGGGCGAGCGCGATCAGGTGCAGGACGGCGTTCGTCGAGCCGCCGGAGGCGCAGACGCAGGCGATCGCGTTCTCCAGTGAGTCGCGGGTGATCACCTTGCTCGGGGTGATGCCGTCGGCGAGGACGTTGATCACCAGCTCGCCGATCTTCTCGGCGACGGTCGCCTTGTCCTCGTCTTCGGCGGGGACCATCGCCGAGCCGCCGGCGCTGATCCCGAGCGCCTCGAAGGCGCAGGCCATCGTGTTGGCGGTGAACTGGCCGCCGCAGGCGCCGGCGCCGGGGCAGGCGGTTTTTTCGAGTTCGAGGAGGCGCGCGTCATTCATCTTGCCGCTGGAGTGGGAGCCAATGGCTTCGTAAACGTCCTGAATGGTCACGGCGTGGCCTTCAAAGTGGCCGGGTGCGATGGAGCCGCCGTAGAGAACGAGTCCGGGAATGTTGAGACGGGCGAGGGCCATGACGCCGCCCGGGATGGTTTTGTCGCAGCCGACGAGAACGACCAGCGCGTCGAAGAGGTTGCCGCGGGTGACCAGTTCGATGGAATCGGTAATCACTTCACGGCTGATCAGTGAAGCCTTCATGCCTTCGGTCCCCATGGTGATGCCGTCGGAGATCGAGACAGTGTTGAATTCGAGCGGCGTGCCGCCGGCTTTGCGGATGCCGGCTTTGACGTGTGCGGCTAGTTCGCGGAGATGATAGTTGCAGGGGCCGATTTCGATCCAGGTGTTGGCAACGCCGATGAGCGGCTTGGTGAAGTCGTCGTCTTTGAGACCGGAGGCGCGGAGCATGGCACGGGCTCCGGCGCGGTTGGCACCGCCGATAAGAGCCTGGCTGCGTAGTTTGGGGAATCGGTCACTCACGTTGCTTTCCTCTCAAAATCTTCTGCGAAAGCCGAAAAACGCTGCAGACAAGATTGTTTGCGCTACAAAAACCAAAGGCCATCACCCTGGCTTGGATGATGGCCCGAATTTCT
>DASSLT010000049.1:0-4054 GCA_035689305.1 Solirubrobacterales bacterium | reverse complement strand
CAGCGCCCTGGCGCCGCTTTCCGAGCGGCTGCGGGCGACCACGCGCTACGCCGACCTGGCCGCCTGCGACGGCGTGATCATCTGCGTGCCGACGCCCCTGACCGACTCGCGCGAGCCCGACCTCACCTACCTGATCGACTCCGCCGAGCAGCTCGCGGCGGTGGTTCAGGCAGGCCAGCTCGTCGTGCTTGAGTCGACCACCTACCCCGGCACCACGCGCGAGCGGCTGCAGCCGATCCTCGAGGAGTCCGGACTGAAGGTCGGAGAGGACCTCCACATCGCCTTCTCGCCCGAGCGGATCGACCCCGGCCGCACCGACTACACCGTCCGCACCACCCCGAAGCTCGTCGGCGGCATCACCCCGGAGTGCACCGAGCGCGCCCGGGCGCTCTACTCGCGGATCTGCGACGAGGTCGTCGTCCTCTCGGCGCCGGAGACGGCAGAGCTCTCGAAGCTCCTGGAGAACATCTTCCGCTCGGTCAACATCGCCTTCGTCAACGAGCTGGCTCAGCTCTGCGACCGGCTCGGCATCGACGTCTGGGAGGTGATCGACGCCGCCTCGACGAAGCCGTTCGGGTTCATGCGGTTCGAGCCCGGCCCCGGAATGGGCGGTCACTGCCTGCCGGTGGACCCCTTCTACCTCGCCTTCCGGGCGCGCCAGCTCGACTTCTACCCCGAGTTCATCGAGCTGGCGGGCAAAGTGAACCAGGCGCAGCCAGGCTTCTGCGTGGAACGGATCGAGCGGGCGCTGAACGGCGTCCGCAAGCCGGTCAACGGCTCCCGTGTCCTGATCCTCGGCGTCTCCTACAAGGGCGGCGTCGGCGACATCCGCGAATCGCCGGCGCTGAAGATCGTCGGCCGCCTGCAGGACCTCGGCGCCGAGGTCAGCTACCACGACTCCTTCGTGCCCGAGCTGCGCGGCCACGGCCTCTCCTCGGTCGAGCTGGAGGGTGCGCTGCGCGAGTGCGACCTCGCCGCGATCGTCACCACCCATCCCGACGTCGACTACAAGGCGGTCGTCGCCGCGGCGCCGCTGACGATCGATTTCCGCGGCGTCACCCGCGGCATCGAGGCGGAGAACCTCGTCCGGCTCTAGTGGACTTTTTTGAGGCGGTTGCGCGCCTCTTGTTTTTCCACGACCTGGGCGATCAACTTGACCACGTTTGAGTCGCCGTTGGCCTTGATGTGGCCGGTCTCGACGGCGCGGCGGTAGCTCTTCAGCGTCCCTTTCTCGGCCAGCTCGTTGAACTGAGGGCGGTCGATCTCGACCAGGACCCGCTCGTCCTGGGCCAGGTCCTTGGTGATCTTCGGCCCGGGCAGCTCGACCCGGTAGAGCTGGATATCGTGTTTGGCCCTCAGCTCGAGGCCGAAGACCAATTTCAGGTTCTGCAGCGACGGGACTTCGGCCTGGAACCGCTCGACGGCGGTGCGGATCAGGTCCGAAGTCGAGGCCATGTGAGTTAGACGCGCTCCATCAGATCTTGTGGCGCTGCAGGAGCTTCTTGCCGATGACCATGC
The DNA here is from genome assembly GCA_035689305.1 of Solirubrobacterales bacterium. Lineage (GTDB taxonomy): Bacteria > Actinomycetota > Thermoleophilia > Solirubrobacterales > 70-9 > VAYN01. The sequence continues at coordinate 2,536 of DASSLT010000049.1, read as the reverse complement.
GCTGGATCTCGGAGGTTCCCTCGCCGATCAGCAGCAGCGGCGCGTCGCGGTAGAGACGCTCGATCTCGTACTCCTTCGAGTAGCCGTAGCCGCCGTGGATGCGGAAGCTTTCTTCGACGCAGTACTTGCCGCACTCCGAGGCGAGGAGCTTGGCCATCCCGGCCTCGAGGTCGGAGCGCTCGCCGGCGTCCTTCATCCGCGCCGCTTTGCGGGTGACGAGGCGGGCGGCCTCGAGCTGGGTCGCCATGTCGGCGAGCTTGAACTGGATCGCCTGGTGATTGGAGATCGTCTTGCCGAAGGTCTTCCGTTCCTGGCTGTAGCGGAGGGCCAGCTCGAGGGCACGCTGGGCGATGCCGACGCCGCGGGCGGCGACATTGACGCGGCCGACCTCGAGCGCGTCCATCATCTGGATGAAGCCCTGGCCGACGCCGGCCTCCTCGCCGCCGAGGATGCGCTCCGGCGGACACTTGTAACCGTCGTAGACGAGCTCGGTCGACTCGACGCCCTTGTAGCCCATCTTCTTGATCTTGGGCGGGACGTCGAGACCCTTGAAAGCGCCCTCGTTGGTTTCCGCCCAGGGCTCCTTCTCGGTGATGAAGCAGGTCATGCCCTTATATGGAGGATCGGCCTGGGTGTCGGTCTTCATCAGGACGAAGACGACGCCGGAGCCGAGGCCGTTGGTGACCCACATCTTCTGGCCGTTCAGCTCCCAGTTGCCGTCCTCGCCCTTCTTGGCGGTGGCCTTGATGCCCTGGACGTCGGAGCCGACCTCGGGCTCGGAGAGGGAGAAGGCGGCGCGGATCTCGCCGGTCGCCATTTTCGGCAGGAAGTGCTGTTTCTGCTCCTCGGTGCCGAACTTCATCAGCAGGTAGGAGCCGATGAAGTGGGTGTTGACGACGCCCGAGATCGAGATCCAGCCGCGCGAGAGCTCTTCGACGATCATCGCGTAGGTCGTCAGATCGAGCCCCATGCCGCCGTACTCTTCGGGGATCGTCACCCCGAAGAGGCCGAGCTCCTTCATCTGCTCGACGATCGGCTCGGGGAAGGAGTCCTCGTGGTCGTAGTGCTCGGCGTTCGGGATGATCTGCTCGTCGGCGAACTGGCGGACCATTTCGATGATCGCTTCCTGCTCGTCGGTCATTTCGCGATGCGCAGCGGTGTCTACGGCCATTGCTCCTACCTGGTCAGAGGTTTCTTCGGGATGTCTGAAGGTTATCCCGCAACGCGAAGCGGCCGCCCGGAGGCGGCCGCTTCGCTTGCTGTGGGTGGCTGCGGAGGACGCAGCTTGCTCGTCTAGCCGAGCGGGATCACCGTGATCGTCCGGTTGCTGAATTCGGACGACCCGCCGGTGCTCTTGTACTGCAGCGTGAACGTGTTCGAGCCGGCGGTGAGGCCGGTGACCACGGTCGTCGTGCTGGCCTGGATCAGGCCGGTGCCGCTGCTCGAGCCGTGCTCGCGGATGACCGCCCGTTCGTCGCTCGCAGCCTGGGTGCTGGCACCCGAGACGGCGAAGCTGACGAACGCGGACGCACTGGAGCTCGGATCGAGCGTGCCGGTGACGATGACCATCGCCCGGGTGCCCGTGGTGATGGTCACCGCGGGGTTGGTCCCGGTACCGCTGCTCGGCGCTTCGTATTTGCTGTTCGTGGTGCGGCTGGCGACGTTGGCGTTGCTCGCGATCGACGGGGTGCCTAGACCGGCCGCGCCCGTTTCACCTTTTTCGCCTTTTTCACCGGTGGCGCCTTTTTCGCCTTTTTCACCTTTTTCGCCTTTGGCGCCGGTTTCACCTTTGGCACCGGTTTCCCCTTTGGCGCCGGTTTCCCCTTTGACGCCCTGCGGGCCCTGTTTGCCTTCGGCGCCGGTCGCGCCCTGTTTGCCTTCCGGACCCTGTTTGCCTTCCGGGCCCTGTTTGCCTTCGGCGCCGGTCGCGCCTTTTTCGCCCTGCGGACCCTGTTTGCCTTCGGGACCCTGTTTGCCTTCGGGGCCTTGTTTGCCTTCCGGACCCTGTTTGCCTTCGGGGCCGACCAGGGAGGTCGGGCCGCTCCAGCTTCCGCCGTTCTTGGAGAAGATGGAGTAGTTGGTGGTGTTGATGAAGAAGTCGCCATCAACGCCGAGGCCCGCCGTAGGCGCGCTGGTGCCGTTGAGGACTGACTTCCCGTTGGTCCCATCGGTCCCGCTGGTTCCAGCCGGGCCCGTTTTACCTTCCGGACCGATCAGCGAGGTGCCTTCGGTCGGCCATTTCTCTTCGGCGTTCTTCGGGCCGTAGAGGGTGTAGGTGTCGAGGTCGAGGGCGAAGTCGCCAACGGCGCCGACGTTGTTGTTCGGGAGCCCGTGACCGCTGAGGATCTGGTTCCCCTGATCGCCGCGGAGGCCTTTTTCGCCCTGCGGACCCTGTTTACCTTCGGGACCCTGCGGACCTTCGGGGCCGATCTCGCCCTGCTCGCCCTGGGGACCCTGTTTTCCTTCTTTACCTTCGTCGCCCTTCAGGCCCTGCGGACCCTGGGGACCTTCTTTACCGGTGTCGCCCTTCTCGCCC
>DASSLT010000048.1:0-19871 GCA_035689305.1 Solirubrobacterales bacterium | reverse complement strand
GGCGAGCGCCGTTTCCAGTTGAGCGGCCGCGGCGCCCGGGTCCTCGAGCGCGAAGACGAGCACCGCCGCCTGCTCGCCGATCCCGAACGGCTCCAGCCGGCGGCGCAGCTCGGTCGCGTCCATGCGGCCGCCGAGCGCGGCGGCGAGGACGTCGCCGGCCAGCCGCCGCTCGGTCTCCTGGGCGACCCGTCGCCGCATCAGCTCCAGCGCCACCACCGCCACCGCCTGCTGCAGGATCAGCCGCTCGAAATCCCCGAGCCCGCCCGAATCGCGGACGATCACGACCCAGGCCTGCGGCGCCCCGCCGCCGGGCGAGATCACCGGGTGGGCGAGGGCGCGACCGGCGACGTTGGGGTGCGAGGGGACGAAGGGGTGGCCGTCGTGGGCGTGGCTCAGCGCTTCCTTGCGGATCGCGGCGATCGCCTCGGCGGACATCTGGCGGCGAAAGCCCTTGCCGGCGAGCCGCTCGCCGCGTCCGTCGAGGACGGCGACGGTGCCGCCGACGGCGGAGGCGACGGTGGCGGCGATTTCCTCCAGGCCCCGCTCCTCCAGCACCAGCCGCTCGAGCCGCCGCTGGACGGCGATCCCCCGCTGCAGGACCTCGTACTGCTCGTTGACGAGGCGGGCGAAGGCCTTCTCGGTGATCGCGATGAACGGCACCGAGTAGGGCACCTCGAAGAGCGGGAACTCGCGCTTCTCGGCCTCGTCGACCAGCGCCTTCGGCAGCGATTTGTGAGTGAAGCCGGTGCCGAAGCCGAGCCCGGCGAGGTTGCGGTCGGCGAGGATGCCGACGAAGGCGCGCTGCTTGGCGGCGGTGTCGAGCGGGATCCCGGTGGTCAGCATCAGCTCGCCGCCCGACAGCCACGGCGTCGGGTCCTGAAGCTCGGAGATGTGGACCCAGCGGACCGGCGCCGCGGCCGCATCGGAGCCGGCCGCCAGCTCGAGGTCGAGCTCGTCGAGCAGGCTCTGGACGGTGAGCACGTCCGCCCCTAGCCGACTACCTGGTCCCACGCCTCCGCCAGGACGGTGTGGAGGACGTCGTGGATCTCTTCGAACTGCTCGGTGTCGGCGATCAGCGGCGGCGAGAGCTGCACCACCGGGTCGCCGCGGTCGTCGGCCCGGCAGATCAGTCCGCGCTTGTAGAGCTCGCCGGAGAGGAAGCCGCGCAAGAGCTTCTCGGACTCCTCGTCGTTGAAGCTCTCTTTCGTCTCCTTGTCTTTGACCAGCTCGACCGCGTGGAAGTAGCCGGCGCCGCGCACGTCGCCGACGATCGGCAGCTCGTGCAGGGACTCGAGCATCTGGCGGAACTCGCCCTCCTTGCGCAGCACGTGGCCGCAGAGGTCCTCGCGCTCGAAGACGTCGAGGTTGGCCATCGCGATCGCGGCGGCGACCGGGTGGCCGGCGAAGGTGAAGCCGTGGGAGAAGGAGGCGTTGCCCTCCATGAACGGCTCGGCGACCTTGTCGGAGGCGATCAGCCCGCCCATCGGCGCGTAGGCCGAGGTCAGCGCCTTGGCGACGGTGATCATGTCCGGCACGTAGCCGAAGCGTTCGCAGCCGAAGTAGTGGCCGAGGCGGCCCCAGGCGCAGATCACCTCGTCGGAGATCATCAGCACGTCGTAGCGATCGCAGATCTCGCGGACCCGCTCGAAGTAGCCGTCCGGCGGCACGAAGCAGCCGCCGGCGTTCTGGACCGGCTCGAGGATCACCGCGGCGACCGTCTCCGGCCCCTCGAAGATGATTTTCTCCTCGATCGCTTCCGCCGCCCAGGTTTCCTCGCGGTCCCGCGGCCAGCGGTAGACGTTGGTGTTGGGGACGTGGTGCGCTCCGGGGGTGAGCGGCTCGAACTGGGTTCGCAGGTCGGTGATCCCGGTCGCCGAGAGCGCTCCCAGCGAGGTGCCGTGGTAGGCGACCTCACGGGCGATCAGCTTGTGCTTCTGGCCTTTGCCGTGGACACGGTGATAGTTGCGGGAGAGCTTGATCGCCGACTCGACCGCCTCTGAGCCGCCGGAGGTGAAGAAGACGCGGTTGAGGTCGCCGGGCGCCAGCGAGGCGATCCGCGCCGCCAGTTCGATCGCCCGCGGGTGGGCGTAGCTCCAGAGCGTGTAGAAGTCGAGCTCTTCGACCTGGCGCGCCGCCGCTTCGCCGTACTCGGTGCGACCGTGGCCGGCGTTGACACAGAACAGGCCGGAGAGGCCGTCGAGGTAGCGCTTGCCGCTTTCGTCGTAGACGTAGCAGCCCTCGGCGCGGGTGATGATCGGGATCGGGTGGTCGGCGTCGTAGCCGCCCATCCGCGAGAAGTGCATCCAGAGGTGACGCCGGGCCAGCTCCTGCAGCTCGCTCCCTACCTGCGCTTGCGACATGGTCGCCATTCCGCTCTCCTTCTCGCCTTCGACGATATGGACAAAGCTAGACCCAAGATGGCACAACCGCAAGTGTTCGTTGGGTCAAGTCAGGCCGGGCCGCTTATACGTCGCGTATAAGAAGGGCCTGTGCTTTTGGGACATTCGCCACTTGCACAGTGGTCCAGATGGGCTTACGGTCGCCACAGACCGCCGCTCGCCACGGATTGGGTCTAGAACAGGAGGCAGACCGTTGGAGAGTGCAGCCGTTCCCACGCCTGATGCACCAGCTGTCTCTGCGCACGGGGTCGAAGACAAGGGCCTGAAGAAGAACGCGATCGGCTTCGTCTCCAGCGTCGTCATCGGCGTCGCCTCGACCGCCCCGGGCTACAGCCTCGCCGCCACCCTCGGCTTCGTCGCCGCCGCGGTCGCCCTCCAGGCCCCGGCGATCCTGCTGATCAGCTTCGTGCCGATGTTCCTCGTCGCCGGCGGTTACTACTACCTGAACAAAGCCGACCCCGACTGCGGCACCAGCTTCTCCTGGGTGACGAAGGCGATGGGCCCGCAGCTCGGCTGGATCGCCGGCTGGACGATCGTCGTCGCCGACATCATCGTGATGGCGAACCTCGCCCAGATCGCCGGCCTCTACACCTTCGAGCTCTTCAGCTGGACCTCGGCGGCGGAATCGACCGCGGCGGTGACGGCGGTCGGCGTGATCTGGATCATCGTCATGACCGCGATCGTCGTGATCGGAATCGAGCTCTCGGCCCGGACCCAGGTCGGGCTGCTGGCGGCGGAGGTCGTCACCCTCGCCCTGTTCGCGATCGTCGCCCTGGTCAAGGTCTACAGCGGGGACGCCGGGGTGAACTCGGTCCATCCCGACATCAGCTGGCTCAACCCGTTCTCGCTCAGCCCCTCCGAGATCTCCGCCGGGATGCTGCTCGCCGTCTTCATCTATTGGGGCTGGGACACGACGGCGACCGTCAACGAGGAGACCGAGGATCCGGGCGAGGCGCCGGGCAAGGCGACCGTGGTCAGCACCCTGATCCTGCTCGGGATCTACGTGATCGTCGCGATCGCCGCCCAGGCCTACGACGGCGTCAAAGGGCTGGTCGCCGAACCCGAAGACGTGCTCAGCCACCTCGGCGCCGAAGTCTTCGGCTCACCGCTGGACAAGATCCTGATCATCGCCGTGCTCACCTCGGCCGCGGCCTCGACCCAGACGACGATCCTGCCGACGGCGCGGACGACGCTCTCGATGGCGCGTGCGCACGCGATGCCGGGCAGCCTCGGCCGGGTGCATCCGCGCTTCCTCACCCCGCACATCTCGACGATCCTGATGGGAACCCTCTCGGTTCTCTGGTACGTCGGCCTGACCCTGGTCAGCGAAGACATCCTCTTCGACTCGCTGGCCGCGCTCGGCCTGATGATCGCCTTCTACATCGGCATCACCGGCTTCGCCTGCACGATCTACTATCGGCGCGAGCTGACCAGGAGCGTGAAGAACTTCTTCTTCGTCGGCGTCGGCCCCACCGTCGGCGGCGCGATCCTCTTCTACCTGCTGGTCAAGAACGCAATCGAACTCTCCGACCCAGCCAACTCGGAATCCGGAAATTCCTGGCTCGGGGTCGGCCCGCCGTTGCTGATCGCCGTCATCTTCCTCATCCTCGGAGTCGTCCTCATGTTCGTCCAGTGGCGCGCGTTCCCCGCCTTCTTCAGGCGCAAGCCCCAGGTCGTGCCGGCCGGCTTCCTCGAGGGCGAAGCGGCGCCGCCGGGGCCGACCGGCGTCGCCGAGGGCTCGACCGGAGCTGAGGACTGATGGCCGCGCTGGTCGTCGGATACGACGGTTCCTCCCAGGGCGAAGCTGCGCTCGAGGGCGCGCTGGCGCTGGCGCCCCAGCTCGGCGACGAGATCGTCGTCGTCTTCGGCTACGCCCCGCCCGGGATCTGGGGCGGCGAGATCGCCGAACACGAGGAGGCGATCGAGGAGTTCGGCGAGAAGGTGACCAAGCAGGCCCGCGAGCAAGCCTCGGCCCGGGGCGTCGAGATCGAGATCGAACTGGTTGCGAGGCGACCCGCCGAGGCCTTGATCGAGGTCGGCGACGATCGCGACGCGCGGATGATCATCGTCGGCAGCCACGGCGAGTCGCAGCTGAAAGGGATGATCCTCGGCTCGACCGCGAACCGGCTGCTGCACCTCTCCGACCGCCCGGTCCTGGTCGTTCCCGCCAAGTCCTGAGCGGGCGCGGGATTCGGCCTAGCGACCGATGTGGAAGCCGATCCGCTCCGGGATCCCAGCCACCGCTGACGCGATCTTGCTCGGAGCGCGGCCGGCCAGCTCCGCCTCCTCCTTGGCGAGGATCGCGAGCCGGATCGCCTCGCCGCCGATCCAGTGGAACGGCTCCGGCGGCACCCGCGGCGGCGAGGGGTCGATGAAGGCGAGGCGGGCGGGCTCGTCGCGCCGGTCGAGGACGAGCGAGGCGAGGGTGCGGGCGACCATGTGCGAGGGGCCGACGCCGTTGCCGGTGTAGCCGGCGGCGACGAAGGCGCGGCCGCGGCGCAGCGGCATGACCAGCGGCAGGTGGGTCGGCGAAGCGTCGATCGGGCCGCCCCAGGCGTGGGTGATGCGCTTGCCCCGCAGGCCCGGGAAGTAGTCGAGCAGGTGCTGGGAGGTCGCGGCGACGACCTCGCGGTCGAGCTCGGAGCGGCCGCCTGTCCTTCCTCCCATCGCGATCCGGCCGCCGCCCCAGCCGAAGGCGATGCGGCCGTCGGGGGTCGTGCGGAAGTAGTGGAGCAGGGCGCGACTGTCGGTGATGCACTCGCCGCCGGTCCAGCCGAGCTCGGCGATCAGCTCCGGCACCGGCTCGGTGATGACGATGTGGGAGGAGGCGATCGAGAGCCGCCCTCGCAGGGGCCCGCCGTGACCCTTGGCGGCGGCGCCGATCGCCAGCACGGCGCGCGGCGCGCGGACCGAGCCCGACTCGGTCCGCAGCTCGACCCCGTCGGGCCCTTCGCGAAACGAGCGCACCGGAGAGGACTCGAAGATCGCGACGCCGGCGGCGCGGAGGCGGTCGCGGATCCCGTGCGCGAGGCGGGCCGGCTGGATGCTGGCCGAGGTCGGGCTGGCGGCGCCGGCGCGGAAAGCCGGCGAGGCGCAGCGGCTCGCGACCTGCTCGGCGCTGAGCTCGACCAGCGCCTCCGGCGCCCCCAGCTCGCGGCAGGCGGCGACCGCCGCCGACCAGCTGCCGTCGTGGGCCGGGGTGGTCGAGACGTGGAGGTACTCGGTGCGGTGGAACCAGGCGTCGACCTCCTGCTCCTCGCAGAAGGCGCCGATCTCCGCGACCGAGCGCTCGGCGGCGTGGGCGACGGCCAGCGCCGGTCCGTCTCCCCAGCGCCGGCGCATCGAGGCCAGCGAGAACCACATCGCGTTGCAGAAGCCGCCGTTGCGACCGCTTGGCCCTTGGCCGCAGACCGCCGCCTCAAGCAGGACGACCCCTGCGTCCGGGGCCAGGCGGTGCAGGTGCCAGGCGGTCCAGAGCCCGGTGAAGCCGCCGCCGACGATGACGAAGTCGGCCTCTAGCTCCTCGCGGAGGGTCGGTGCCGGCGCCGCCGCGCCCGCCTCCGCCAGCCAGTAGCCGTGTCGCGTGTGCTCCATCGGGCCTCCAGTCTCGCGGACCGGCGACGCGGCCGGCGTAGACTCGCGACGATGTCCGATTCCGGTCAGGACTCGACCCCCTACGTCGACGCCCTGCTCGCCTACTCGGCCCTCGAGACCGGCCGCTTCCAGGTCCCGGGCCACAAGGGCGGGGCCGGCGCCGACCCGAAGATGCGCGAGCTGGTCGGCGACACCGGCCTGCGCAACGACATCCCCTCGATCACCGAGGGGGTCGACATCGGCCCCGAACCGACGCCCTTCCAGCAGGCGCAGCTGCTGGCCGCCGAGGCCTGGGGGGCGGCGCGAAGCTGGTTCCTGATGAACGGCGCCTCGCAGGGGAATCACTCGAGCTGCCTGGCGCTGGCCCACATGGGCAGCCGGGTCGTCGTCCAGCGCAACGTCCACTCCTCGGTGATCGACGGGCTCGTCCTCAGCGGCATGCGCCCGACCTTCGTCTCGCCCGAGCTCGACGCCGAGCTCGGCATCGCACATGGCCTCACCCCCGACTCGCTGGCGGCGGCGCTCGACGAGACGCCCGGCGCGGTGGCGGCGATGGTCGTCTCACCGACCTACTTCGGCGCCTGCGCCGACGTCGCTGCTCTGGCCGAGGTCGCCCACGGCCGCGGCGTGCCGCTGGTCGTCGACGAGGCCTGGGGGGCGCACCTGCACTTCCATCCGACGCTCCCGACCGACGCGATCGCCGCCGGCGCCGACCTCGTGACCTCCTCGACCCACAAGATCGTCGGCAGCCTGACCCAGGCGGCGATGCTCCACCTCGGCGCCGGCGGCCGCATCGATCCCGCCGTCGTCGACCGCTGCGTCAGCCTGGTCGAAACGACCAGCCCCAGCGGCCTCCTGACCGGGTCGCTCGACGCCGCCCGGCGCCAGGCGGCGGTACACGGGGTCGAGCTCCTCGGCGAGACCCTGGCGGCGGTGGCGAAGACCCGCGAGGCGATCGCCGCGATCCCGGGGCTGGCGGTGCTCGACGACTCGATGGTGGGCCGGCCGGGGATCGCCGGCTGGGACCCGATGCGGCTCTCGGTCGACGTCCGCGGCACCGGCTCGACCGGGTACCGGCTGGCGAAAACGATCTTCTACTCGCACGGGATCGACCTCGAGCTCTACTCCGAGAACGTCGTCGTCGCGATCTTCGGCCTCGGCGAGCCCGCCGCGGCAGCGGGGGAGCGACTGGTCGAGGCGATGCGGGGCGCGGTCGGCGAGGTCGAAGCGGAGCCGGGGCCGCCGCAGGAGAAGCTGGCGCCGCCGCCGCCCTGGGGCGAGCTGGTGATGACCCCGCGTGAGGCCTTCCTCGGCCCGCAGGAGGTAATCCCCTTCGACAGCGCCGCCGGCCGCGTCGCCGCCGAGGGCCTCGCCGCCTACCCGCCCGGGATCCCCAACGTCCTCCCCGGCGAGCGCCTCACCGCCGAGACCCTCGACTACATCCGCGAGAGCGTCTCCCACGGCGGCTACGTCCGCGGCGGCTCCGACCGCGAGCTGAAGACCCTGCGCGTCTCCCGCGGTTGAGGTTCTACATCCAATAGATGTAAAACCTCAACCACACGGGCCGGTGGACGCGATCGTCTAGGTTTCGCCAATGGCCAGCTTCGACGCGATCGCCGACCTGCCGCTGACGATCGAGTCCTGCGCCTTCGAGGGCCTCGAATTCCAGCTCGGCGAGTTCGAACGGCTGACGACGGTGATCAAGTTCTCCGGCGGCGGCCAGGAGGGCGTCGGCGAAGACGTCGTCTACGACGCCGTCGACCACATCGGCCAGCAGAGCCACGGGCCGCCCGACGGCCTGGTCGGCTCCTTCAGCTTCGCCGAGTTCTCCGCGCGCCTGGACGAGATCGACCTCTTCCCCGCCGGCCCGCCGGTGCGCGGCGAGGTCTCCGAGGACTACCGCCGCTGGGCCTTCGAGTCGGCGGCGCTCGACCTGGCGCTGCGACAAGCCGGAACCAATCTCGCCGCCGCCCTCGGCCGCGAGGCCCAGCCCGTCAACTTCGTCAGCTCGATGCGACTGGCCGGCTTCGGCGAGAACGAGCGGTCGACGATCGCGCCGCTGCTCGCCCGCCTCGCCGTCTACCCGACGCTGCGCTTCAAGCTCGACCCCGTCAACGACTGGGACGACGAGCTGATCGCCGCCCTGGCCGAGACCGGCGCCGTCGACTCGCTCGACCTCAAGGGCTTTTACAAAGACACCCCGGTCGACGTCGAGACCGACCCCGAGCTCTACGCGAAGCTGATCGCCAGCTTCCCGGACGCCTGGCTCGAGGACCCCGACGTCACCGAGGAGACCAAACCGCTGCTCGAGCCGGTCTCGGAGCGAGTCACCTGGGACGCGCCGATCCACTCGATCGCCGACATCGAGGCGATGCCGTGGTCGCCGCCGCGGACGGTGAACATCAAGCCCTCCCGCTTCGGCCCGGTCCGCAACCTCTTCGCCGCCTACGACTACTGCGAGGAGCGCGGGATCGGCGCCTACGGCGGCGGCCAGACCGAGCTCGGCCCCGGCCGCGGCCAGATCCAGTACCTGGCCTCGGTCTTCCACCCCGACACTCCCAACGACGTCGCCCCCTCCGGCTACAACGACCCGGCGAAGGCGACCAAGCCGGGCCTGCCCTCGAGCCCGCTCGGGCCGGCGATCGACGCGCTCGGCTTCCGCTGGCTCGGCTGATCACCGAGGTTGCATTTGCCGCCGCATAGCGACGGTTTTTGCAACCTCGACGCGTTCGGGTAGCCGAACGGTTGCTTCGGCCGACCGAACTCTCGGTTTCGGCTACGTTGGCCTCAGTCCCGTCCTTCCCCTTCCGCCGACAAGGAGCATCCGAGATGGCCGACAAGTCCTTCGCCGACGCGCTCAACGAGCAGATCGCCAACGAGTTCGCGGCCTCCCAGCAGTACGTGGGCGCCGCCGTCTACTACGACGCCGAGACCCTCCCCCGCCTCGCCGCCTTCTTCTACCGCCAGGCGCTGGAGGAGCGCGAGCACGCGATGATGATGATCCAGTACCTGCTCGATGTCGGCGAGGCGGTCCACATCCCCGACATCAAGTCGGTCGAGACGACCTACGTCGACGGCTCGGAGCCGGTGAAGATGGCACTCGAGCAGGAGAAGCGAGTCTCCGACGAGATCTTCTCCCTCTTCGAGCTGGCGCGCGACCTCAAGGACTACCGGGCCGAGCAGTTCCTGCAGTGGTTCGTCAAGGAGCAGGTCGAGGAGGTGGCGCTGATGGGCGACCTGCTCAACGTCGTCGAGCGCTCGAAGGAGAACCTGCTGCTGGCCGAGGAGTACATCGCCCGCGAGAGCCTCGGCGAGGAGGGCTCGGACCCGACCGCGCCGCCCGCCGCCGGCGAGGGCTGAGCAGGCAAGGCGACTTTGTCACCTATAGGGAGACAAAGTCGCCTCAGCCCAACCAGCCGGCGCGCCGGCGCATCGTTTTGATGCGCCGGAACTCGGCGATGTCCTCGCGCAGCGCCGCCGGCGCGGGCGCGGGAAGGAAGCGCGCCGGCAAGGGGGACTCGGAGACGCCGTCCTCGCGGGCGGTGACGCGGTAGGCGCGGGCGCCGCGGCGGGCGGTCACAGCCGAGGGCGAGTCTTCGCCCTCCCAGAGCAAGCCGGCGTAGTCGTCGAGGCCGTAGCCGCCCGGCATGCCGTCGGCGACCGCCTCGAGGTAGGCGGCGCGGCGCTCGGGCTCGTTGTTGTAGTGGACGCAGAGGCTGCCGGAGAGCAGGCCGAGGCCGGCGGCCGCCAGCGGCTTGCCGGAGGACTTGGTGATCCCGGCCTCGAACCAGCACATCGCCCCGGCGCTCTGGCCGGCGAGGACGACCCCGCGCCGCCAAGCGAGGCTGAGGATCGAGGCGATGTCGTGCGCCTCCCAGACCGCGAGCAGGTTGACGAGGCTGCCGCCGCCGACGTAGATCAGGTCCTGGGAGAGGAGATGGTCGCGGAGCGCCATCGGCCGGCGTCCGAGCCGGAACAGCGAGAGGTCCGACGGTTCGCAGGAGCGCTCGCCGAAAGCGGCGTAGAAGCGGCCGATCTGGTCGGAGGTGTCGCCGCTGGCGGTCGGCAGGATGCAGATCCGCGGCCGCTCGGCGCCGCGTTCGCCCGCCAGTCGCAGCAGCAGCTCGCAGACGGCGCGGTCGGGCGGCCGCGAGGTGAAGTCGTGACCGCCGAGGGTGAGGATTCGCCGCACCGGCGTGGCCGGCTGGGTGGTCGGGGAGCCGTCGCCATTGGCCCCTGGCGGGCCCATCAGGGCGCGACCGCGGTGGACAGCGCCTCGGGGTACGGCGCCTCCGGGACGACGCCGCGGTCGCCGAGGTAGGTCGTCGCGATCCTCATCTCGACGACCCGCTGCCCGGCGACGTCGAGCCGGTAACCGTGGGCCTCGGGTCGCGAGGAGATCACCCGGCTCAGTTCCTGCCCTGTGAAGTGGAGCGCGGCGCCGTCTTCGGCCGCGTAGCCGGCGACCATTCCCTCGCGCAGGAAACGGTGGTAGGACTCGCGGCGCTTGGAGCCCGGCTCGTAGTGGACGCAGTTGCTGAACGGCAGCAGGCCGAGCCCTTCGAGCCGCTTCGGCGCCCCGTGGAAGCCGGTGACGGCCTCCTTGAACCAGCAGAGGGAGCCGGCCGAGAGCCCGCAGAGGATCACCCCGGCCTCCCACGCTTCGCGCAGGATCTGGTCGATCCCGTGGGCGCGCCAGACGCCGAGCAGGCTGATCACGCTGCCGCCGCCGACGTAGATCAGGTCCTGGGAGAGGAGGTGCCGGCGCAGGTCCTCGGGACCCTGCTCGCGACGGAAGAGGGAGATGTGGCTGGCCTCGCAGCGGATCGCGGAGAAGGCGCGGTAGAAGCGGACGATGTAGTGGTCGGCGTCGCCGCTGGCGGAGGGCAGGAAGCAGACCCGGGGCCGCTCGGCGCCGGTCAGGGCCAGCACGTAGTCGTCGAGCAGCGGGTTCCCCGACTCCATCGAGAAGCCGCCGCCCCCGAAGGCCACTATCTGTCGCGGCACGGTTTTCATTACCCAATACTCGCTCGACCGGTCGCCCGCGTCGTTATCCACCGGTCCGAACTTCGCCGCCGCCTGCTCGCCCCCGTGTACAGGCCCCTAAAGGGGCACGTAGACGCGCCGCAGGCGGTCGCGGGCGCGATGCAGCCTCACCTTCGCCGTCCCTTCCGGGATTCCGAGCTTGCGGGCGATCTCGGCCTGGCTCAGATCCTGGCTGTAGCGCATCTCGAGCAGCTCGCGGTCGCGCTCGTTGAGCCGTTTCAGCGCCGCGTGCAGGTCGGCGAGCTCGACCGTCGCCAGCACCCGCTGATCCTCGACCCCCTCCTGGGCCTCGATCGCCGCGGTCGGATCGGGACGGACGCGGGCGTGCTGGCGGAAGGCCTCGTTGCGGACGATCGTCGCCAGCCACTGGTTGCGGCGGTCGACCTCGCGCAGGGTCGAGCGATGCCGCCAGGCGCGGAGCAAGGCGTCCTGGGCTATGTCCTCGGCTTCGCTCGGATTGCTCGCGTAGCGATACGCAAGGCGCAGGCAAACCCTATGTGCCTCTCCCCACTCCCAGCCATCGTCGTTCCCATCGAGATGCCCATCTGGAGTGCTGATCAAACGAACTTACATAAGTGATGAGCACGAGAGGGAACTTAAGCGTTGAAACTGTTCTGATCGATGGGAGGTCTCCCACAAACCGGTATGAAAACCGTAAGAAATGAGAGCAGACAGGGCGCCGAGCGCGCATATGGCGCGATCGCATCGATCTACGACGACTTCACGGCCCACCACGACTACGGGCTGTGGCTGGGGAACCTGCTGCCGCGGATCGAATCGCACGGGATCGGCGGCCGCCGCCTGCTCGACGTCGCCTGCGGCACCGGCAAGAGCTTCATCCCGCTGCTCGAAGACGGCTGGGAGGTGACCGCCTGCGACGTCTCGGCGGCGATGGTCGAGATTGCCCGCGAGAAGGTCGGGGGCGAGGCGGAGCTGGTCGTCGCCGACATGCGGGAGCTTCCCGTCTTCGGCGAGTTCGACCTGATCTGGTGCCTCGACGACGCCGTCAACTACCTGCTCGAGCGCGAGGAGCTGGAGCAGGCGCTGGCGGCGATGGGCCGCAACCTGGCGCCGCAGGGCCTGCTCGCCTTCGACGTCAACACGCTCGCCTCATACCGCACCTTCTTCGCCGAAGGGGTCACCGTCGAGCACGGTGGACGGCGGATGACCTGGTGCGGTCACGGCAGCCCGGAGCAGCCGGCGGGGACGATCTTCGAAGCGAGCCTGACGACCGAGGGCGCTGACGAGATCAGCGTCCACCGCTCCCGTCACTACCCCGAAGCCGAGGTGCTGGCGGCGCTGGAGGCGGCGGGCCTCGAAGCCGTCGACGTCTTCGGGCACGACCACGCGGTGATCCCCGAGCAGCCGCTCGACGAGATTCGCCACACGAAGGCGGTCTACGTCGCGCGGACTGCTCGGGGCGCAGGCGCCTAGCCCCCTGGGCGCCTGCGCCTGTGGGCCTAGGCGGCCTCCGAGGAGAAGGCGGGCTCGGGCAGCTCTGCCATCTCGCCGCTCTCCTCCGCCTGGTGCTCGGCAACCGGCTCGAGGACCAGCGCCGCGACGGCGACCGCGACGGCGACCAGGCCGGCCGCGATCAGGAAGGCGAGCCGGTAACCGCTGGTCAGGGCAGCGGCGGTGGTGTCGCCACCGCCGAGCAGGTCGGAGGTCCGGTTCGTCGCCAGCGTCGCCAGGACCGCGAGCCCGAGGGCGCCGCCGACCTGGAGGCTGGTGTTGACGAGGCCGGAGGCGAGACCCGCCTCCTGCGGCGCGACGCCGCCCATCGCCAGCGTCATCAGCGACGGGAACGAGAGCCCGGCACCGCCGCCGATCAGGACCATCGCCGGCAGCACTTCGGTCCAGTAGCTGCCGCCGACCGAGATCTGCGAGAGCCAGAGCAGGCCGGCGCCGATCAGGGACAAGCCCGGCAGCAGGGTCGCCCGCGGCCCGAACCGCATGTTCAGTTTGGCCGAGAAGCCAAGCGAGAGCAGGCCGATCAGGCCCGTCACCGGCAGGTAGGCGAGGCCGACCTCGAGCGAGGTGAAGCCGAGCACGCGCTGCAGGAAGAGGGCGCCGAGGAAGAACATCCCGAACATCCCGGCGACCATCAGGCTCTGGATCACGTTGGCGCCCGCCAGGTTGCGCGAGCGGAAGATCCCGAGCGGGACCAGCGGTTGCGCCGCCCGCGTCTCGCGGACGACGAAGGCCGCGAACAGCGCCAGCGCGCCGGCACCGAAGCCGAGCGTGTGGGACGAGGCCCAGCCGTAGTTGGGGACCTCGACGATCGCGTAGACGCCGATCATCAGCGCCGAGACGATCAGCAGCGCGCCGGGGACGTCGGCGCCCTGCGAGAAGCCCAGCCCTTTGTCTTTGCGCAGCAGGCGCAGCGCCAGCACACCGGTGACCGCGGCAATCGGCAGGTTGACGAAGAAGATCCAGTGCCAGGAGATGGCCTCGGTCAGAACGCCGCCGAGCAGCAGCCCGATCGAGCCGCCGGCGGAGGCGACGAAGCTGTAGACGCCAATTGCCTTCGCCTGCTCGCTCGGCTCCGGGAACATCGTCACGATCATTCCCAGGATCACCGCGGAGGTGAGGGCACCGCCGACGCCCTGGATGAAGCGGGCGACAACGAGCACGGCCTCGCTCTGGGCCAGGCCGCAAGCGAGCGAAGCTAGGGTGAAGACGGTGAGGCCGACGAGGAAGACGCTGCGACGGCCGAGCAGGTCGCCGAGGCGTCCCGCAAGCAGTAGTAACCCGCCGAAAGCGATCAAGTAAGCGTTGACCACCCAGGCCAGGCTGGACTGCGAGAAGCCGAGATCGTCCTGGATCGAGGGCAGCGCGACGTTGACGATCGTGGCGTCGAGAACGATCATCAACATCCCGATGCAGAGGACGACAAGCGCGATCCAGCGGTTGCCGTCTGAGTTGGAGTTGGCGGATGACTGAGTTAGGCTGTTATTCATAAGTGACATGGGATGATCACTGTATCAGGGATAATAAGTGAATGCGTTAAGATCCATAACAATTGACGATCAATTGATGGAATAGCCATGAACCAAGCCACCGCAACCGGATCGATCGGACTCCTCACCCAGCTCTCGCGAGTCGTCTACAGACGGGCGACCGAGGACGTGATCGGCATGCGCCTCAAGCAGCTGATCGCCCTCGACCACCTGCGCGACACCGAGAGTTGCCTGCAGCAGGGCCTGGGCCAGATGCTGATGCTGGACCCCAACAACTGCGTGCTGCTGCTCAACGACCTCGACGACGCCGGCTACGTCGAGCGCCGCCGCGACCCGAAGGACCGCCGCCGCCACATCGTCGAGATCACGCCGGCCGGCCTGACCGCCCTCGAGGAAGCCGAGCGCAAGCTGGAGACGCTCGAGGATGAGGTGCTGGGGAATCTCAGCCAGGCTGAGCGGTCCCAGCTCCACGGGCTGCTCTCAAAAGCGCTCGCCGAGCAGGACGTCTAGCTCCCCGCGCTCGATCGATTGACGCCCCTATAAGGGCGTCAATGCATCGGTGCCGCTCGTTCCTCAGCGCTATACCGGCGAAAGGCGGCCGAAGTAGCCGAACCAGTTGCCGGAGCGCTCGTCGAGGCGCAGGCCGGCGTCGGAGCCGAGCCGCTCGAGGCTGGCCTGGGTCGTGAAGTGGGGATCGCCGAACAGCTCGCCGACGACGAGGCGGCCGTCCGGCTTCAGCACCCGCCGGATCTCGGCCAGCGCCGCGGCGCGGTCGGGGATCTCGCCGAGGACGGCGGTGAGGACCACCGCGTCGACCGAGGCGTCCTCGTAGGGCAGCGCCGTCGCGTCGCCCTGGGTCGGGACCAGGTTGGCGAGGTCGCGCTCGGCAGCGCCCCGCATCACATGGTCGAGGAACTCCTGCTGCAGGTCGAACAGCTCCAGCCGGCCCCCGGGCCCGATCCACGCCGCCATCTCGTGGCTGTAGTAGCCGGTGCCGACGCCGATCTCGAGCAGCCGCTCGCCGGGCTGCGGGCGCAGCACCGCGCGCAGGCGGTCGCGGGTGATGATCGGGTGCGGGGCTTCGACCCAGAAGCGCTGCCCGTAGGGACAGGCCGAGGGGTTCTTGCGCCACCAGAGCGCCGCCGCCAGGACCGCCGCCGCAGCGGCGCCGAGCAGGAGGCGCGGGCGGGTCACTCGACCGAGCCGAAGCCGACGCGGCTGGAGGCGGAGGCGATCCGCAGGAAGGCGACCTTCGGCAGGTAAAGGGCTACCACACCGTCCTCGGTGTGGACGTCATGCCAGCCGCCCTTCTCGAGCTGCTTGCGAAGGTCCTTGAGGTCGTCCTCGGTGAGGCGGGCGGAGATCACCTGGCCGCCGTCGAATCCGATCTCGACTCGTTGTGCGTCAGCCATCAGTGCCCTCCCGCGGGTTCGACGATCTCGGTCAGCACCCCGCCGGTCGAGCGGGGGTGAAGGAAGGCGACCCGGCTTTCGCGGATCCCGATCCGCGGCTTGGTGTCGATCAGCTTGATCCCGGCGGCGGCGATCCCCTCCAGGGCGGCGTCGATGTCGTCGACCGCGTAGGCGACGTGGTGCAGCCCGGCGCCGTTCTTGGCCATGAATTTGCCGACGGGGGTGTCGGGGCCGAGCGGGGCCAGCAGCTCGACGTGGCCGTCGCCGACGTCGAGCAGGACCGCCTCGACGCCCTGCTCGGTCACCGTCTCGCGGTGCACGAGCGCCATCTCGAAGCTCTTCTCGTAGAGGTCGATCGCGGCGTCGATGTCCTCGACTGCCACCCCGACGTGGTCGATCCTTCCGAACACGGAAGCCAGTCTATGCAGCGGGCGGCAGCTCGGGATCCTCGCCGCCGCCCTGCTCGACGCGGAGGATCTCCGCCATCGCCGCGAGGCCGACCTCGAGCTGCTCGGGGGTCGGCTCCCTGGTCGCCCAGTGGCGCTGGATCTCGCGGCCGGGAGTGTGGAAGGCCTCGGCCAGCGGGTCGCCGTGGTGGCGGTCAGACCAAGCGAACATCTCGACCGCGATCGAGGCACCGCCGAGACCGACGGCCGCGCGGGAGACTTGGCTCGGGTGGTCGACCAGGCGCTCGAGCAGGGCGGTGCCGCCGGCCGAGAGCAGCATCATCGGCACGATCAGGTTGGAGCCGCAGCGGTCGTGCTCTTTCGGCACCGAGGCGACGTCCTCGATCCCCTGCTCGTAGGCGGCGATCGCCTTGTGCTCGACACCGTGGTAGGCGGCGAGGTCGCGGTCCATCAGCGCCACCGCCGCCGGGACCACGCCGACGACCTGGGCAAGGCCCTCGCGCAGGGCAGAGGACGGGGCCCAGCGGCGCAGCAGTCCGGTTGCCGCCATCGTCGCCCCGACCGCGGCGATCACCCGCCAGTCCTCGAACGGGAGCCGCGCCGCCGGCAGCTTGCGACGGGCCAGCGGCAGCACCGCCATCGCCTCGGCCAGTTTCAGCGGCCCGCGCAGGCCCGGCACCTTCCCGGCCAGGCCCGGGGCGAGCTCCGGTTTCGGCGAGGAGGCGACCTGGACCCGGCCGTCGCGATCGCGAACCGCCGCCGCCCAATGGGTGGGTCCGTGGATCAGGAGGCCGTTGCGCAGCGCCATCCCGCCAAGTCGCAGACGTTTCGGATCGACCGTCGCCATCCGTCCACCTTAGGCGATCGGACCACTCACCTGAGCGGAAATGTAGAGGGCGCCGAGCCCAGTCCCCTCGGCGCCCTCTCCCCCCCCTGTTAAGTGCCGGCCGGAGACCCCCAGTCCAGGCCTCCGGCCGGTATGTCGGCTCTCCCTGGCTCTAGCTTGGAAAGCCGACTATGAAACCCACCGTCACCGATGAAGTTGCGCTCGGTTTTACGACTTGCCCAGTTTTTTTCGGAGCGCCTCGAGGCGCTTCCCCAGCTCCGCCTCGTGACCGCGATCGGTCGGCTCGTAGAAGCTGCGCCTCTCGAGGCCGGGCGGCAGCAGCGGCTGGTCGGAGACGCCGCCGGGCTCGTCGTGGGCGTAGCGGTAGCCGCTGCCGCGACCGAGCGCCTCGGCCCCTGGGTAGTGGGCGTCGCGGAGGTAGTCGGGCGGCGTCTTGGCGCCGTTGGCGCGGACCTCGGCGCGGGCGGCGGCGAGCGCCTTGTAGGAGGCGTTCGACTTCGGCGCCAGCGCCAGGTGGACACAGGCCTGGGCGAGGTTGAGCGCGCACTCGGGCAGGCCGACGCGATCGACGGCGCGGGCGGCGGCGTCGGCGACGAGCAGCGCCTGCGGGTCGGCGTTGCCGATGTCCTCGGAGGCGAGGATCACCATTCGCCGGGCGATGAAGCGCGGGTCCTCGCCGCCCTCCAGCATCACCGCCAGGTAGTAGAGCGAGGCGTCGACGTCGGAGCCGCGGGTCGCCTTGATCCAGGCCGAGACGAAGTCGTAGTGGCGGTCCCCCTGGCGGTCGTAGTCGAGCGCCTTGCGCTGCAGCGCGTCCTCGATCGCGGCGACGTCGACCTCTTGCCCCTGCGCCCGCTCGGCGGCGCGCTCCAGCGCCGAGAGCGCGACCCGGGCATCGCCGCCGGAGCGCTCGGCGAGCATCGCCAGAGCGGTGTCGGCGACCGGCGGCGGCTTGGCGAGGCCGCGCTCGGGATCGCTCAGCGCCCGGCGCAGCAGCTCTTCGACCTGGCCCGGTTCGAGCGGTTTCAGCTCGTAGATCTGGGCCCGCGAGAGCAGCGCCGAGTTGACCTCGAAGAAGGGGTTCTCGGTGGTCGCCCCGATCAGCGTCAGCACCCCGTCCTCGACCGCCGGCAGCAGCGCGTCCTGCTGGGCCTTGTTGAAGCGGTGGATCTCGTCGAGAAAGAGGATCGTCGGCCGCCCCGAAGCCCGCCGTCGCTCCCGCGCCCGCTCGATCACGCTGCGGATCTCGGCTTTGCCGGCGTTGACCGCCGACTCCTCCTCAAAAGCGCCCTCGGCGCCGGCGGCGGCGATCCGCGCCAGCGTCGTCTTCCCCGCCCCCGGCGGCCCGTAGAGGATCGCGCTGTGGGGCTTGCCGGATTCGATCGCCGAGCGCAGCGCCGAGCCCGGCCCGACGACGTGCTCCTGGCCGACCATCTCGTCCAGCGTCCGCGGCCGCATCCGCACCGCCAGCGGCGCGTCGGCGGGAACCCCCGGCGGGCCGCCCGTCTCTTCCGGTCCGGTCTCGAATAGCTGCTCGACCACCACAACCGAGTATGAAGGCACCCGACCCCGGCGTAAGATCGACGGATGGAGAGCGCCACGCAGTCACCGCCGTCCCTGTCCACCCTGGAGTCGTTCAACCCAGCCACCGGGGAGCTGGTGGGGACGGTGCCGACGATCACGCCGGAGCAGGTTCAGGGCGTGGTCGACGACGTCGCCCGGATCCAGCCCGCCTGGGCGGGGCTGCCGGCGAAGACGCGCGCGACCTACATGCGCCGCAGCGCCGACGCCCTGCTCGACGACATCGACGAGATCGCCGAGCTGCTGGTCCGCGAGCAAGGCAAGCCGCGGACCGAGGCCTACACGATGGAGCTGCTGCCGACCGTCGACGCTCTGCACTGGTGCGCGAAGGCGGGGCCGAAGATCCTCGCCGACGAGAAGGTGCGGATGACGCAGGCCTTCACCCTCTCCAAGAGCGGGCACTTTTCCTTTGAGCCGATCGGGGTCGTCGGCGTCATCGCGCCCTGGAACTACCCCTGGTCGATCCCCTTCGGCGAGGTCGCGATCGCGCTGATGGCCGGCAACGGCGTCGTCCTCAAGCCGGCGAGCCTGACGCCGCTGCTGGGCGAGCGGATCCGCGCCGTGTTCGAGAAGGGCGGTGTGCCCGAGGGCCTGGTCCAGGTCGTTCACGGCGGCGGCGCCGTCGGCGAGGCGCTGGCCCGCTCCAGCGTCGGCAAGGTCTTCTTCACCGGCTCGGTCGAGGTCGGCCGCCACGTCGGCGAGGTCTGCGCCTCGGCGCTGAAGGGCAGCGTCCTCGAGCTGGGCGGCAAGGACCCGATGATCGTCTGCGCCGACGCCGACCTCGACAACGCCGTCGCCGGGGCGATCTGGGGCGGCTTCGCCAACGCCGGCCAGACCTGCTCGGGGATCGAGCGCGTCTACGTGATGCGCGAGGTCGCCGACCGCTTCGTCGCCGGCGTCGCCCGCGAGGCGGAGCGGATGCGGCTCGGCGACCCGCTCGAGTGGGAGACCGAAATCGGGCCGATGACTTCGGCCGGCCAGTACGGGATCGTCGCCGAACTGATCGAGGACGCCGTCGGCGCCGGCGCCACCAAGCTCTGCGGCGGCCCGGTCGACGTACACGGCTTCCCCGGCAAGTTCATCGCCCCCACCGTCCTCACCGGCGTCACCCACCAGATGCGAATCATGCGCGAGGAGATCTTCGGCCCGGTGCTGCCGATCGTCGTCGTCGACTCCGAGCAGGAGGCGATCGACCTCGCCAACGACTCCGAGTTCGGCCTCGGCGCCTCGGTCTGGACCAGGGACCGCCAGAAGGGCGAGCGGATCGCGCGGCGGATCGAGTCGGGCATGGTCTGGATCAACGACCACTCCTTCAGCCACGGCGCCTGCCAGTGCGCCTGGGGCGGCGTCAAGGACTCCGGGGTCGGCCGGTCGCACTCGAAATTCGGCTTCTACGAGTGCGTCAACATCAAGATGAACGCCTGGGAGCCGGGCCTGACCCGCGACTTCTGGTGGCACCCCTACGACAGCACCCTCGGCGACGCGGTCCGCGCCTCGGCGAAGCTGCTCTACGGCAAGGGGGCGGCGCGGACGAAGGCGCTCCGCGAGGGTGCCGGCCCGCTGCTCGAGGTCGGCAGGCGCACCCTGAAGAAGCGCCGCTACTAGGCCAGCCGCTTGCTGAGGAA
>DASSLT010000047.1:0-141516 GCA_035689305.1 Solirubrobacterales bacterium | reverse complement strand
CGGTGGCCCGGCGGATCGTGTCGGTGGCTTTCGATCCAGCCTTGATCGAGATGATGTCCTCGGGACGTACTTGGTAGGAAGGGATGTTGACCCGGCGGCCGTTGATCTGCCAGTGGCCGTGGGTGATCAGCTGCCGCGCCTGGCGCCGCGAGGCGGCGAAGCCGAGGCGGACGAGCACGTTGTCGAAGCGGGACTCGAGCAGCCGCAGCAGGTTCTCGCCGGTCACGCCCTCCTGGCGGGAGGCTTTCTCGTAGTAGGCGCGGAACTGTTTCTCCAGCACCTGGTAGTAGCGGCGGGTCTTCTGCTTCTCGCGCAGCTGTACGCGGTACTCGCTCTGCCGCAGGCGGCCACGGCCGTGCTCGCCGGGCGGGTAGGAGCGACGCTCGACGCCGCACTTGTCGGTGAAGCAGCGCTCGCCCTTGAGGAAGAGCTTCTGGCCCTCGCGCCGGCACTGCTTGCACTGCGGGGAGGTGTCGCGGGCCATCTAGACGCGCCTCCGCTTCTTCGGCCGGCAGCCGTTGTGGGCCTGCGGCGAGACGTCCTTGACGGTGGTGACGTCGAGGCCCGCCGCCTGCAGCGAGCGGATCGCCGTCTCGCGGCCCGAACCGGCGCCCTTGGCGAATACCTCGACCCGCTCGAGCCCGTGTTCCATGCCCTTCTTGGCGGCCGCGTCGGCGGTCACCTGGGCGGCGAACGGGGTCGACTTGCGCGAGCCTTTGAAACCGGCCGAACCAGCCGACTCCCAGGCGATCACGTTGCCGTCGCTGTCGGTGAGAGTGACGATCGTGTTGTTGAAGGAAGTCTTGATGTGCGCCTGCCCGTAGGTGACGTTCTTTTTGACGCGGCGGCGCGAGCGCCCTTTCGAGGGTTTTTTCTCAGCCATCTCTCTCTACCTATGCCTTGCGCTTACCGGCGATGCTGAGCCGGCGCGGACCCTTGCGGCCGCGGGCGTTGGTCTTCGTGCGCTGGCCCCGGACCGGCAGGCCGCGACGGTGGCGGAGGCCCCGGTAGGAGCCGATCTCCATCAGCCGTTTGACGTTCTGGGAGCGCTCGCGGCGGAGGTCACCCTCGACCTCGCGATTCTCGACCGCCTCGCGCAGCCGGATCACCTCGTCCTCGGTCAGGTCCTTGGCCTGGGTGCCGGGGTCGATTTTGGTCTCGGCGAGGATCTGCTTCGCCGTCGACTGGCCGATCCCGAAGATGTAGGTCAGCCCGATCTCGATCCGTTTGTTGACCGGGATGTTGATCCCTGCGATACGTGCCATCGATCAGCCCTGCCGCTGCTTGTGTCGCGGGTTCTGGCAGATCACCAAGACCGCGCCATTGCGGCGGATCACCTTGCACTTCTCGCACATCGGCTTTACGGAAGCTCGGACCTTCATTGCTCCGGTTTCGGATCGACTACAGGATTCCCGCCCGCCCCATGAAACGGATGAGCAGGACACTACCTTCGGCCCACTTGAGCCGACCGAGAAAGATAGCAGGGAGTGCGCTTCGGGCGCGTGCCTGGGCCGAGCCTAGCGCTGGCCGTTGACCAGCGCGATCGTCAATCCGTCGTAGCCCTTGACGCCGACGGTCTGGATCGTCGTCGCGCTGACCCGGGGCTCCTCGGCCAGCATCTCGTGCAACCGGCGCTGGGCCTGGGTCGCCTCGTCGGAGTCCTCACCATCGGCCAGCGAACCGTCGCGGACGACGTTGTCGGCGATGATCAAGCCCCCAGGCCAGGTGTGGTCGAGGGCCCAGGCGAAGTAGTTGGGGGTATTGACCTTGTCGGCGTCGATGAAGACGAGGTCGAAGGGGCCGGCGCCCGTGTCCTCCAGCGCCGGCAGCGCCTCCAGCGCCGGTCCAACCCGGATCTCGACGACGCCGTCGAGCCCGGCGGCCTCGACGTTTCGCCGCGCCACCGCGGCGTAATCCGGGTTCGCCTCGAGGCTGATCAGCCGACCGTCCTCGGGCAGCGCCCGCGCCAGCAAGATCGTGCTGTAGCCACCGAGGGTGCCGAACTCCAGCACTTTGCGCGCCCCCTGCAGCCGCGCCAGCAGCTGCAGCAGCTTGCCCTGCGGCGGCGAGACCTGGATCGAGGGCAGCCCTGCCTGCTCGGCAGCCGCCAGCGCCCGGTCGAGCGCCTCGTCATGCGGCACCAGGGTGGCGGCGACGAACTCGTCGACAGCGTCGAACGTCTCCTGGTCGATCATCGCTCCGAATCTTGACGGAAGCGGCGCAGCCGCAGTGAGTTGGCTACCACGGACAGACTCGAGAGTGCCATCGCGGCGCCGGCGATGACCGGGTTCAGCAGGCCCACCGCCGCCAGCGGCAGTGCCACGACGTTGTAGCCGAAGGCCCAGCCGAGGTTCTCCTCGATCGTCCGCAGGGTCGCCCGCGAGAGCCTGATCGCGTCCGCCGCGGCGCGCAGGTCCCCGGAGACCAAGGTCAGGTCGGAGGCTTCGATCGCGACGTCGGTGCCGGTCCCGATCGCCAGCCCGAGGTCGGCGCGGGCCAGCGAGGGAGCGTCGTTGACGCCGTCGCCGACCATCGCCACGACGTGGCCCTCGCCCTGCAGGCGGGCGACGACGTCGGCCTTCTGCTCCGGCAGCACTTCGGCGATCACCTCGTCGATGCCGACCTCGGCCGCGACCGCCTGCGCCGTCGCCCGGTTGTCTCCGGTCAGCAGCAGCGGCCGGATCCCGAGCCCGCGGAGCGCCGCGACCGCCGCCACCGAGCTCGGCTTGACGGTGTCGGCAACGACCAGGAGCGCCCGCACCGACCCGTCCCAGGCGACGAAGATCGCGGTCCGCCCCTGCCGCTCGGCCTCGCCGCGGGCGCGCCGCAGCTCGGCCGGGGGCTCCAGACCCCAGTCGGCCAGCAGCGAATCGCGTCCGACCTGGACGCCGTGGCCCGCGACCACCCCCTCGACGCCGAGCCCCTCGCGGCTGGCGAAGCCCGCGACCGCCGCCAGGGTGCCAGCCTCGGCCCGCGCCGCGGCCGCGATCGCCCGCCCGATCGGATGCTCGGAGGCGTCCTCGAGGGCGCCGGCCAGGCGCAGCACCTGCCCGCGGTCCTCACCCGCCGCCAGCGCCACGTCGACCAGTGACATCTTGCCGCTGGTCACGGTCCCGGTCTTGTCGAGCACGATCGTGTCGACGCGGCGCGTCGACTCCAGCACTTCCGGGCCCTTGATCAGCAACCCGAGGCGGGCGCCGCGGCCGGTCCCGACCATCAGCGCCATCGGCGTCGCCAGTCCAAGCGCGCAGGGGCAGGCGATGATCAGCACGGCGACGGCGGCAGCGAAGGCGAAGGAGGCGCTCGCCCCGGCGCCGAGCCAGAAGGCCAGCGTCGCCACCGAGAGCGCGATCACGGCGGGAACGAAGACGGCGGAGATCCGGTCGGCGAGGCGCTGCACCGGGGCCTTGCCGTTCTGCGCCTCGGCGACGAGCCGAGCGATCTGAGCGATCGCGGTGTCGGCGCCGACCCGGGTCGCGCGGACGATGAGCTGGCCGCCGGCGTTGACGGTGCCCCCGGATACGCCGTCGCTCGTCTCCTTCACGACCGGGACCGACTCGCCCGTCAGCAATGACTCGTCGACCGCCGAGCGCCCCTCCTCGACGACCCCGTCGGTGGCGATCTTCTCGCCGGGACGGACCCGGAAGCGGTCGCCGACCGCGAGCGAGTCGGCCGGGACCCGGCGCTCGCCGCCGTCGGGGTCGAGCAGCGCTGCCTGGCCGGCACCGAGCTCCAGCAGTACCCGCAGGTCGGCGCCGGCGCGGCGCTTCGCCCGCGCCTCGAAGTAGCGGCCGGCGAGGATGAAGGTGGTGACCACCGCCGCCGTCTCCAGGTAGATCTCAGTGGAGCCGCCGCCCCCGCCGGGCAGGAGCTGGAAGTCCATCTTCATCCCGGTGACGCCGGCGTCGCCGAGGAAGAGCGCGTAGAGCGACCAGCCCCAGGCGGCGAGGACGCCGAGCGAGATCAGCGTGTCCATCGTCGCGGCGCCGTGCCGGAGGTTGGCCCAGGCGGCGCGGTGGAAGGGCCAGGCGCCCCAGAGCACGACCGGCGTCGCCAGCTGCAGCGAGAGCCACTGCCAGTTGTCGAACTGCAGCGCGGGAACCATCGCCAGGACGAGCACCGGCAGGCTGAGGGCGGCGCTGACCAGCAGCCGCAGCCGCAGCGGGTCGCCCTCGCCGTCCGCCTGCGGCCCCTCCTCCGCGGCGGCGGCCGCCGCCGGCAGCGCCGCCTCGTAGCCCGCCGCGGCGACGGTCTCGAGCAGATCCTCGGCTCCCACCAGCTGCGGGTCGAAGGCGACGGCGGCGCGCTCGGTCGCGTAGTTGACGCTGGCCTCGACCCCGTCGAGCTCGTTCAGGTTGCGCTCGACCCGGTTGGCGCAGGAAGCGCAGGTCATGCCGGTGATCGTCAGTTCGACCCGGTCGGTGGTGTTGCTCATCGCTGTCTCTCCATACCTACGGGGGGTATTTGCGCTCGGCCACCTTAGCAGATACCCTAGGGGGGTATAATGAGCGACAACCGACGAGGGGAACAGCGATGCCCAGCTCCGAGACCAGCAAGACCGACGCGGCGCCGACGCGCGGCTACACCGCCAGCAAGGAGCAGCTGTTGAAGCGGCTGCGGCGGATCGAGGGCCAGGTGCGGGGCGTCGAGGGCATGGTCGAGGACGACCGCTACTGCATCGACGTCCTCACCCAGATCTCCGCCGTGCAGGCGGCGCTCGACAAAGTCGCGCTCGGCCTCGTCGACGAGCACGCGCGGCACTGCGTGATGGGCGCTGAGGGAGAGCTGCGCGACGAGCGCACCGAGGAGCTGATGGGCGCCGTCGGGCGGCTGATGAGACGGGGATGAAAGTGCTGAACCGCCTCTCCTTCAGCGCCACCGTCCACTGCCTCACCGGCTGCGCGATCGGCGAGATCCTGGGAATGGTCCTCGCGACCTGGTGGGGCTGGCACGACGTCGCCTCGATCCTGCTTGCCGTCGTCCTCGCCTTCTTCTTCGGCTACGCCCTGACCAGCCTGCCGCTGCTCCGCGCGGGGATGCCGCTGCGCCGCGTCGTGCCGCTGGCGCTCGCCTCCGACACCGCCTCGATCGCGACGATGGAGGTCGTCGACACCCTCTTCCTCCTGCTCGTCCCCGGGGCGATGGCCGCCGGCCTCGCCGACCCGCTCTTCTGGTGGAGCCTCGCCGTGGCGCTGCTGATCGCCGGCGCCGTCGCCTGGCCGCTCAACGGCTGGCTGATCTCCCGCGGCAAAGGCCACGCCGTGGTCCACGCCCACCACGCGCACTGACCGCCGAGCGTGGTTGAGGTTCGTGGCGCATACCGCCACAAACCTCAACCACGCCTGCTCAGCGTGGCAGCTTCTGCGTCAGCGTCACGACCTGCTGGAACGTCGGCCGGTTCTGGAAGGGGAACGGACCGAGTTCGACGCCGGAGGTGACCTGCGGCCGGTTCTGGTCGAAGCAGGACGGCTGCGGGTTGGAGGCGCACTTGCCGTTGCCGCCGCCGTAGAGCTGCTGCGGCGTCGCCCCGAGCGCTTCCCGCAGCGTCTTCTGCAGCATCTTGCTGCACTTTTCCTTCGAGCCGCCGCCGCAGTAGACACGGCTGTAGGCGCCGCGCGGCTTCGGGCCGTAGAGATCGCGCAGGTCCTTGGAGACGTAGCCCCACCAGCCGTCGAAGAAGCTGGGCGCGTTGGGCGAACCGCCGGTGTGGTCGCCGATCGCCAGCATTCCCTCGAGCCGTTCGAAGGCCCTCGTCCCCAGCGCCGGCCTGAACTCGCCTTCGACCAGCTTCGGCCACCAGGCGTCCATCAGCTCGATCGCCGGCGTTTCGTCGTCGATCCCGTCGCGGTTGAGGTCGCGGCGGTGGGCGCCGTGTTCGTGCCAGGTGCGCAGGGTCACGAACGCCTGACGCAGCGGCTTCGATTTCGGTTCGCCGATCGCCTTGAAGATCGTCGGCAGCAGGCGGTAGCCGCGCAGATCCTGCGTCGCCGGTTCCTCCATCGCCTGGATCAGCTGCACGATCGTCATCTTCTTCTTGCCCTTGGTCGCCGCCCTGACCTTGTCGGCGATCATCTGCTGGCGCTGCAGCGGGCCGTAGGAGTACTGGTCGTCCGCCGCGGCCCATTCCGGCGCCTGCTTGTTGTTCCAGGAGATCAGGTAGGGCGGGTCTTCGGCCTGCGGGTGCTTCGAGAACGGCAGGTAGTCGGCGAGCTGCGTCTTCGGGTTGAAGCCCTTCCAGTCGTACTGGCCGGTGCCGAGGATCGGGAAGTCCGGCGAGGTGCCACGGGCCCGCTGCGGCATCGCCCCGGACAGCGCGTAGCCGATGTGTTCGGAGTCGACGTAGCTCCAGTTGAAGAGGAAGTTGATATTCGAGACGGCTTTTTTGAAGCCCTTGACGCCGGTGACGACGCCGGGTTCGTTGAGCTGGGCAAAGCCGATCACCGAGTCCGCCTCGTGGAAGTAGGTGCTGCGCTGGTGGACGAAG
The DNA here is from genome assembly GCA_035689305.1 of Solirubrobacterales bacterium. Lineage (GTDB taxonomy): Bacteria > Actinomycetota > Thermoleophilia > Solirubrobacterales > 70-9 > VAYN01. Next base: position 135,032 of record DASSLT010000047.1, on the reverse strand, counting down.
GCGACCTTCTTGCCCTTGACCTTGCCGCGGGCGAAGACGATCCCGTGGACGGTCCGGTAGGAGACGAGGGTCTGGGAGCCGGCGGCGGTCGAGTCGATCGTGTTCGGCGTCCAGCTCTCGCTCTTTTCGAGCTTTTCCATCGCCAGGCACTTGCCCTTGTACTGGTAGTGGAACTTGTCCTTGCAGAGCACCTCGGCGAAGGTGTCGACGTTGTCGGAGGTCGCCGTCGTCGCGCTCCAGGCGTAGTCGCGACCGTGGCCGAGCTCGACGAAGAGGTTGACGCCGGCGAAGGCGGCGCCGCGAGCGTCGATCCCGGGACCGTGCAGGTCCTCCTCCATCAGGATCTGCGGGACGTAGTAGCCGACCTGCGGCCCCATCACCGCGATCGGGTGACCGGTCGCCGACTTCTTGGCCGAAACGAGCTCCCAGTTGGAGGCGTGGCCCGCTGCTTCCAGCGCCTGCCGCAGGCGGTCGCCGACGCTGGCGATGCCGCTGCCGCTGCCGCCAGCACTGGCAGAGGCGTTGGCGGTCTGCGTTTCGCGGACGCTGCTGCGGTCCGGCAGCGCCAGGCCCTGCTTGGCGAAGGCGCTGCGGGTCTCGTACGGGAACGCCTTTTCGACCGTGGTCGGCGCCTCCGGGTCGTTCTTCGAGCGGAACCCGAGCCAGGCGTTGCGACCGGCCTTCTGCCCCATCTTTTCGACGAAGGCCTGCATCGTCAGCGCCGAGTTCAGCTCGTTGCCGCCGCCGCGGCCGAAGATGCCGCCGATCAGCGAAGCGATGGCGATGATGTCGGTCGGCTTCCAGGCTTCCATCGGCTTGCCGAGCAGTTTGTATTCGCCCGGTTCGAGTTTCGAGGGGTCGAGGCGGGCGGCGGAGACGTAGGCGTTGATGCCGGCGACGTAGTTGGTCAGGTCTTCGACCGCCTGCGCCCCGGCCTGGCCGTATATCTGCGGCATCTGCGTGATCTGTTTTTCGAGATCCGCTTCGGTGTAGGGAGCGAAGCTCCACTGGCTGGCGTCCGCTTCGGCGTTGTCGCCGCCGAGGAAGGAGGCGAGTTCGGCGCGGCCGGTGTGGCGCAGCACGTCCATCAGGAAGAGACGGTCGGCGGCGCCGACGTAGCCGGCGCCGAACATCGTGTCGGCGCGGGTGTCGCCGTAGACGTGGGGGATGCCGAAGGCTTTGTCGCGGACGATCGTGACGCCCGGCCTCGGTTCGATCGTCGATGCGACTTCGCCGGCAGGGACGCCGAAGGTGGCGTCCTTGTAGTAGAGCGGAATTTCCGCTTCGGTCAGCCGCGGCGCCGCCTGCACGAGGTTTTCGTAGAGCGGCTGCTGGTCGGCGAAGTGCGGCGGGATCGTCTTCGCGCTGCCGCGGTATTCGAGGATCTGCTGGAGGGTCGCGAGCCCGTTCTCCCCCGGGGGCAGGACGTTGCGGAAACCGCCGGCGTCGTTGGTGCCGTAGGGCTGCGGCAAAGCCGCGGAGGCCACAGGCGCAATCGCAGCGATCGCCAGGGCGACCAGAACCAGGGGCAGCGCCACGCGCCTGCAGACTCGACTTAGCAAGACCTCTCCTTTGTCCCGTTAGCGGCGCCCCCACCGCTCGGGAAGACTCTATCCGATCGGGTTGGCCGGCCGGCAAGGGTTTGTCCCTCGGAAGCTAAGGAGAGAGCTGGGGCGGTCCACCCTTGTGCCCGGCTCCGCACTTCCAGCCTCTCAATTCGGAATCCGGTTTCGGTTGGAGGGTCGGGTGTCCCTCCGAATGAAGCTCACGGGCATGCGGTGGCGCCCCCGGAGCGCAATCACCTGCGGAACGGCTTCAGGCGGAGGGACACCCGACCCTCCCCCAAACCCTGATCCCTAGTCATCCAGATGCCAGGGAGTGAGCACCCGCGGCCCGTCGGGGGTGACCGCAACGGTGAACTCGAAGTGGGCGGCCAGCGAGCCGTCCTCGGAGTAGACGGACCAGCCGTCGTCGCCCATCCGCACCAGGGGGCCGCCGGCGTTGACCATCGGCTCGATCGCCAGCACCATCCCCTCCTCCAACTCCGGCCCGCGGCCGGGCTCGCCGAAGTTCGGCACCTGCGGCTCCTCGTGCATGTCGCGGCCGACGCCGTGGCCGACCAGGGTGCGGATGATCGAAAGGCCCTCGGCCTCGACCGACTGCTGGATCGCCGAGGAGACGTCGCCGAGGTGGTTGCCCGGCTGCATCTGCTCGACGCCGGCGAACAGCGCCGCCTTCGTCACCTCGAGCAGCTGCTTGGCGCCGGTGTCGATCGGGCCGACGGGGAAGGTGACGGCGGCGTCGGCGACCCAACCGTCGTTGGTGACCCCGACGTCGATCGAGATCACGTCGCCGCGTTTCAGTTCATAGGGGCCCGGAATGCCGTGGACGACCATCGAGTTAGGCGAGGCGCAAATCGAGCCCGGGAAGCCGCGGTAGCCCTTGAACGAGGGCAGCGCCCCCTGCGAGCGGATGAACTTCTCCGCCGCGGCGTCGAGTTCCTCGGTCGTGATCCCGGCCCGCACCTTGGAGCCGAGCATCTTCATGCAGCGGACCAGGATGTCTCCGGCCGCCGCCATCTGGTCGACCTGGTCGGGCGTCTTGCGAATGATCATCCGGTACAAGGCTAGTGGCCTCCTAAACGGCCTCGTCGCTCTCCAGGCGCATCGTCGCCAGCGTCCGCCGCAGCTCCTCGGTGACCTCGTCGGGCGGCGCCTCGCCGGCGATCCGGCGCAGGACGCTGCGATGGTCGTAATAGTCGACCAACGGCTCGGTCTTCTCGTGGTAGGTCTCGAGGCGCTTGCGGATCACGTCCGGCTTGTCGTCGTCGCGCACGATCAGCTCGGAGCCGTCGATGTCGCAGACCCCCTCCTGCTGCGGCGGGTTGAAATCGACGTGGAAGACGTGGCCGTTGGCGGCGCAGGTGCGGCGACCGCCGAGCCGGCGCACGACCTCGTCGTCGGAGACGTCGATCAGCAGCACCGCGGTGACCTGGCGGCCGAGCTGCTCGAGCTTGGCGTCGAGCGCCTCCGCCTGCGGCGTCGTCCGCGGGAAACCGTCGAGGATGAAGCCGTCGCGGGCCTCGGCCGAGTCGAGCGCCTCGGCGATGACGCCGACGATCACCTCATCCGGGACGAGGTCTCCGGCGTCCATGTAGCCCTTTGCCGTCCGCCCCAACTCGGTTTCGTCGCGGACCGCGGCGCGGAGGATGTCCCCGGTCGCGTAGTAAGGGAGGTGCAGGTCTTCGTTGAGGCGCTCGCCCTGGGTTCCCTTGCCGGATCCCGGAGGGCCGAGCAGCACTAGGTTCAACTCTGGCATCGCCGCAGCCTATTTCAAGCCGCGCATTCCGCGACGGCTATTTGAGGAAGCCCTCGTAGTTCCGCATCATCAGCTGCGCCTCGAGCTGCTTCACGGTGTCGAGCGCGACGCCGATGATGATCAGGATCGAGGTGCCGCCGAAGTAGAAGTTGGCCGAGGTCTGGCTGATCAGGATCGTCGGCAGCGCCGCCACCGCGCCCAGGTAGAGGGCTCCGGGGAAGGTCAGCCGCGAGAGGATCCGGTCGAGGTACTCGGCGGTCGGCCGCCCGGGGCGCACGCCGGGAATGAAGCCGCCGTATTTTTTGAGGTTGTCCGCCTGGTCGACCGGGTTGAAGGTGACGGCGGTATAGAAGTAGGTGAAGACGATGATGAAGAAGATCTCGCCGATCACGTAGGGCCAGCTGTTGGGGCTGAAGAAGTTGGCGAAGTCGAGCGCCGCCGGGGTGTTGAGGAGCTGGCCGATCGTCGGCGGGAAGGCCATGATCGAGGCGGCGAAGATGACCGGGATGACGCCGGCCATGTTGACCCGCAGCGGCAGGTAGGTCGAGCCGCCCGAGGTCATTTTGCGCCCGACCACGCGTTTCGCGTACTGGACCGGGATCCGGCGCTGGCCCTCCTGGACGAAGACGATCGCGACGATCACGCCGAGCGCGATGAAGGGCATCATCACGACGAAGACCTGATCGGGGTTGTCCCACCACTTGGTCAGTCCGCTCGGGATCGAGGAGGCGATCGAGGCGAAGATCATCAACGAGATCCCGTTGCCGATCCCGCGCTGGGTGATGAGCTCGCCCAGCCACATCAGCAAGGTGCAGCCGGCGGTCAGGCAGATCACGATCAGCATCACCTTGGGGAAGGTGAGGTTGCCGAGAACACTGGTGCCGACTTCGTTGCCGAAGGAGCGGAAGAGGAAGACGTAGCCGAGCGACTGCACGAAGGCGAGGCCGACGGTCAGGTAGCGCGTGTACTGGGTGATTTTCTGCTGCCCGACCTCGCCCTCTTTCTGCAGGCGCTCGAGCGAGGGCACGACCACGGTCAGCAGCTGGAGGATGATCGAGGCCGTGATGTAGGGCATGATCCCCAGCGCGAAGAGGCTCAATCGCGAGAGGCTGCCCCCCGAGAAGAGGTTGAGGAAGCCGAGGATGTTGGAGCCGCCGAAGTTGTTCGAGATTTCCTTGACGGCGTCGACGTCGACGCCCGGCGCCGGGATGTAGGCGCCGAGGCGGTACAGCGCCAGCATCGCTGCCGTGAACGCAAGCTTCTTGCGAATGTCGGCAACGCTGAACGCGTTGAGAATAGTCCTGAGCATTACGGCTCCAGAGTGTGACAGGAACCGCCGGCCGCCTCGATCTTCTCTTTGGCGGCCGCGCTGAAGGCGTGGGCGTGAACCTCGAGTTTCTTCGAGATCTCGCCGCGGGCGAGGACCTTGACCGGGTCCTTGCCCTTGGCCAGGCCCTTCTCCTTCAGCCTCTCCAGGTTCACCTCGGCGCCGGCGTCGAAGCGGGCGTCGAGGTCGGCAAGATTGACCGGCTGGGTCTTGGTGCGGAAGTTCTCGAACGGCATCGACTGCTTTTTGTGCGGACCGCGAAGCTTTCGCATCCGCATGTGGATCGGGTTCTGGCCACCTTCGTAGTTGGCCTTCTGCTTGGCCCCCGACCGTGAGCCCGCGCCCTTGTGGCCGCGACCGGAAGTCTTGCCGAGACCGCTGCCCTCGCCGCGGCCGATCCGCTTGCGCGGCCGTTTCGAGCCGGGCTTCGGCTTCAGGTTGTGGAGACCGATCTCCTCGGAGCGGGGCGTGTCAGCCATCAGGAGACCTCCACCAGGTGCGAGACGACCTTGATCTGGCCCTGCAGTTGCGGCGAGTCCTTGCGCTCGACGGACTTCCCGATCCGCCCCAGCCCAAGCGCCGCCAGCGTCGCTTTCTGGTTCGGATTGGTCCCGTTCGGAGACTTGATCTGCGCGATCTTCACCGTGCTCACGACTGCGCCTCCTCGGCGGGAGCCTCACCCTCGGCGGCGGGGGTCTCCTCAGCGGCCGGAGCCTCGTCAGCTTTCGGCGCGTCCGCCTGCTCGGGCGGAGCGGCAGTCTCTGCGGTCTGATCCTCAGCCGCGGGCTCTGCCTCAGCGGCCGGAACCTCAGCGTCTGGCGCGGAAGTCTCCTCAGCGGGTGGCGCCGGGTCGGAGGGCCCGAGAACGGAGACCCCGTCCCCGCCCGCAGGGTCCTCCGACCCGGCGGCAGGACCCGCTGCGAGATGCTCCCCGTCAGCGGCGTTTCCGTTCGAAAGACCAAGCACCTGGCTCACAGTCAGCCCACGAAGCTCCGCAACCTCCTCCGGCCGCCGCAGACGGACCAACCCGTCCATGGTCGCCTTGACGAGGTTGATCGGGTTCTGCGTCCCAATGCTCTTGGTGAGGACGTCACGGACGCCACCCAGCTCGAGCACGGCGCGGACGCCGCCGCCGGCGATGACGCCGGTACCGGGGCTGGCCGGGCGCAGGACCACGTGGCCGGCGCCGAAGCGGCCGATGATGCGGTGGGTGATCGTCTGCCCGTATTTGGGCACGCGAATCAAGTTCTTGCGGGCGTCCTCGACGCCCTTCTGGATCGCCAACGGCACCTCGCGGGCCTTGCCGTAACCGATCCCGACCACGCCCTCCTCGTCGCCGACGGCGACCAGCGCGGTGAACGAGAACCGGCGGCCGCCCTTGACCACCTTGGCGACGCGATTGATCTCGATCACCCGCTCCTGCAGGTCGAGCCCGCGCGGGCTGACCGTCTCGACGTTCTTGGTGTCCATTCCCTTCATGGCAGCGGCCAACCGTAGCGAAACGGCTTAGAAGGCCAACCCTCCCTCACGCGCACCCTCGGCCAGCGCCTTGACGCGACCGTGGTACTGGTAGCCCGCGCGGTCGAAGACGCAGGTCTCGACGCCGGCGGCCTTGCCGCGCTCGGCGAGCAGTTCCCCAGCCTTTTTTGCCTGCTCAGAAGCGGTGAGCTTGCGCAGGTCGGGCTCGATCCAGTTGACGGCAGCCACGGTGTGACCCTTGCTGTCGTCGATGAGCTGGGCGAAGATGCCGCGGTTGGAGCGGTAGACGGAGAGGCGCGGACGCTCGGCCGTGCCGCTGACGCGGGAGCGAACCCGGCGGCGCCGTTTGAGGCGTGCCTGGCGCTTGCTGATGACGGTCATGCGCGCTTACCAACCTTGCGTAGAACCTGCTCGCCTTTGTAGCGGATGCCCTTGCCCTTGTAGGGCTCCGGCGGGCGGCGCTTGCGGATGTCGGCGGCGACCTGGCCGACCAGCTGCTTGTCGATGCCGCGGACGATCACTTCGGTCGGCTGCGGCACCTCGAACTCGATCCCCTCCGGCGCCTCGATCGGCACCGGGTGCGAGTAGCCCAGGGCCAGCTCCAGGTTCTTGCCTTTGAGCGCGGCGCGGTAGCCGACGCCCTGGATTTCGAGCCGCTTCTCGAAGCCGTCGGTGACGCCCTCGACCATGTTCGCGATCAGGCTGCGGGTCAGCCCGTGCAGAGCGCGGTGCTCACCGCGGTCGGTCGGCCGGGCGACGGTGACGACGCCGTCGGTGAGCTCGACGGTCATGTCCTGCGAGTAAGTCTGGGTCAGCTCGCCCTTCGGGCCCTTGACGGCGATGTTGCCAGGGGCAACCTCGACCGTGACGGCCTCGGGGACGGGGACGGGCTTTCTTCCGATTCGACTCATGCGATCACCAAACGTAGGCGACGACCTCGCCGCCGACGCCCTTGGCGCGGGCTTCGTGGCCGGTCATCACACCGACCGAGGTGCTGACGATTGCGGTACCGGTCCCGCCAAAGACGCGCGGCACGTTTTTGTGGTCGACGTAGCGGCGGCGTCCGGGGCGCGAGACCCTTTCGATCCCGAGGATGACAGGCTGGCGGTCCTCGGTGTACTTGAGGCGCACGCTGATCGCCTCGCCGACCGTGGCGGGCTTCTTGTGGAAGTCGTTGATGTAGCCCTGCTCCTTGAGGATCCGCGACATCTCCATCTTCAGGCCGGAGGCGGGAATCTCCACCTCGTCGTGCCCGGCGCGGATCGCGTTGCGGATGCGGGTCAGGTAATCGGCTATCGGGTCGGTCTGCATCGTCCTACCAGCTCGACTTGGTCATTCCGGGGATGTACCCCTCGTGGGCAGCCTCGCGCAGGCAGATCCGGCAGAGGCCGAACTTGCGGTAGTAAGCGCGCGGGCGCCCGCAGCGGCGACAACGGTTGTAGCCGCGGCTCTTGAACTTCGGTTTGCGGCCCTGGCGGACCTTCTGGGAAGTCTTGGCCATGCTCCTCTAACTCTCCTCGCCGGCCTGGCTCTCGCCGGAATCGTCGTTTCCGCCGTCGGCGCTCTCGCCATCGGCGCCCTCAGCGGCCTCCTCGCCCTCGTCGGTTTCGGGTTTGGCGTACGCCTCGGGGTTCTCCTCTTTGAGCTGCTCCAGCGCGGCCTGCTCGACTTCGGCCTTCTGCCGGGCCTCCTCTTTGCGCTGCTCCTCTTCTTCCTCGGCTTTGGCGGCTTCGCGCGCCTCCTGACCGGGGCGACCGTCCTGGGCGAAGGGCATGCCCAGCGCCAGCAGCAGCTCGAAGGCCTCGACGTCGGTCTTCGCCGTGGTCGTGATCGTGACGTCGAGGCCACGCACGACGTCGATCGAGTCGTAGTCGATTTCGGGGAAGATCAGCTGCTCTTTGACGCCCATCGAGTAGTTGCCGCGGCCGTCGAAGGAGCGCGGGTTGAGGCCGCGGAAGTCGCGGATGCGCGGCACCGCGATCGAGGTCAGGCGGTCGAGGAACTCCCACATGCGGGCACGGCGCAGCGTCACCGAGACGCCGACCGGCATCCCCTCGCGCACCTTGAAGGAAGCGATCGACTTGCGGGCGCGGCGCACGTTCGGGTGCTGGCCGGCGATCGTCGCCAGCTGGTTCTGGGCGTTTTCGAACGAGCGGGCGTCCTGTTTCTCGGTGCCCAGGCCCATGTTGAGGGTGATCTTGACCAGGCGCGGTGCGTCCATCGGCGTCGAGTAGCCGAATTTGCGCGTCAGCTCGGGCAGGATCTCCTGCTGGTATTTGTCGCGCAGGCGCGGCGGCGGAGCGGCCTGCGAAGTCGGTGCCACGGTCGCCTCCATCAGTCGATCGCCTCTCCGCTCGCCTTCGCGTACCGGATCCGCTTGCCACCGTCGTCGCGACGGACGCCGACCCTGGTCCCTTTGTTGTTTTTGGGATCGAGCAGCATCACGTTGGAGACGTGGATCGGACCCTCCTTCTCGACGATGCCGCCGGGGCTGGCGGTCGAGAGGTCACCGCTCGAGCGTGCCCGTTCGTGGCGCTTGACGATGTTCAGGCCCTCGACGTAGACGCGGCGCTTCTTCGGCTCGGTGCGAACCACGCGGCCGGTCTTGCCGGCATCCTTGCCGCCGGTGATGATCACCTGGTCGTCTTTGCGGATGCGCATCGACTTCATCAGAGGACCTCGGGCGCGAGCGAGATGATTTTCATGAAGTTGCGGTCGCGGAGTTCGCGCGCCACCGGCCCGAAGATGCGGGTCCCGCGCGGATTGTTGTTGGCGGGGTCGATCAGCACCGCGGCGTTCTCGTCGAAGGAGATGTAGGTCCCGTCCGGGCGCCCCAGCGGCTTGCGGGTGCGGACGACGACGGCCTGCACGACCTCGCCCTTGCGGACGCCGCCATGCGGGCTGGCCGATTTCACGGTCGCCGTGATGACGTCGCCGACGCTGGCGTAGCGCCGGTGTGAGCCGCCCTTGACGCGGATGCAAAGGATTTCGCGAGCGCCGGAGTTGTCGGCGACCTTCAGCCTCGACTCTTGCTGGATCATCTCGCCCTACCTCGCCTTCTCGACGACGTCGACCAGGCGCCAGCGCTTGGTCTTGGACAGAGGGCGGGTCTCGATCACGCGGACGACATCGCCCTCGCCCGCCTCGTTGCGCTCGTCGTGCGCGTGCAGGGTGCGCGAGCGGCGGACGACCTTCTCGTAAGTCGGGTGACGGCGGGCGATGTCGATCCGGACCGTGATCGATTTGTCGCCTTTGTTGGAGACGACGATGCCCTGGCGGACCTTGGCCGCGTTGGAGTCGCGCTCGGCCGGCGGCGTGCCGGTGCCGGTGCCGCTCTTGTCGGACTTCTTCGCAGCCCGTTCGTTGCGGCGCAGCGTCGCCTTCTGCCTGCGCTCCGCGGCTCGCTTGGCGGCGCGCTCCTCGACGCTGAGCTGCGGCCCGCCTTTGTGCGGCTGGCGCGAGCGCTCGAGCCGGCGCCGCTCCTTCCAGGGAAGATCGTCCTCGGGGTTGGGCTCGGCAGCGGGCGCCGCCTCAGCCTCTTCCGCGGCAGGAGCGTCGTCAGCGTCAGCCTCGGGCGCAGGGGCCTCTTCCATGTCGGCCTCGGGCGCGTCTTCCGCGGGTGGCGCGGATGAGGGCGCCTCGTCCGAGCTTGCCGAGGATGAGGCGCCCTCATCCGTGACAGGACCCGCGGACTGCGCGTCCTCGTCCTGCGTGGGAGCGTCCTCAGTCGTCTCGTCTTTTTTCGTCTCGTCGTCGCTCATATCCGTCGGGTCTCTTTCTCAACATCGATACCGCGGGCGGTTGCCACGGTCAGCAACCTCGCCACGTCACGTTTCGCCGCGCCGAGCCGGGAGGTGTTCTCGAGCTCGCCCGTCGCGTGCCGGAAGCGCAGGTTGAATGCCTCCTGCTTGGCGTCGATCAGCTTCGCCACCAGCTCGTCGTCTTTCAGGTTATGCACCTCGGAAGCCTTCATCAGCCCTCGGCCCCCTCGCGTTTGACGAATTTCGTCCGCACCGGGAGCTTGTGCCCGGCCAGCCGCAGTGCTTCGCGCGCGAGCTCCTCGGGGACGCCGGCCAGCTCGAACATCACCTTGCCGGGCTTGACCACGGCGACCCAGCCCTCGGGGTTGCCCTTGCCGGAACCCATCCGCGTCTCGGCCGGCTTTTTCGTGTAGGGCTTGTCCGGGAAGACGTTGATCCAGACCTTGCCGCCACGTTTGATCTTGCGCGTCATCGCGATACGGGCAGCCTCGATCTGGCGGTTGGTGATCCAGCCGCGATCGAGCGCTTTGATCCCGTACTCGCCGAAGGCGACGGTGCTGCCACCCTTGGTGTTGCCGCGCATGCGGCCGCGGAACTGTTTGCGGTGCTTGACCCGTTTCGGCATCAACATCAGCGCCCACCTCCGCCACGCGGCCCGCGGTCGCCACCGCGACCGCCGCCGCCGGGCCCACGGCCGCCACCGGGGCCACGCCCACCGCCGGGACCGCGTCCACCGCCGCCGGGCCCACGGCCACCGCCACCTGGACCTCGGCCGCCACCGCCGGGCCCGCGATCGCCGCCGGGGCGACTGCTGCCCTGCGGCTCACCATCGGTCGAGGCGAGGTCGGAACGGAAGCCCTCGGGCATGACTTCGCCCTTGTTGATCCAGCATTTGACGCCGATCCGGCCGGTCGTCGTGCGGGCCTCGAAGAACCCGTAGTCGATGTCGGCGCGCAGCGTGTGCAGCGGCACGCGGCCATCGGCGTAGCTTTCGGTCCGCGCCATCTCGGCGCCGCCGAGGCGGCCGGAGACCTGGACCTTGACGCCCTTGGCGCCGGAGCGCATCGCCGAGGTCAGGGCGCGTTTCATCGCCCGCCGGAAGGCGACCCGGTTCTGCAGCTGCTCGGCAATCGACTGGGCGACCAGCTTGGCGTCGAGCTCGGGGCGCTTGACCTCGCGGATGTTCACTTTCACCGGGCTGCCGGTCAGCTTGTGCAGCTCTTTGCGCAGGGCGTCGACTTCGCTGCCCGACTTGCCGATGACGATGCCGGGACGGGCGGTGTGGATGTCGACGGCGACCTCGCCGCGGCGCTCGATCGTGATGTTCGAGAGGCCCGCGTGCGAAAGCTTGTTGGTGATGTGGTCGCGGATCGCGAGGTCTTCCTGGAGGACGTCGGCGAAGTTTTTCTCCTCGAACCAGTTCGACTTCCAGTCGTGGATGTAGCCGACGCGGAAACCCTCGGGGTGGATCTTCTGTCCCATTGCCTAGTCCTCCACCGGGGTCAGCGCCACGGCGATGTGGCTGGTTCGCTTGTGAATCGGGGTGGCGCGGCCCTGGGCGCGCGGGCGGTACCGCTTCAGGGTCGGCCCCTCGTCGACCGTGATCGAGGTGATCTTCATCTCGTCACCGATCAGGTCGTGGTTGTTTTCGGCGTTGGCGGCGGCCGAATCGATCAGCTTGTGAATGTCCTGGGCGGCGCCCCGCGGCGAGAACTGCAGCAGCGCCCGCGCCTTTTCGATGTGCAGGCCGCGGACCTGATCGGCGACCAGGCGCGCCTTGCGGGGGGCGATCCGGACGTAGCGAGCGCTGGCGCGGACGACCGGTGCAGTGACCAGCTCCGGCGCGACTTTTTTCGGCGCCGCTTTCGGCTTGCTCTCGGCTTTTTTGGCTTTCGCTTTTGCCGGAGCTTTCTCGGCGTCTTTTTTCGCCGGGTTCGCCGGTTTTTTGGCAGCAGGTTTTTTCGCCGCGGCTTTGGTCTCTTTTTTCGCCGCGGTCTCTTTTTTGGCAGCGGGTTTTTTCGCCGGAGCTTTTTTCTCGGCTTTGGCGCCGGCTTTTTTCGCCGCTTTTTTGTCTTTGGTCTCGTCAGCCATGTGTTAGTCCCTACCGCCCCCGTGCGAACGGAAGGTGCGGGTCGGCGCGAACTCGCCGAGCTTGTGGCCGACCATCGACTCCGAGATGAAGACCGGCACATGTTTTTTGCCGTCGTGGACGGCGATCGTGTGGCCGACCATCTCGGGGAAGATCGTCGAGGTCCGCGACCAAGTTTTGGTCATCTGTTTTTTGCCGGCCTCGTTCATCGCATTGATCCGCGCCATCAGACGCTCTTCGACCCACGGGCCCTTTTTCGTCGAACGCCCCATCAGCGACCGCCCTTCTTCTTGCCGCGACGACGGCCGCGGACGATGTAGCGATCGGACTGCTTGCCCTTCTTACGGGTGCGGTAACCGAGCGTCGGTTTGCCCCACGGGGTGACCGGGTGGCCACCGGGGGTGTGGTGGGCCTCGCCGCCGCCGTGCGGGTGGTCGACGGGGTTCATCGCGACGCCGCGACTCTGCGGGCGCTTGCCCTTGTGGCGGTTGCGTCCGGCCTTGCCGATCTTCATGTTCTGGTGCTCGGCGTTGGAGAGAACGCCGATCGAGGCGCGGCACTCGGCCCGGACCATCCGCATCTCCGAGGACGGCAGCCGCAGGGTGACCATCTCCCCCTCCTTCGCGACCAGCTGGATCGCGGTGCCGGCGGCGCGGCCGAGCTTGCCGCCCTGGCCGGGGATCAGCTCGACGTTGTGGACGATGGTGCCGGTCGGCATCTGGCCCAGGGCCATCGCGTGGCCGGGTTTGATGTCGGCCTCGGGGCCAGATTTGACCTCGTCACCGACTGCCAGCTGCGCCGGCGCCAGGATGTAGTCCTTGAAGCCGTCGGCGTAGTGGAGAAGGGCGATGTAGCAGCTGCGATTGGGGTCGTACTCGATCGTCGCGACCTTCGCCGGCACACCGTCCTTGAGCCGCTTGAAGTCGATTTTGCGGTAGCGCCGCTTGGCGCCGCCGCCGCGATGGCGGGCGGTGACGCGGCCGTTGGAATTGCGGCCGCCGGACTTGCGCAGGCCCTCGGTCAGCTTGCGCTCCGGCTCCGAAGCGGTGACCTGCTCGCGCAGTGGGTACGTCGCGAAGCGGCGTCCGGGGCTGGTCGGTTTGGTTTTGCGGTTCGGCATCTCTGGCTCCTACGCAGTCTCTGCGCCTTCGAACAACTCGATCCGTTCGCCCGGGGCGAGCTGGACGATCGCCTTCTTCCAGGCGCGGGTCCGGCCTTTGGTGAGCCCGCGGCGCTTCGGCTTCGAACGCACCTTGGCGGTCCGCACCTGCGCGACCTTCGCCCCGAAGACCTCTTCGACCGCCTGCGCGATCTGGGTCTTGTGGGCACGGTCGTCGACGCGGAAGGTGTACTTGCCTTCGGCGATCAGGGCGTAGCTCTTCTCCGAGATCACCGGGCGGATCAAGATCGTGCGCGCGTCCATCAGGAGAGCCTCTCCTTCAGCGCCTCGAGCGCCGTCTCCGAAAGAACAATCGCCGCGGCGCCGATCACGTCGGCGACGCCGGTGGCGCCGACCTCGAGCACGGTCGTGCGCGGGATGTTGCGGAAGCTCTTCATCGCCCCCGTCTCCTCGGCGGTGAGGACGACCAGGGTCGGGTTCTTGGCGCCCCATTTGGCCAACGCCGCGGCGGCCTGCTTGGTCGACGGCGTCTCGAACGCGGAGGCGTCGAGGACGGCGACCGAGTCGCGCTCGGCGTGGACCGAGAGGGCGGAGCGCAGCGCTTTGCGGCGGGCTTTGCGGTTGACCTTGACCGTGTAGTGGCGCGGCTTCGGGCCGAAGGTGACGCCACCGCCGTAGCGGCTGGAGACGCCGAGCGTGCCGACGCGAGCGCGGCCGGTGCCCTTCTGGCGCCAGGCCTTGGCGGTCGTGAACGAGACCTCGCCGCGGGTCAGGGTGGAAGCGGTGCCACGCCGGCGCGAGGCCATGTCGGCGCGGGCGGCCTCATGGACCAGCGACTGGTGGAAGGGCTCGGCGAAGAGCTCTTTCGGCAGGTCGGCTTTGGTCGTTTTGCCGAGAACGGTGGCTTTAGACATTGGTCCTCACCTCGACGATCCCGTTCCGCGAGCCGGGAACCGAGCCCTTGATCAGGAGCAGGTTGCGCTCGGCGTCGACGCTGACGATCTCGAGGCCCTTCTGGGTTACCCGCTTGTTGCCCATCTGACCCGGCATCCGCATCCCTTTGAAGACGCGGGCGGGGAAGGCGCTGGCACCGATCGAACCGGGCGCGCGGACGTTGTGGGAGCCGTGGCTGACAGGACCGCGGCTGAAGTTGTGGCGCTTGATCCCGCCCTGGAAGCCCTTGCCGATCGAGATCCCGGCGACCTTGACCTCCTGGCCGGGCTCGAAACCCTCGACGGTGACGTCGTCACCGATCTTCGGGCCCTCCTCACTGCCGAGATCCTCGTCGCGGAACTCGACCAGGTGACGCATCGGGGCGGCGCCGGCCTTCTTCAGGTGCCCTTCCTCGGCCTTGCTCAGCTTGCCCTGCTTGACCTCGCCGAAGGCGAGCTGGACGGCGGCGTAGCCGTCGCGCTCGGACTCGCGCACGGCGGTCACCTTGCAGGGGCCGGCTTCGATCACCGTGACCGGGACGACGGTGCCGTCCTCCTGGAACACCTGGGTCATGCCGAGCTTCTTGCCGAGGATCGCAGCCACCTGAGCACCTAGAGCTTGATCTCGATGTCGACGCCGGCCGGCAGCGAGTCCAGGCGCTGCAGCGAGTCGACGGTTTTCGGCGAAGGCTGGAGGATGTCGATCAGCCGCTTGTGGGTGCGGATCTCGAAGTGCTCGCGCGAGTCCTTGTCCTTGAACGGCGAGCGGATCACGCAGTAGACGTTTTTCTCGGTCGGCAGCGGCACCGGCCCCGAAACCGAGGCACCGGTGCGCTCCGCGGTCTCGACGATCTCGCGGGCAGCGCGATCGATGGCGTCATGGTCGTACGCCTTCAACCGGATTCGAATTTTCTGTGCTGCGATCGCTGCCACTTCTCTCGTTTCTCTCTTCTCGTCTTACCGCGCAATAAGGGCGGGGCCCCTGTGCTTGGGGCGCCGCCCCCGGTCGTATGTCCTTGCAGTTGTCTCGCCGCCCTGAGGCGGCGAAGGGCGGGCACCGTGCCCGCCCTTTGATGGCGTCGTTACTCGATGATCTCGGCGACGACCCCCGAGCCGACGGTGCGACCACCCTCGCGGATGGCGAACCGCAGGCCCTGATCCATGGCGATCGGCTGGATCAGCTCAATCGTCATCTCGACGTTGTCGCCCGGCATCACCATCTCCGTCCCGTCGGGGAGGTTGGCGATCCCGGTCACGTCGGTGGTGCGGAAATAGAACTGAGGCCGGTAGCCGGAGAAGAACGGCGTGTGGCGGCCACCCTCCTCCTTCTTCAGGCAGTAGACCTCGGCTTTGAACTTGGTGTGCGGCGTGATCGAGCCGGGCTTGCAGAGAACCTGACCGCGCTCGATCTCCTCGCGCTTGGTACCGCGCAGGAGGGCGCCGATGTTGTCGCCGGCCTGACCCTCGTCGAGGATCTTGCGGAACATCTCGACGCCGGTGACGGTGGTTTTGGTCGTGTCCTTGATGCCGACGATCTCGACCTCGTCGCCGGTGTTGACGATCCCCTGCTCGACGCGGCCGGTGGCGACAGTGCCGCGGCCGGTGATCGAGAAGATGTCCTCGATCGGCATCAGGAAGGGCTTGTCGAGCTCGCGAACCGGCTCCGGGATGTAGGAGTCGAGGGCCGCGGCCAGCTCGAAGACGGCTTTCTGGGCCTCCTCGTCGCCTTCCAGCGCCTTCAGGGCGGAGCCTTTGATGATCGGGGTCTCGTCGCCCGGGAAGTCGTACTCGTTGAGCAGGTCCTTGACCTCCTCCTCGACGAGCTCGATCAGCTCCTCGTCGTCGACCTGGTCGATCTTGTTGAGGAAGACGACCACATGCGGGACGTTGACCTGGCGGGCGAGCAGGATGTGCTCGCGGGTCTGCGGCATGACGCCGTCGGCGGCCGAGACGACCAGGATCGCGCCGTCCATCTGCGCCGCGCCGGTGATCATGTTCTTGACGTAGTCGGCGTGGCCGGGGCAGTCGACGTGGGCGTAGTGCCGGTTGTCGGTCTGGTACTCGACGTGCGAGGTGGCGATCGTGATCCCGCGCTCTTTCTCCTCGGGAGCGTTGTCGATCTCCTCGAAGCTCTGAGCTTCGGCGCCGCCCACGGTGGAGAGGGTTTTGGTGATCGCGGCCGTCAGCGTCGTCTTCCCGTGGTCGATATGACCAATCGTTCCGACGTTCACATGCGGCTTATCGCGCTCAAATTTCTCCTTGGACATCTCTCTCCGTTTCGCCTTTCGAAGTTGTGTTCTGTCTGATCTAAGTGCTTGAGTCTGTGGGCGGTGCCCAGCAGGGGTTTTTCACCCTGCCTGCGGGCGAACCTGGGAAATATAGCCAGATGCGCCCGTCTGCCGCGGTTGGGTCTAGGAAGTCGCTCCTACTGGCTCTCCAGAGCGGTGCTCGACGATCTCTTCCGCGATGTTGCCGGGCACCTCCTCGTAGCGCTCGAACTGCATCGTGTAGTTCGCACGGCCCTGGGTCGAGGAGCGCAGGTCGGTCGCGTAGCCGAACATCTCGCCGAGCGGGACGAAGGCCTGGACCGCCAGCGCGTTGCCGCGCTGCTCCTGGCCCTGGACCTTGCCGCGCCGGCGCGAAAGGTCGCCGATCACGTCGCCGAGGAAGTCCTCCGGGGTGACGACCTCGACCGCCATCACGGGCTCGAGCAGGACCGGGTTGGCCTTGCGCGCGCCCTCCTGGATCGCCATCGAACCGGCGATCTTGAAGGCCATCTCCGAGGAGTCGACGTCGTGGAAAGAGCCGTCGACGAGTTCGACTTTGACGTCGACCATCGGGTAGCCGGCCTTGACGCCGTTTTCCAGTGCCTCCTCCATCCCCTGCTCGGCCGGGCCGATGTATTCCTGGGGAATGACGCCGCCCTTGATTTTGTTCTCGAAGACGAAGCCCTCGCCGGGAGCCGGCTCGAGGTTGATGACGACGTGGCCGAACTGGCCGCGGCCGCCGGTCTGACGGACGAAGCGGGCCTCGACCTTCTGGACCTGCTTGCGGATCGTCTCGCGGTAGGCGACCTGGGGCTTGCCGACATTGGCCTCGACTTTGAACTCGCGCAGCATCCGGTCGACGATCACCTCGAGGTGGAGCTCGCCCATCCCGTGGATCAGGGTCTGGCCGGTTTCCTCGTCGGATTCGATCTTGAAGGTCGGATCCTCCTCGCCGAGGCGCTGCAGCGCGTTGCCCATCTTCTCCTGGTCGGCCTTCGTTTTCGGCTCGATCGCGACCGCGATCACCGTCTCCGGGAATTCGATCGACTCCAGCGCGATCGGCGCGTCCGGGGCGGCGAGGGTGTCACCGGTGCCGGTGTCCTTGAGACCGACGCCGGCGCAGATGTCGCCCGCGTAGCACTCGTCGATCTCCTCGCGGCTGTTGGCGTGCATCATCAGCAGCCGGCCGATCCGCTCGGTGCGACCGGTTTTGACGTTGAGGACGCGACCGCCTTTCTCGAGTTTGCCCGAGTAGACGCGGAAGTAGGTGAGCTTGCCGACGTAGGGGTCGGTCATGACCTTGAAGGCAAGTGCGGCGAACGGGCCACTGTCGTCGGCGGGGCGCTCGGCCTCGATGTCCTCGGGTTGTCCCTTGGTGGCGGAGACGACACCGGTGACCGGCGGCACCTCGAGTGGCGAGGGCAGCAGGGAGACGACCGAGTCGAGCAACGGCTGCACGCCCTTGTTCTTGAACGAGGTGCCGCAGAGGACCGGGGTGACCTCGGTCGAGAGGCAGGCCTTGTGCAGGGAGGCGATCAGCTTCTCGGCCGGGATCTCTTCCTCGCCGAGGAAGGCTTCCATCAGCTCTTCGTCGTAGTCGGCGCAGGCTTCGATCATCTGGCTGCGGTATTCCTCGGCCTGGGCGACCAGGTCCTCGGGGATCTCGACTTCGTCGTAGGCGGCGCCGAGCTCGTCGGTCCAGATCAGGCCTTTCATCTTCACCAGGTCGACGACGCCCTGGAAGTTCTCCTCGGCCCCGATCGGCAGCTGGATCGGCACCGCGTTGGCGCCCAGCCGGTCGACCATCGTCTGCACCGAGTTGAAGAAGTCGGCACCGGTGCGGTCCATCTTGTTGATGTAGGCGAAGCGCGGAACCCCGTACTTGTCGGCCTGGCGCCAGACGGTCTCCGACTGCGGCTCGACGCCGGCGACGGCGTCGAAGACGGCGATCGCGCCGTCGAGCACGCGCAGGCTGCGCTCGACCTCGACCGTGAAGTCGACGTGGCCCGGAGTGTCGATGATGTTGATCCGGTGGTCGTTCCACTCGCAGGCGGTCGCGGCGGAGGTGATCGTGATCCCCCGCTCCTGCTCCTGCTCCATCCAGTCCATGACGGCAGCGCCCTCGTGGACCTCGCCCATTTTGTGGGTGCGGCCCGTGTAGTAGAGGATGCGCTCGGTCGTCGTCGTCTTGCCGGCGTCGATGTGCGCCATGATCCCGATGTTGCGGGTCTTCTCTAGGGGAAAGCTGCGTGCCATGTCTTCTAAATCCAGTCGTGGGGTTGAGCGCAAAAAAAGGGCCCACAAGAAGGGCCCGGCGAAGCGTCCTGCGAAAAAACTGCCTGAGCGACCGCCGATGATAGCAGCGGTTCGCGGCCGCATCGGCAAGGCTTCAAAGCGGCTTTCAGGGACGGCCCTGAAGTGGTCTCGGCGCGCCGATCGGGCCGCCAACCGCGGCCTCGAGCGAGCCCATCCGCTCCTCGTCAGAGTCGAGCGCCGGGGCCGTGCCGTCGGCGCTCGCGCCTGGGCGCTGCTGACCTCTTTCCTCGCCTGGGCCTGGCTGCGGCTGCGGCCGCTGGTCGCTCTCTTCTTCCGCGGCCTGGCGCTCGCCGAGGCGGGTCTGCGCCGGGCCTGCGCCGCGCTCGCCCGGGCGGCGACCGCGGCCAGCGGCGTCATCACTCCGCAACGGGCGCTCGGCGCCGTCGTCGTCGGCGCCGGCCTCCTCCTCGTCGCCTCCCAGTTCATCGACTACCGCGCAGTCGAGATCGGCCAGCCCGGCTACGCCGACCTCGGCGGGGTCGCGCGACCGCCGACCGTCGACGTCAAGACCGCCGGCGAAGCGCACGCTTTCCTGCTCGTCCCAGTCGGGCTGCTCGCGGCGGCCCTCGGTGTCATCGGCATGACGCGGTCGCGCCCCCGCCTCGGTCTCGTCGTCTCCGCTTTGGGGCTGATCTCGGTTGCCGTGATCCTGCTCGTCGACCGCCCCGCCGGGCTCGACGTCGGCACCCAGGCCAGCCGCTTCGCAGGCGCCACCGCGGTGCTCGAAGACGGGTTCTATGCAGAGCTCGCAGCAGCCGGAGGGCTGGTTCTTTGCGGACTGCTCTACTATGCGCGGCCGTGCCTAATACGAATCAGCTCGTCAGGAAGGGCCGCAAGCGCCCGAAGAAGAAGACCACGACGCCGGGCCTCAAGTCCGGCCAAGGTCGCAAGAAGCGCGTAGCCGCTCCGCAGCGGCGCGGCGTCTGCACCCGCGTGGCAACGGTGACGCCGAAGAAGCCGAACTCGGCCCTGCGCAAGATCGCCCGTGTGCGGCTGACCAACGGCATGGAGGTCACCACCTACATTCCCGGCGAGGGACACAATCTTCAAGAGCACTCGGTCGTGCTGATCAGGGGTGGTCGCGTCAAGGATCTGCCGGGCGTCCGCTACAAGGTCGTCCGCGGCACCCTCGACGCCGCCGGCGTCTCCGATCGCAAGCAGGCCCGCTCCCGTTACGGCGTGAAGGCTTCCTGATGCCCCGTCGTTCCGCCGCACAGATCCGGCCGATCGAACCGGATGCCCGCCACCGCAACCGGCTCGTCCAGCAGCTGATCAACAAGGTGATGACCGACGGCAAGAAGTCCCTTGCCGAGCGGATCGTCTACGACAGCCTGGCGATCGTCGGCGAGCGCAGCGGCGAGGACCCGGTCGAGACCCTGGAGACGGCGATCAAACAGCTGACCCCGGTGCTCGAGGTTCGCTCCCGCCGCGTCGGCGGTGCGACCTACCAGGTGCCAGTCGAGGTCCCCGCCCGCCGCGCCCGCACTCTCGCGGTCCGCTGGCTGGTCCAGTTCGCCCGCGCCCGTCGCGAGTACTCGATGGCGGAGCGTCTGGCGAGCGAGATCATGGACGCCACCCAGCAGCAGGGCAGTGCCTGGAAGCGGAAGGACGACATCTACCGCATGGCCCAGGCGAACAAGGCTTTTGCCCACTACCGCTGGTAGCTAGCCTCCCGTTCCGTGAGCCTCCCGATTCTCGCCGTCGACGTCGACGGCGTCATTTCCCTGTTCGGCTTCGACGAGCCGCCCGACAGCTCCGAGGCCCGCTACGAGCTGGTCGACGGGACGATGCACTGCATCTCCCTGGCAGCCGGCAGCAGGTTGCGGCGGCTGGCCGAGCACTACGAGCTGATCTGGGCGACCGGCTGGGAGGACAAAGCCAACTACTACCTGCCGCTGATCCTCGGCCTGCCGGAGCTGCCGCACCTGACCTTCGGCGGCGACGCCGTCTTCGGCTCCGCCCACTGGAAGCTCGGCCCGATCGAGGCCTACTGCAAAGGCCGAGCCGTCGCCTGGATCGACGACAACTTCGACGACAGCTGTTACGAGTGGGCCCGCGCCCGCCCCGAGCCAACCCTGCTCGTTCCCACTGAGGCGCCCGTGGGCCTGCAAGAGGCCGAAACCGAAGCCCTGATCGCCTGGGCCTCGGGGCTCTAGGACCGTTTTCGCCCGTATTCGATCGATTGACGCCCCTATAGGGGCGTCAATGCTTCAGTGGTGCTTCGTGCCCGGTCCTGATCTCTAGACTGAGGCCGGTGACGGGGTTCTGGCCGATCTTCTTCTTGCTCGTGGTCTTGAAGATCCCGGTTTTGGGATCGATCTGGCTCGTCTGGTGGGCGAGTCACCAAACCCATGCCGAACCCGAGGAGGCCGAGGACGACGGCGGCTCGAAGCGGCGCAAGATGCCGCCGAAACTGCCGCGGGGGCCGCGCCGCGGTCCGCATGGCGGCGGCGCCGCGCTGTCGCTGCCGGCCTGCCCGCCGGGCGGGCGCACCAGGGTCGTCAAGCCCGCTGCGCAGCCTGCTTTCGCTCGCGCCGGATCTCGCGCAGGTAGGGATGGAAGTCGACCTCGACCGTATGACGCTTAGAGGCGACGTAGCGCTTCCGCATCTTCGCTTCTTCTTCGCCGATTTCGCCCCGCATCTCCGCCTCCGGCGGTAGCTTGGCGCGGCCGCCGAGCAGGTCGGCGACCCATTCGGCCTGAGCCTCTGCCAGCGGCATGATCGGCCCCAGCGGCTGGATGAAACCGATGAAGAAGAGCCCGGGCCGGTCGACGGCGACGACCCGACGGTAGAGCGGCAGCCTGTTGTCCGGCGCGGCGAAGACCTCGGGGTCGAAGAACGGGAAGGTGATCTTGTAGCCGGTGCAGTAGACGACGAGGTCGATCTCCTCCTCGCTGCCGTCGGCGAAGCGGATCGTGCGGCCGCCGCTGAAGCGGTCGATGTTGGGCTTGACTTTGATGTCGCCGTGGCCGAGCCGCGGCAAGAGCTCCGAGGAGACAGTCGGGTGGGCCTCGAACAGCTTGTGGTCGGGCTTCGGCAAGCCGTAGGTCGTCGGGTCGCCGGCGGCGACGCCGAGCGCACGGGCGGCGAAGAAGCGCTGGACCGGGATCGGCAGCATCGAGGTGACGGGGTTGGAGAGCTCGTCGATCGGTTTGCCGTTGATGTACTTCGGGATCACGTAGGCGCCTCGGCGCATTGCGATGAAGGTGGCGTCGGCGATTCGCGAAGACTCGACCGCGACGTCGGTGGCGGAGTTGCCGATCCCCAGCACGAGGACCCGCTTGCCGGGGAGGACGTCGGGCTCGCGGTAGTGGTGGACGTGGATCTGCTCGCCGGTGAACTCGTCGGCGCCGGGGAAGGCCGGTTCGGGCCAGCGCGGGTCCCAGTGGTGGCCGTTGGCGACGACGACGCCGCGGTAGCGGTGGGTCTCGCGGTTGCCCTCGGCGTCCTCGACCGTCACCTCCCACTCGCCGTCGACCGGCTTGACGCCCAGCACCTCGGTGCGGAAGCGGATCTTCGGCCGCAGGCCGAAGTGGTCGACGTATTCGTCGAAGTAAGCCGCCATCTGGAAGTGGTCCGGGTAATCCGGGTAGTGGTCGGGCATCGGCAGGGTCTTGTAGGCCATCACCCGCCGCGAGGTGTTGATGTGCAGCGAGCGGTAGGCCGACGACATCCCGTTGTCGTTTTCGTAGCGCCAGTTGCCGCCGACGTAGGAGCCCTTCTCGAAGAGGTCGAAGGCGATTCTCCGTGCGTCGAGCACCTGGGCGGCGACGATCCCAGAGCTGCCGGCGCCGATGATGCAGACCTTCTCCGCCGTGGCCATCGCCGAAACCTACCGGACTGGCTGTGCGGCCAGGCAGAGGGGTGAGCGAGTCCACCCCTGGGGTCCGTAGAGAGAAAGGGCGATCGATTCGAAGCTTGGTCCATCGGGATTCGAAACCAACGAAAGGAGCCCCCGATGACCAGCAAGACCCGCAAGATCCGTATCTCGCCCGCCATGATCGTCAGCTGCGTGGCACTGTTTCTCGCCCTGACCGGCAGCGCCCTCGCCGTCGGCATCAGCAAGAACAGCGTCCGCTCGGCCCAGATCGCCGACGGCACGGTTCGAACCGTGGACCTCCGCGACGCCTCGGTCAGCACGCCGAAAATCGCCACGGACGCCGTCACCGGCACCCAGCTGGCAGAAAACTCGGTTTCCTCCCCGGAGGTCGCCCAGGATTCACTCACCAACCAGGATCTCGGCGCCGCGTCCGTGACCTCTTCCGAGGTCGCCGACCAGTCGCTGACCGAAAACGACCTCGGCACCAACTCGGTTGGCTCGAGCGAGCTGCAGGCCGGAGCCGTCCGCGCCTCGGAGCTCGGCCCGATCAGCCAGTTCTCCGAAACGGCGACGATCAAAGCCAACGGCAACCTGACCGTCAGCGTCACTTGCCCGGCCGGCACGACGGCAATCAGCGGCGGCGGCTACAGCACCTCCTACCTGATCCACCAGTCGGCCAACTTCCGATTCGGCAACGGTTGGCGGATCGACGCCCACAGCACCTCGGGCGAAGACAAAGCGGTGACCGTCTACGCCTACTGCCTCGCCGGCGGCACCAGCAACTAGCCGGCGCCCAGAAACGCGAAAGGCCCGGGGCTTGCGCCCTGGGCCTTTCGACGTTCATCGAGGTTGCCTTTTCCGACGCAGAGCGTCGGAAAAGGCAACCTCGGCGCTATTTCGACTCTTCGGAGGTGGACTCGATCTCCTGGGCGAGCTCCTCGAGCTCCTCCGCGAAGGAGAGGCCGAAGCCCTCGACCGGGGTCTCGACCCCATCGACGCCGAGCTCGGCGGCCAGCTCGTCTTCTTCGAGCAGGTCCTCGTCGCTCGGCGGCTCGATCGCCACCGCCGGCTCGATCGCCACCGTCCGGTAGTGCTTGAGACCGGTTGCGGCGGGGATCAGCTTGCCGATGATCACGTTCTCCTTGAGGCCGACGAGCCGGTCGCGTTTGCCCTCCAGAGCGGCGTCGGTGAGCACCTTCGTCGTCTCCTGGAAGGAGGCGGCGGAGAGGAACGACTCGGTCGCCAGCGAGGCCTTGGTGATCCCGAGGATCACCTCCTCGCCTTTGGCCGGCGTGCCACCGTCTTCCTTGGTCTTCTTGTTCAGCCGTTTGAGGCTGCCGCGATCCTCGAGCTGGCCGGGAAGCAGGCTGGTCGAGCCCTTCGACTCGATCCGCACCTTCTTCAGCATCTGCCGTGCGATCAGCTCGATGTGCTTGTCGTTGATGTCGACGCCCTGGGCGCGGTAGACCTTCTGCACCTCGTCGACCAGGTAGAGCTCGACGGCGGTGCGGCCGCGGATCGCCAGCAGGTCGGCCGGGTAGAGCGAGCCTTCGTTCAGCTGCTCGCCGATCTCGACCTTGTCGCCGTCGGCGACGTGGAGCCGGGTTCGCAGCGGGAAGCTGTAGGCGTGCTCCTCGCCGCTCGACTCGGTGACGATCACTTTCAGCGCTTTGTCGGTCTCCTCGATCGAGACCTTGCCGGCCGCCTCCGCCATCTGCGCCAGACCCTTCGGTTTGCGCGCCTCGAAAAGCTCGACGATGCGCGGCAGGCCCTGGGTGATGTCCTGGCCGGCGACACCTCCGGTGTGGAAGGTGCGCATGGTCAGCTGGGTCCCGGGCTCGCCGATCGACTGCGCGGCGATGATCCCGACCGCGTCGCCGATGTCCACCGTCGATCCCGTTGCCGGCGCGATGCCGTAGCAGGAGCGGCAGACTCCGGATTCGGCCTCGCACTTGAGCGCCGAGCGGACCGGGATTTTGGACTCCTCCTCGTCACCGAACGCCTCGGCGATCTCCTCGACGTCGGCCGGGGTGATCTCCTGGTTGCGCTTGAGCAGCTCGCGACCGCGTTTGGTCTCGAGCTTTTTCGCCGCCAGGCGCCCGTAGAGGTTGTCGTTGAGCGAACCGTCGTCCTTGCGCAGGTCCATCTCGATGTGGTCTTTGGTCTTGCAGTCCTCCTCGCGCACGATCACGTCCTGGGCGACGTCGACCAAGCGGCGGGTGAGGTAGCCGGAGTCGGCCGTTCTCAGCGCCGTGTCGGCGAGGCCCTTTCGGGCACCGTGCGTCGAGATGAAGTACTCGAGAACCGAGAGGCCCTCCATGAAGTTGGCCTTGATCGGCCGCTCGATGATCTCCCCTTTCGGGTTGGCCATCAGGCCGCGCATCCCGGCCAGCTGACGGATCTGTTTGAACGATCCGCGAGCACCCGAGTTGGCCATCATGAAGATCGGGTTCAGCTCGTCGAGGTTGTCCTCCATCGCCTGCGCGACCTCGTCGGTGGCCCGGTTCCAGTGCGCCGTGACCGCCTCGTGGCGCTCCTCGGCGGTGATGTAGCCGTCGTCGTACTGACCCTGGATCGCTTCCGTCTCCTTCTCGTAGCGCTCGAGGATTTCCGGCTTCTCCGGAGGCGAGACCACGTTGTTCTTGGAGACGGTGATCCCGGCCTGGCTCGCGTACTGGAAGCCGAGGTCCTTGAAGGCGTCGAGCACCTGCGAGACCGCCGGCGCACCGTAGGCCTCGACCAGGTCGGAGACCATCTGGTTGACGTCCTTCTTCTTCAGCGAGTAGTTCTTGAACTCGAACTGCTCCGGGTCGAAGTCATCTTCGAGGGCGGTCGCCAGGGCACGCTCGATCGTCTCGTTGAAGATGATCCGCCCGACCGTGGTCAGGAAGTGGCCGCGCCCGGCTCGCCGGTACTCGGCCTGGTCCTGCAGCTTGCAGCCACCGTTCTCGTAGACGAGCTCGGCCTCCTGCGAGGAACGGAAGACCTTGACGCCCGGGCCGGAGCCGTTGCCGCCCTTGCCCGCCTTCAGCTGCTCGTCGATCTTCGCCAGCTCGGTCTCATCCGGACCATAGGTCAGGTAGTAGATCCCGAGCACCATGTCCTGGGTCGGGGTCGCCAGCGGCGCCCCGTGAGCGGGCGAGAGGATGTTGTTCGCCGACAGCATCAGGATCCGCGCCTCGGCCTGGGCCTCGGCGGAGAGCGGCACGTGGACCGCCATCTGGTCACCGTCGAAGTCGGCGTTGAAGGCGTGGCAGACGAGCGGGTGGACCTGGATCGCCTTGCCCTCGACGAGGACCGGTTCGAAGGCCTGGATGCCGAGGCGGTGCAGGGTCGGCGCCCGGTTCAGCAGGACCGGGTGTTCGTGGATGACTTCCTCCAGAACGTCCCAGACCTCCGGGATCATCGACTCGACCATCTTCTTCGCCGCCTTGATGTTCTGGACGGCTTTGCGCTCGACGAGCTGAGCCATGATGAACGGCTTGAAGAGCTCCAGCGCCATCAGCTTCGGCAGGCCGCACTGCTGCAGCCGCAGGCTCGGGCCGGAGACGATCACCGAGCGGCCGGAGTAGTCGACGCGCTTGCCGAGCAGGTTCTGGCGGAAGCGGCCCTGCTTGCCCTTGAGCATGTCCGAGAGCGACTTCAGGGGACGGTTGCCGGGGCCCGTGACCGGGCGGCCGCGACGGCCGTTGTCGAACAGGGCGTCGACCGCCTCCTGCAGCATCCGCTTCTCGTTGTTGACGATGATCTCGGGCGCGCCGAGGTCGAGCAGCCTTTTCAACCGGTTGTTGCGGTTGATCACTCGCCGGTAGAGGTCGTTGAGGTCCGAGGTCGCGAAGCGGCCACCGTCGAGCTGGACCATCGGCCGCAGCTCCGGCGGGATCACCGGCACCGCGTCGAGGATCATCCAGTCGGGCTGGTTCTCGGAGTTGAGGAAGGCGGAGGCGACTTTCAGCCGCTTCACCGCGCGGGCCTGTTTCTGGCCTTTGGAGCTGTTGATGATCTGCTCCAGTTCCTCGCAGTCGGCCTCGAGATCGACCTGTTCGAGCAGGTCGCGCACCGCTTCCGCGCCCATGCCGCCGCGGAAGTACTCGCCCCAACCGAAGGGGGAGCCGAAGCGGTCCTTGAGCTCACGGAAGACGGTCTCGTCGTTGACGACGTCCTTCGGCTTCATCTCGGTGAAGATCTTCCAGACTTCGCCCATCCGCTCGACCGCCTCTTCGAGGTAGGCCTCGGTGTCGGCGATCTCGGCGTCGAACTGTTTGCGCAGTTCTTTGACCATTTTGGTCCGGTCGTCGTCTTTGAGTTTGCGCAGCTGCGCCGCGGTCAGTTTCAGCGAGTCGGCCCAGATGTGGTCTTCGTCGTCGAATTTGTCCTGGGTGCCGTCCTCGAGGTACTTGATCCGGCGCTCCAGCGACTCGCTCAGCTCCTGGGTCCGTTTCTGCCGTTCGGACTCGTAGGAGTCGGTGACTTTTTTGACCTCTTTCTCGAGTTTCCCGATGTCCTTGTCGCGGGCCTCCTCGTCGACCCAGGTGATCATCGAGGCGGCGAAGTAGAGGACCTTCTCCAGCTCTTTCGGAGCCATGTCGATCAGGTAGCCGATCCGGCTCGGGACACCCTTGAAGAACCAGATGTGGGAGACCGGCGAAGCGAGGTCGACGTGGCCCATCCGCTCGCGGCGGACCTTGGAACGGGTCACCTCGACGCCGCAGCGCTCGCAGACGATGCCCTTGTAACGGACCCGCTTGTACTTACCGCAATAGCACTCCCAGTCCTTGGTCGGACCGAAGATGCGCTCGCAGAAGAGGCCGTCTTTCTCCGGCTTCAGCGTGCGGTAGTTGATCGTCTCGGGCTTGGTGACCTCGCCCCAGCTCCAGGAGCGGATCTTCTTCGAAGACGCGAGCCCGATCTCGATCGCGTCGAAATTGTTGATGTCGATCATCAGTCCTCCACCTCGGCCGGCGTGGGCTCCTCGGCCCCGTCGGCACTCTCACCATCAGTTCCGCCTTCGCCCTCGGCGACGACCTGCTCCTCTTGCTCGTCGGCCGCTCCGTTGCTGGAGTCGGCGCGAACGCCGGTCAGGTCCATGCCCAGCTCCTCGGCCGCTTTCAGGAGGTCGTCCTCCTCGTCGGAGATTTCGACGTCCGAGCCCTCGGAGACGACGTTGGCGTCGAGCGAGAGGCTCTGGATCTCCTTCAAAAGCACTTTGAAGGACTCCGGGATCGAGGGCTCGGGGATGTTCTCGCCCTTGACGATGGCCTCGTAGGCCTTGACCCGCCCGACCGTGTCGTCGGACTTGACGGTCAGCATCTCCTGCAGCGTGTAAGCAGCGCCGTAGGCCTCGAGCGCCCAGACCTCCATCTCGCCGAAGCGCTGGCCGCCGAACTGCGCCTTGCCGCCCAGCGGCTGCTGGGTGACGAGCGAGTACGGGCCGGTCGAACGCGCGTGGATCTTGTCGTCGACCAGGTGCAGCAGCTTCAGGATGTACATGTAGCCGACCGTGACCTTGCCCTCGTAGGGCTCGCCGGTGCGGCCGTTGTAGAGCTGCGCGGTGCCGGAGCACTGCGCACCCTCACGGGCGGCCGTGTCGATGCCGAGGTCGATGCCGCGCTCCGCGTTCTCCTCGGACCACTTGACCAGGGCCTCGTCGACGTCCTCGACGGTGGCTCCGTCGAAGACCTGGGTCGCGACGTAGACGCGACCGTCGCCCTCGTCGGAGTGAGCCTGCTTGTAGGCCTCGGAGCCGTCGTCGTACCAGCCGTTCGCCGCGACCCACCCGAGGTGGGTCTCGAGGATCTGGCCGATGTTCATCCGGCTCGGCACGCCGAGCGGGTTGAGGATGACGTCGACGGGGGTGCCGTCGGCGAGGTGCGGCATGTCCTCCTCCGGCACGATCTTCGAGATCACACCCTTGTTCCCGTGGCGGCCTGCAAGCTTGTCGCCCTCGGCGATCTTGCGCTTGGTCGCGACGTAGACGCGGACCAGGTCGTTGACGCCAGGCGGCAGGTCGTCGCCGTCGTCGCGGCTGAAGGTGAGGACGTCGATGACGACTCCACCCTCGCCGTGCGGGACTTTCAGCGAGGTGTCGCGGACCTCGCGCGCCTTCTCCTTGAAGATCGCGCGGATCAGCTTCTCCTCGGCGGTCAGCTCGGTCTCGCCCTTCGGCGTCACCTTGCCGACCAGGAGGTCGCCGGAGACGACCTCGGCGCCGACGCGGACGATGCCGCGCTCGTCGAGGTTGCGCAGGCTCTCCTCAGAGCGGTTCGGAATGTCGCGGGTGATCTCCTCGTCGCCGAGCTTGGTCGTGCGGGCGTCGATCTCGTACTCCTCGATGTGGATCGAGGTGAGTTCGTCGTCCTTGACCAGGCGCTCGGAGAGGATGATCGCGTCCTCGAAGTTGTAGCCCTCCCAGGACATGAAGGCGACCAGGCAGTTCTTGCCGAGGGCGATCTCGCCGCCACCGGTGGAGGAGCCGTCGGCGAGTACGTCGCCCTCCTTCACCTTCTGGCCGGACTTGACGATCGGCCGCTGGTGGATGATCGTCCCCTGGTTCGAGCGCATGAACTTGTGCAGCGGGTACTCCTCGCTCGAGCCCTCGCTGGAGACGACGATCCGCTCGGCGTCGACGTGGCTGACTTCGCCCGCGGTCGTGGCGAGGACGACGTCGCCGGTGTCGGTCGCGGCGCGGCGCTCCATCCCGGTGCCGATCAGCGGCGGGTCCGGTTTCAGGAGCGGCACCGCCTGGCGCTGCATGTTCGAGCCCATCAGCGCCCGGTTGGCGTCGTCGTGCTCGAGGAACGGGATCAGCGAGGTCGCGACCGACCAGATCTGCGACGGCGAGACGTCCATCAGGTCGACTTCCTTGGGAGCCGCGGTCGCGTACTCCTGCTCGCCGGCGCGGACCAGCACCTGGGGACCTTTCAGTTTCCCGCTGCTCGGGTCGTACTCGGAGTTCGCCTGGGCGATCACCTTGTCCTCGTCCTGGGTCGCGTCGAAGTGGACGATCTTGTCGGTGACGACGCCGTCCTCGACGACCCGGTACGGGGTCGTGACGAAACCGTGCTCGGAAATTTCGGCGTAGGACGCCAGCGAGCCGATCAGGCCGATGTTCGGACCCTCCGGGGTCTCGATCGGGCACATCCGGCCGTAGTGGGTCGGGTGTACGTCGCGGACCTCGATCGGCGCCCGCTCACGGGTCAGACCGCCGGCGCCGAGCGCCGAGAGGCGACGCCGGTGCGTGAGCCCGGCGAGGCTGTTGGTCTGGTCCATGAACTGCGACAGCTGCGAGGAGCCGAAGAACTCCTTCATCGCCGCCACGACCGGGCGGATGTTGATGATCGTCTGCGGCGTGATCGCGTCCGAGTCCTCGGTCGTGAGCCGCTCGCGGACGACGCGCTCCATCCGGTAGAGACCGATCCGGAAGGCCTCCTGGATCAGCTCGCCGACGGTGCGCAGACGGCGGTTGCCGAAGTGCTCGTACTCGTCGAGGTGCTCGTAGACCGCCTCGCGCGGGTAGGTGATCGCCTCCGCGGCATAGTCTTTGATCGGGTTCTCCTCGTCGACCTCCTCGGGGATCCCGAGCAGCTTCGGCAACGAGACCAGCTCCTTGACCAGGGCGATGATGTCGTCGTGGGTCAGGACCCGGGTCTCGAGATCGATGTCGAGGTCGAGACGGGCGTTGAGCTTGTAGCGGCCGACGCGGGTCAGGTCGTAGCGCTTGGGGTCGAAGAAGAGCTGCTCGAGCAGTCCTTTGGCGGCGTCGACCGAGGGCGGCTCGCCCGGGCGCTGCTTTTTGAACAGCTCGATCAGGGCGCCCTCTTCGGTCCGGGTCGCTTCGGTGTCGGCTTCGATCGTGTGCCGCATGTAGATCGAGTTGTCGAACATGTCCAGCAGCTGCTGGTCCTCGACGTAGCCCATCGCCCGCAGCAGGACCGTCACCGGCAGCTTGCGCTTGCGGTCGATGCGGACGTAGACGCGGCCTTTTTTGTCGACTTCGAGCTCCAGCCAGGAGCCACGGGCCGGCATCAGGTTGGCGATGAAGACCTGCTTTTCGGGATCCTTCGGCGCCATCACGTAGGCGCCGGGGGACCGCACCAGCTGCGTGACGACCACGCGCTCGGTGCCGTTGATGATGAAGGTGCCCCGCTCGGTCATCCACGGGAAGTCGCCCATGAAGACGGCCTGCTCGCGAATCTCGCCGGTCTCCTTGTTCTGGAAGGCGACGGTCGCGGTCAGCGGCCGCGAGTAGGTCATGTCCTTCTCACGGCACTCGTCGATCGAGTGCGGCGGCTCCTCGAATTTGAACTCGCCAAAGACGATCTGCAGGTTCCCCGTGTAGTCCTCGATCGGGGATATGTCGTTGATCGTCTCTCGCAGCCCACCGCTCTCGGGATCCGTCAGTTCCGCGAAGGAACGGCGCTGGATATCGATCAGATGTGGGACTTCGAGGGGGTTCTCTAGGCGGGAAAAGCTCCTACGGGTTACGGGGGCAGCGTTAGAACGTGCCAAAGTCGGCGACTCCTCGGGCGGTCAGAGGGACGTAGATAAAGCGCAAATATGGGCAGGGATACTCAAATGGCGCGCGACCGGGAAAAATAACACACGCGGACGCCCGGCTTCAAGCTTGGCTCCCCGACTGGATTTGCGGGGAGCCGACCCGCTGCTTCTATTTGAGCTCGACCGTCGCGCCGGCCTCCTCGAGTTCCGCTTTGAGTTTGTCGGCCTCGTCGCGCTCGACGCCCTCTTTGATCGGACCCGGGGCCGCGTCGACCAGAGCCTTCGCCTCTTTGAGGCCAAGCCCGGTGGCGCCACGGACAACCTTGATGACCGGAACTTTCTGGCCGCCGACCTCGGTCAGGACGACGTCGACCGTCGAGGACTCCTCCTCGCCGCCGCCGGCGTCACCGCCGCCGCCACCGGCTGCCGCCGGAGCCGCAGCCGCAACCGCGGTGGCCGAGACGCCGAACTCCTCCTCGAGCGCTTTGATCCGCTCGGAGAGCTCCAGGACGGAGATGCCTTTCAGCTCCTCGATCCAGTCCTCGGTGGAAATTTTCGTTGCTGCCATTTGGTGCTACCCCTCTTCCTCGTTCGAATCTTGCTCTGAAGTGTCATCTGCCCCCTCGGCCTCGGGGGTCTCCTCCGCCGGCGCCTCCTCGGCGGCGGGCTCCTCCGCCGGCGGCTCCTCTGAAGTCTCTGCCTCGGCAGCCGGCTCCTCGGCGGGCGCCTCGGGCTCGGCAGCCGGGGCCTCGCCGCTGACGAGTCCTTTCTCCGCAATCTGCCCCAACTGCAACGCGAGCCCCTGGATCAGCGAGCCGAGGCCGCGGACCAGGCCGGTCAGCGGGCTGGCGACGACGCCGGCGAACTGGCCGTTGAGGATGTCGCGCGAAGGCAGTTTGGCGATCGACTTGAAGGCCGTCTCGTCGAGCACGGTGGCTTCCATGAAGCCGCCCTTGTAGGTGAGGACCTCGTGCTCTTTGTTGAAGGTGGTGATCGCCTTCGCCGCCTGGGCGGTGTCGCCGCGGACGAAGGTCAGCGCGGTCGGACCCGAGAGCAGATCGGCGAGTCGCTCCTCGCCGGCTTTCTCGGCGGCAAGCTTGCTGAGGCGGTTCTTGACGACGGTGAAGCTGGCATCGGCCTCGCGCAGTTTCGAGCGCAGCTCGGCCGCCTGGGAAACGCTGATGCCGCGGTAGTCAATCGCGAAGATCGCCTCAGATGCCTCGATCTGGGCGGCGATCTCTTGGATGGTTGCGGACTTTTCCTCGCGGTTCATGGTCTCTCCTGCACCGGGCTTGTGGGCTTGGCCCCGCCGGTGGTCTGGGGTGAGCGGCGATGCAGTGTAGCGACTGCTCTATGCAGTTGCCGGCTCCTCGACCGCCTCCGGCTCGGGAGCGGTTTCCTCTGCGGCCGGTGCCGGCTCGTCGGCCTCGACAGCAGCGGCACCGGCGGCGTCGCCGTCGGCGGTTTTTGCGGTGTCGACGCGGACGCCGGGACCCATCGTGCTCGCCAGGGTGGCGGAGACGATGTATTTGCCCTTCGCCGAGGAAGGCTTGGCGCGGATGATCTCGTCGACGACGGCGCTGTAGTTGTCGAGCAGCTTGTCGGCGTCGAAGCTGGCCTTGCCGATCGCCATGTGGACGATCGCCTGGCGGTCGGTCCGGTATTCGACTTTGCCGGCCTTGGAGTCGGTGACGGCTTTCTCGACGTCCTCGGTGACGGTGCCGACTTTCGGGTTCGGCATCAGGCCCTGGGGGCCGAGCACGCGGCCGAGCTGGCCGACGCTTTTCATCATCTCCGGGGTCGAGATCGCGACGTCGAAGTCGGTCCAGCCCTCCTGCACTTTCTCGACCAGGTCCTGGCCGCCGACGAAGTCGGCGCCGGCCGCCTCGGCGTCACGGGCCTGCTGACCCTGCGCGAAAACGGCGACCTTGACGTCTTTGCCGAGGCCGTGGGGCAGGGCGAGAGTGCCGCGCAGCTGCTCGTCGGCGTGGCGGACGTTGACGCCGAGCAGGAGGTGGAGCTCGACCGTCTCGTCGAACTTGGCGCTGGCGGTCTGCTTGACGAGGCCGATCGCCTCGGCCGGCGGGTAGGCGCGATCGCGGTCGACTTTGTCGTACTGCTGGCGGTATCGCTTGCCGTGGGCCACGGAAATCTCCTATTTGACGTCGACGCCCATCGAGCGGGCGGTGCCGGCGATGATTTTCGAGGCGGCGTCGATGTCGTTGGCATTGAGGTCGGGCATCTTGCGTTCGGCGATCGCCCGGATCTGGTCCTGGGAGATCGTCCCGACTTTGTTCACGTGGGGCTCGCCGGAGCCCTTCGAGATTTTGATCGCCTCCTTGATCAGGACCGCGGCCGGCGGCGTCTTGGTGATGAAGGTGAACGAGCGATCCTCGTAGACCGTGATTTCGACCGGGATGATCGTCCCGCCTTCGCTCTGCGTCTGCGCGTTGAACGCTTTGCAGAAGTCCATGATGTTGACGCCGTGCTGGCCCAGCGCCGGACCGACCGGCGGCGCCGGGTTGGCGTTGCCCGCCTGGATCTGGAGCTTGATGAGGGTGAGGACTTTTTTCGCCATCGGGGTCGGAGAGAGTAGCGGGCCGCGCCCTAAATCTTCTTCACCTGGTCGTAGCCCACCTCGACCGGGGTCTCGCGACCGAAGATCGAGACCAGGACCTTGAGTTTCGCCGCGTCCTCGTTGATCTCGGCGATCTCGCCGGAGAAGTCGGAGAGCGGGCCGGAGATGACTTTGACCGATTCGCCGATCGAAAACTGGGCCTGGGTGCGGGGCCGCTCGGCGGTCTCGCGGTGCAGCAGGCGGTCGACCTCGGGTTTGGAGAGCGGCACCGGTTTGTTGCGGGAGCCGACGAAGCCGGTGACGCCGGGGGTGTTCTTGACCAGGCCCCAGGCGTCGTCGGTCATCTCCATGTTGACGAGGACGTAGCCGGGCATCGTCCGTTTCTCGGACTGCACTTTCTGCCCGTCCTTCATCTCCGAGACCTGTTCGGTCGGGACGACGACCTGCCGCACGTTGCGGTTCTGGCTCATCGTCTGAACCCGGTGCTCGAGGTTGTGCTTGACCTTGTTCTCGTGCCCGGAATAGGTGTTGATCACGTACCAGCGATACAAAATTGAAAGCCTTTGCGTTTGGGGGTGGGGGCTACAGGATCAGCTTGATCAGCCAGTTGAAGAGAGCGTCGAGGGCGCCGAGGTAGGCCGCCGCCACGGCGACGAAGAGGATCGTCACCGCCGTCGCCTGGATCAGCGTGTCGCGATCCGGCCACTGGACTTTCTTCAGCTCGGCCCAGCAGGAAAGCAGGAAGCCGATGACGCCGCCGCGCTGAGCGCGTTCGGCCTTGGCCTGTTTCTGTTTCTTTTCGAGCTGCTGCGCCTCGCGCCGCTTGCGCTCGTCGACCTGGCGCCGCTCCGCTTCCTTCTGCGCTTTCGCTTCGGCGCGGCGTTCGGCCCGTGAGGGCTTGGGCGCATCCGGGGTTTCGATCAGCTCCTCGGGGGCGCCGATCTCGACGCCATGCACCGCGGCCTCGAACTCGGCCACGTCGCCGGACTTCGGGACCTCCGTGTCGTGCTGGGCCTGCGAGATGCTCTCGCGGCCGCCGTCGGAGCGTTTGCGCTCCTCAGCTTCCCGAGCCCGGCGCTCGGCCTTGCGCTGTGCGCGGGTTTTGGCCATCGCCGGTTACCGGGTCTCCTTGTGCGCGGTGTGGTGGCCACACCAGCGGCAGAACTTGCGCATCTCGATCCGGTCCGGCGTGTTTCGCCGCGACTTGTTGGTCTGGTAATTCCGTCGCTTGCAGTCTTCGCAAGCCAGGGTCACCGCAATGCGGACATCTCCGCGAGCCATCTTCGATTCCTCTTCCCTACTCGGCCGTTACAGAAGAAAACCCCGTGCCCGAGGCGCGAGGCTGGACCTAGGATAGCGGTCTGCCGCCGCAGCCGACTACTTGACGCGGAGGACCTGTTCGGTCAGCGACGGGGCGCCGAGCGGCTGCATCGTGCTGGCCGTGGCAAGGGCCCGCCGGGCGCCGCTGTCGCTGCTCTCGGCAGCGCCGTCGCCGAGCGGGACGACGAGGCTGCGTCGCTGGCCGCCCATCACCGAGAACGGCGCCTTGTGGCTCGCCCCTTCGATCTCGAACGAGAGGGTCCCGGCACAGACGCCGGAACGGGGGCCGTTGCACTTGACGGAGACGACCGCACCGGCGCCGGTGAGGCGGGCGGTGTCGCGGGCGAAGGTCAGCGCCATCCGCGGGCCGCTGACGTATTCGGCGGCGGTTTCGGCCGAGGCCGCGGCCGGCAGCGCCACCGCGGCGAGAATCGTGGAGGCGGCGGCAAGGGTGGCCAGGCGCGCCTTCAGCGTGCCAATCGAGCTCTTGCCGTTCCGCCTTTCCATGGCGCACATGGGACCACAAACGTTCGAGGAGCTCACTCAGAGATTCGTCCAACCTGCCCGCAGGGGCTAAAGGTCCGTCTAGAGGCCGAGCGTTTTGGCGATGATGTTGCGCTGGATCTCGGAGGTGCCGCCGTAGATCGTCGAGACCAGCGAGGCGCGGACGAGGCGCTCCATGTCGTACTCCGACGAGTAGCCGTAGCCGCCCATCATCTGCATCCCCTCCAGGGTCGTCCGCTTCGCGACTTCGGTGACGAAGAGCTTCACCATCGAGGCCTGCTGGGGCAGCATCCGGTCCGGGTCCTCGTCGGTCAGGGTCGCGACCCAGCGGGTCATCAGCCGCGCCGCCTCAAGATCGGTGGCGAGGTCGGCGATCCGGTGCTGGAGCGCCTGGAAGGAGCCGATCGGGCGGCCGAACTGGCGTCGCTCCTTGACGTAGACGAGCAGGTCGTCGAAGGCGCGCTGGGCGATGCCGAGCATCGTCGCCGCGAGGATCAGGCGCTCGACGTTGAGTCCCGCCATCAGCTGCATCCAGCCCTGGTCGACCTCGCCGAGGACGGCGTCGGCGGGGGCGGCGCAGTCGGTGAAGTAGAGGTGGTTGGTCTCGCGGCCGCCCATCGTCTCGATCGGGACGACCTCCATCCCCTCGGCGTCGCGCGGCACCCAGATCATCGACATCCCCTCGTGCTTGTTCTCGCCGCGGCTGGTGCGGGCGACGACGAGGATGTGCTCGGAGATGTGGGCGTTGGAGCAGAAGACCTTCTGGCCGTTGAGGACGAAGCCGCCGTTGGAGGCGGTCGCCGAGCAGCTGAGGGCGCCGACGTCGGAGCCCGCCTCGGGCTCGGTCATCGCGATCGCCTCGACGGCGCCGTTGGCGATGCCGCCGAGGATCTCCGCCTTCTGCTCCTCGCTGCCGAACCGCTGGGTGGCGCCGGCGACGATCAGCGTCGTCGCGTAGCCGCCGATCGGGGCGAGGCCGCGCGAGGTCTCCTCCATGAACAGGCAGGCGTCGAGCATCGAGCCGCCGGAGCCGCCGTACTGCTCGGGGATCGTCACCCCGAGCCAGCCCAGCTCCGCCATCTGGTTGTAGATCTCGAAGTTGTGGTGCTCGCTGTAGCCGTTGGTGAGCCGCTCGCGCTGGTCCTGGGTGCCGCACTCGCGGTCGCAGAAATTGCGGATGGCGTCGACGAAGTCCTTCTGCTCGTCGGTCAGGGCGAAGTCCACGGCGCCACCATATATGGAGAACCCCGGTCCTTGGCTGCTCAGCCAGGACCGGGGTTCTGCTCGCTCAGCGCAGGCGCAGCGGCCGGCTGATCGCGGTCGTCTTGCCGCCGGGACCGGAGGCGGTGACCCGGCAGCGCACGGTGTGACCGCTGGCGTGCGGCGGCGCGTAGGGCCGGGCGCCGGTGACGCGGGTGACGCGGCGGTCGAGCATCCAGCGGTAGCCGAAGGTGCGGCCGGCGTTCGACCAGCTGCCGGGGTGGCAGACGAGTCGGTTGCCGGCGCGGCTGATCCAGGGCGGGCTGATGTTGGCGGGAGCGTCGCTGCCGCCCCCGCCGGTGCCGGGACCCGTGCCAGGCCCAGTGCCGGATCCACCGCTGCCAATCGAGATACGCATTTCGGCCGCCGACCACGTGGAGCCGACATCGTTATAGAGGTAGCTGCAGATCAGCACCTGGCCCGTCCCCACAGGCGTGAAGCCAACGGAGTTGGTGAAGTTGCCGAATTCATCCGAGGCCGGGCGCAGCGCGATCGCAAGGATCGCCCCGGCCTGTTCGCCGATCGCGCCGGCGCTGCCGGCGTCAGCGGGGCAACTGGACATCAGGTTGCCGGGCAGGGCGACGACCTCGATCCAGGACATGTCCCACCATTCGGCAGGCGGGGCGACGACGCCGCTGAGACGGATCAGCAGCGGCTGGCCAGGCGTGCCGGTGGTCGGAGCGGTAAAGCTGATTTGGTGGTTGGTCGCGAGTGCCGGCGCGGCGGTCGCGGCTAGGGCGATCGCCGCAGCCAGAGCGGCGATCGTTCCCGAGACGAGCTTCTTCACTGCAGTCCTCCTAAGTTCCGTGAGTAAACCGGGCATACCGGCGAACCTAAGAAGGGGCTTTGAACGGATCCTTACCGGGGACGGCGCTGCTTCACAATCGCGGCAATGGATCTCAGTAAAGACCAACAGCGGATCGTCGCGGCGACCTACGAGATCTTTCGCAACTCCGGTCGCTGGCCGAGCGTGGAAGCGATCGACCGCTTCGCCGACAATCATTGGGAGCTCGACGCCTACCCGGTGATCAAATCCCTTCCGCCCTCGGTGGCGTGGATCGACCGTCTGCACCTGCGCGGGGACCAGCCGATCAAGTTGCGCGTGGCCGCGATCGCCACCTGCGCGAACTCATCGGCTGACCTGAAGCTGTTCGAGCGAGCGCTCCGCTGGCTGGTCGAGCACGAGCGCGCCTTTTGGCCGAGCTCCCCCCACGCCGCCGAGCAGCTGCGGGTGAGCAGCGATCAGTTCGTTGCCGACATGTCCGCCGAGGGACTCGAGGTGGACGTGGCCGCGCTGCGCAAGGTCTACGAACTGGCCTCGATCGAGGGCTTGAGCTCAGGCGGCAGCTTCGATATCGACGGCGAGAGTGGACGCTGGGAGATCAGCCTGACCCGGGCGATCCGGCCCTACCGACGGGTCCAGACGCTCGACGACTATCTCGCGATTCGCGAACGCATCGACGGCGCTGCAGCCGAGGAAGCCCGTGAGGCGGCCGCCATCCCCTTTCCTCCCGCTGCCGAAGCACCAGCCTCCGGCCCATTCGTACCAGTCGAGGAGCCCTACGTCTTCATCGCAATGCCTTTCGCCGAGCGCTGGTCCGATGCCGTGCATGCCTGCATCGCAAAGGCCTGCGAGGAGCTGCAAGCCGAGGGGATTGTGCTGCGATGGCAGCGCGCGGACCAGATCTCCCGGCCAGGGCGAATCACCGAGCAAATCATTGATGCGATCACCGCCGCCGACGCTGTGATCGCCGACATATCCGGCCTCAACCCCAACGTGATCTATGAGCTCGGGTACGCCCACGCCAGCGGCGCCACGCTCCTGCTGCTCAGCCAGAATCCCGGCGCTTCGCCGTTTGATCTCCGCGATCTGCGACAGATCCGTTACCGGCCCGAGCGGCCGGAGGAGTGTCTGCCCGAGCTCAGCCGGCAATTGCGTGCAGCGCTGGAGCGGGACTGAGTCCAGCAGCGGCTTCACTCTCGAAGCCCGGAACGAGACTCGAACTCGTGACCCCTTCCTTACCATGGAAGTGCTCTACCAACTGAGCTATCCGGGCAGACCGGCTCTAAAGAGCCAGACCGCGTGAGGACCGAAAACGCGGGCCGAACGGAATGGGAGCCAGATGGGAGGCCGGGCCAAAAATCCGAGCCGCCCCGGCCATTCGCCCTTCCTGCGAGACCGTCATCACGCAACGATCTTAGACGGTTCGAGTTGCCCGGCGCGCGCGGCCGGGCCTCGGGCGAGCGGCGGTCAGCCGGCCTCTCCTGAGCTGGGATCGAGGTCGACCCAGACGATCCCGCGCGCCCGCTCGATCTCCTGCTCGGGGTCGATCCGCTCGCCGCGATTCTGGAACTCGGCCAGCTCCTCGGAGTAGGTCTCGTCGAGCACGCGGATGCTGTGGCCCTGGATGCGCGCGAGCCGCTGCAGGCTCATGCCGGAGGCGAGCATCAGCGCCGAGTGCGTGTGGCGACCGAGGTCATAGGGACGGGTGCCGGTGAGGTCGGCGACGCTCTCGCGCACGGCGTCGTCATCGTCGAGGCCAGTACGCCAGGTCGCCCAGCCCGCGTCGACCCGCTCGAGGGCCGCCACGAAGTGCCGGGAGCGGTAGTTGCGCCAGTCGGTTTCGACCCAGTGCCCACCGGCTGAGGTGCGAAAGACGTAGTCATCAGGACCGTCGCCGCTGCGCGTGCGAACGACGGCGAGGTCGCGGGCGAGGGGCCGAAGCAGGGGGACGATCCGATCGGTTTCGGTCTTCGTGCGGTCGACGACCTCATCGCCGCTCAGGGCGGCCTCGATCGCGACCTTGCCGACAATGTCGCGCCAGCGCAGCGCAAGGGCCTC
This sequence comes from Solirubrobacterales bacterium, assembly GCA_035689305.1. Taxonomy (GTDB): domain Bacteria; phylum Actinomycetota; class Thermoleophilia; order Solirubrobacterales; family 70-9; genus VAYN01. The sequence continues at coordinate 95,602 of DASSLT010000047.1, read as the reverse complement.
GCCAGGGCGACAGCCCGTCATCGCCATGAAGCCGACCAGAAGCGAGTCCCGCAGCGCCGCCAGATCCTTGACCGGGCCGATCCGAAGCGAGTTGACGAGCAGCTCATAGCGGACGCGCTCCACCACTACAGGTCCCCAGACGCGGGGACGGCGACGGCGTTTGCCGGAGGGCTTGTCGAGCATGACCACGGGGTTGACCCGAACGCCGGTAACCCGTGGCCGCCGTGCGGCCTCGCGGAAGATCGAGGAGAGGATCGTCATCGCCTTGATCAGCGTCGGTGCCCCCACCCCGGCTTCTTCGCGTGCGTCCTGCCACTCGACCAGGACTTCGGCGTCGATCCTGGCGATTGGCCGCCCGCCAAGCTGGTGCAGGATGTGATTGTTGTAGACGGTGGTGTCTCGCTTCCAGGTCTTCGGCGCCAGCCGCCGCTTGGCCTTCGGCGCCCAGACGTCGGCGACGAACACAGCCAGAGTCAAGTCCTGGGTGCGTGCCTCCACCACGCGCTCGCCCGCCTCCTGGGTCTCGCGAACCTGGCGGTAGAAGGAGCGTGCGCCGTTTTCCCCGGCGAGTCGCCGAAAGGACCGGCTGCGATGCTTGCCGTCCTCTTCCCAGCGCACCCGGTAGCGCTTCTCCCCGGTGGAGGTGAGGTAGTACTCGATGCCCTGCTCTTGACGGGGCATCAGCTCAGCGCCAGGTCGGATAGATCGCCGGTGGGAACCGAACGAGTCGAGACCGCGATGCGCTCGGGGACCTTCACCCGCAGACGCGCTCCTCGCGTCCACGCGGTCCAAGCCGACTCCGAGATCAGGATCAGGCCATTCGCGCTGCCGGACGGGCGGATCGCCGCGAGCTCGCCATGAGCTGCCGCCGCGAGGATAGTCCGGTAGGGAACACGAGTCCGCGCCGACCACTCCTTCGCGGTCCAGTAAGTCTCTTCGATGGGGCTACTCACACCCCTAAGACGAAAACGAGGTCGCATTCGTCCCCCTCCTCTCGATCGGCTGCGTCGTCTGCCCGCCACTCCCGGAACGGGCGGGCAGGCGACGCCCAGAGGGCTGAGGAGGGGGCGCTACGGCCCCGAGCGGCTCAGTAGGCGCGCGTCGATTCGGTCAGGCTCGCGTTCACGCCCGCTCCCGCCAGCGGAACGACACCGAGCCCCGGCAGGGGCACGCGCAGGGTGCCGGTCAGGAATTCGCCCACGGGCGGTGGACACGGAAGCGGGCACCCGGTTTGCTGTGGCGTGCCGAGATAAGTTGCCGTGCCGAGGAAGGGAGCCGGCGGCGCAATGGTCGCGTGGGTCAAGTCTTCGCTGGTCAGCAGGTCGCCGGCGTTCAACGCTTCCGGCGCCCGCCGAAGGATCCCCATCCCGTCCCGCTCTTCGCGGGCCTGGGCGATGAAGCCGGCGGTGCCGGTCATGTAGACACCTTCGGCGTAGACCTTGACGGGGCCGTTCTGGATTTCGAGAACGGTGAAGTGGGTCGGCAGGCCGGTGGGCCACCGGAGCGAGGCGCCAGACCGAGTCGGGCGCTGGCATTCCTGGCGATGGCTGCGTTCGATGTAGCCGCGGGCCTGATCGGCGTCGATGCTGGTGAAGTCGCGCTCGCCCTCGAAGCGGATCTTGCCGACGAAGACGCCGGAGACGATTTCGGCCTTCGGGAGCTCGCAGCCTTCGGGCGGCGGCAGCCTTCTGACCTTCCTTCGGTGCAACTTCACGTCGATGCGGCCGACGCCCGGGAAGGTGGCGTCGACTCGCCCGCCGTGCGGGGAGCCCTCGACGTTGTAGCGGGCGATGGCGCCCGAAGGGCTTTCAGCCGTCAGCGTGATCCGGTGATAGAGGTTGTTCTGGTAGGTGGAAAGTCGCAACTCATAGCCGTTGGTGGCCTTGGCGAAGAAGCGGTAGACGCTGTCGCCGAGGTGGACTCGCGTCGCCGAGGCGAGGGCGGGCAGCGCCGCGCTCAGCGCGAGTGCAGCGATCAGTGCGAGCGCGCAGCGCACGCTTCGCCGACCAAGGATTTTGACTCCTCCCGCCAACCGATCCTCACCCTCAGCCTAGATCACTGCGGCTAGGAGACCAAGGGCAACTAGGTGGGTCCAGCGAAACTCGCCAGGCCAGTCGGCAAGCCCGTCGTCCGCATAGACACCAGCGGCACCGACCCCAAGTCTGAGCGATTTTTACCCCGGCGCTCGGTTAGACGCGGGATCGAGAAATGCGACAGTCTGCTTTTGCGTACCCAATGCGTACGTGAAGCACCAAAGGTGCGGGAGCTAACGCCGAGAGCAGGTAAGATCAGAGACACACTGAGGCCGAGGGCGCAAGCTTCCAAAACTTGCGTAGCTCACTCGGCCCAGGAGGCTTCTCAGAAACCTAGGTTCTGAGTTAGCCGACCTACAGGCGTCGGTTCTTCTTTCCACGGAGGCCGGCGCCTGTTCTTTGTTCTCAACCTCATCAGATTGGATTTCAATCTGATCAGATTGACTACGACAGTTTAGCCCTAAGCGTCAACGATCGTTACGACTTTTGTTGGTGGCGTCTTAATGCCAACAACTACGACTGACGCTATGGCTCTCACTACGACAATTCATTTGCCTTCAATTTCTTCAACAAATTCGCCATAGATTTCGCGTTCTTCGCTGCGTTGGCGAATTAGAGCTATCGCTTCACGTAAGTCGGACGCTTCTAGAGCCCCGGCGGATGACTCGCGACGAACCCGACGTGGGTGTGTTCCGCGTAGCCCGGGCCGTGGGCGAAGTTCGTTTCCGAGGTGCCCCAATCGCGGCCGGCGATCGTCACGAAGACGTGTGCGGCGTTGGACCAGATGGTGACCTGCTTGCCCGGCCCGCTGGGGTAGGCGCCGGCGAAGTCGCCCGAGACGATCGGCCCGGTGTCCTCGAAGCCGGAGAGGACCAGGAGCCAGCGGACCGCGCCCGAGCAGTCGAGCCCCTCTTCGCTCGCGCCGAAGACCTTTTCGCCGCCAGCGCTCCAGCAGTAGTCGCCGCCGGAGGGGCCGCCCTTCGTTGCGTGGCCTCCGCCCCAGCAGTAGTGCAGGCGCCGCGATTCGATCCAGCGCGCAACGCTTTCGACCCGTTCGAGGCCCTCGCCGCCGATCTCGATACTCGCTTCACAGGTCGGCAGGGCGAGATCCCCGAGTTCGTCGGCTTTGGCGAGAACCTCATCGACGTACCACTCGGCATGGTTGTAGGCGAAGAGCGCGTCGTGCCAGTTCTGCGGGGCGCCGGAGGCGTGCAGCAGGTTCGCAGTGGCGAAGATGGAGTCGGGGATGCCGTAGGGGTTCTTGACCCCGTTGCCGTCGGCGTCGACGCCGAACGGCGGCCAGCTTTCTTCGAGGAACTGCCCCGGTCCCATGGCCCCCATGTAGTTCTTGCTGCCGGGCGCGACCCCCGGCAGCGGCGAGCGGCCGAAGTCGGACTCGACGTAGTGGACGGCGGCGACAATCGAGAAGCCGCGCGGGCCGAGGTGGTAGCGCTGCGCGGCTTTGATCAGCCAGGGCACGTAGTTGGCGGGCACCTCACCGGCTGCCGAGGGCACGGCGGCACAGCCGGCGCCGGACTGCCCTACGGCCGAGCCGGCGGCGGTGATGAAGAGGCCGATGAAGACGAGCAGCGCGAGGACGACGGCCACCACGACCAGCGCAGCCTTGAGGCCGACCAGGCTGGCGCCGGCGCGGAGCGCCAGCGCCAGCATCGCGCCGCGGTCTGATTGGGGCTCGCTCACTCTGCGGCCCTCACCGCCAGCCAGCGGCCGCCGCGCAGCACGAAGACGAAGGAGAGTTCCTCGGGGCCGTCGGCTCGCCGCGCTACCCCGCGGACCAGCGCGCGGTCGGCGGCTGGATCCAGGAACGCGGTTTCGACGGCGATGATCCGGGCTGTTGGGCGGCCGCCGATCTGGCGCGGCGGGGCGCCCAGCAGCTCGCGGCCGAAGCCGGCGGTGGTGAGGCGGCCGAGGGAGCGGGCGACCGGGGCCGGCAGGTCGCCGGCCTCATATCGCAAGAAAGCACCGACGAAGGCCCTGGCGGCCACGTCGAGATGGGACTTACGACGCCGCGCGGCGGCGAGCAGGCTGGGGACCGGGTGAGCGACAGCAGCCTGCGCCGCCCGCGCCGGGACCGGCGCAGGCGGCGATCCGGGCGCGAGGGCCAGGGCGAGGCCAACGAGCCCGACCGAGACGAGGGCGAAGGCTGCGATCCGCAGCGGGGTGGCGGTCATGCGCCGCCTCGCGAGAGGTTGCGCCGTTGCGAGACCTCCGGCGCGTGGCGGCGCTGGCGGCGCAGCCGCGACAGGCGCTCCCGGCGCTCGGCCGGCGATTCCTCCAGGCGTTGCTCGACGCCCTCGGCGAGGCGGCGAGCCCGGCCGCGAACGCGCCCCGGCTCGCCGCTCGCGACCTCGAGGCGGCGCTCATCGCGAGCGCGGGCCTTCTCGATCCCCTCTATCGCCCGCTCGCGCTCGTCGCCGCCGAGTTCCTCGAACTGGCGGCGATCGAGGCCGACCCGGTGCGCGTGGTCGGCGGGGTCGGAGGAGCGCCGCAGCAGCTCGCGGTCTTGCGCGGCGAAGTGAGAGAGGTCGCGCGGGGAGAACCGCTCGCCGCTTGACTCCCTCTCCGCAGCCGTGCGGTCAAGCAATGCCTTCGCGGACTCGTATCGGCGCCACTCGCTCTCCGTCGGCGGACGGGTCGCCGGCGCGGCGGCGCCCGCCCGCCGCGGCTCGGCGGTGAGGTCGCCCCGAGCCCGGGGCGGGCTGACCTGCTCGCGCGGCGAGGCATGGGCGGATCGCGACTCGAAGGCCGAGACCGTCCGCTCCGCTTCGCCGTGGCGGCGTTCGGCCAGGGCGCGCGTGGAGGCGCCGAGCGACTCCCGCGCGGTCTCGGTCGTCAGCTTGGCTTGCTCGGCGCCGCGGGAACGGAGCCAGGCGGCACCGCCGCCGGCACCTCCGCGCAGGGCGCCGCCGCCCTTGCGCAGAGCGCCGGCGCCCCCGCGCATCGCTCCCCGGGCGAGGGCGAAGGCGGCGAGCTGGCCGGCGAGGCCGCGACCGGCGACCTTCTCGGAGTCGCCGACGGTGAACCAGCCGACCAGGTGGGCGCGCTTGAGAAACACCGCCCAGGTGAATGCGCAGGCGAGCAGGAAGCCGGTGGCGCTGCCGCCAGGTCCGTCGACCTTGCCGAGGATCGTGATCCCGAGCAGGACGACGGAGAGGAAGGCGGCGTAGATCACCTTGGCGATCAGCGCCCCGAGGAGGGTCAAGCCCCAGCTGCGAAACGCGCGCCGGCCGGCATCGCCAAGCAGCGGGAAGAGGATCAGGAAGGGTGCGGCGAGCAGCAGGACGAAGGCGATCGCCGCCTGGCTGAAGAGGCGAATCGCGAGCCAGGTCAAAAGCAGCACCGCGCCGAGCAGGCCGACCGCGAACAGCGCCAGCATCGAGAGACGGGTCAGGACGCCGTCGCCGCCCTGCGCGGCGACCTTCGGCTTGTAGGTGTCGTTGTTGTCGAAGTAGTCCCAGAGCGCCTGGCGCGCCGGGCTGCCGGGAGAGGAACGCAGATAGAGGTCGATCACGCGGCGGGGCTTGCCGTAGCGCTTGGCGGCGAACTGCCCGCAGGTCTCCTTGGCGTCTTCGATGCCGAGGTCGGCGAGTTCGGCCATCAGGGCAAGCGCCCCCTGGTCCTCGCAGAACTTCTCGTCGGCCTTGTCGACGGCCTCCTGAGGAGGACGCGACAGCGCCCAGTTCACGTCGGAGAAGTCGAGGCCGGCGAACGGCACCTCGACCAGCCGCGCCCAAAGGCGCGACATGGCTTCCGCGTAGCTGCCGGCCGGGCGCGAGGCCGTGCCCGCCTGCGGCGCTCCGATCACACCGAGGGCGGCGCTGTCCGAAAACGAAGCGAGGCGGCCGACCGATGCCTGCGGCTGCTGCACGATCCAGAGGCCGAGCACGACCATCGCCAGCGCGGCGAGGGTGCCGCCGACGCCGGCGGCGACCTCGCGGCGGATGAGGCCCTTGTAGGCGAACCAGATGCCGCCGCAGACCACCGCCGCCGCCAGCCATGGCTGGGTGACCCGTGCATAGAGGTTCCCGACCGCGGCGGCGATCCGGTGCATCGTCTCGCCTTCGGCGAAGGGGTTGAGGCCGAAGGCGAGGCCGAGCAGCGCCAGGACCAGCTTCAAGACGAAGATCAGCCCGAGCCAGAGCCCGTTGAGGATCATCACGAACCCCTTGGTGAAGGTCCCGGTCGGGGCGTCGATCCCGGTGTCGATGAAAATGTCGAAGCCGTAGTTGGAGGCCGGATAGGTGCTCTCCGGCGTCCCGTTGACTTCGCAGCTGAGGCGGGTCTCGGGGTCGCGGATCTCGCCGATGCGATCGCAGACCGGGTTGCCGATCCCGAGGCCGCTCAGCGGATCGACCTGACCCGAGGCGCCGAGTGCCTTGGCGCCGGCGGCGGTCCCCGCTTCGGCGGGGTCGGTGAGCTGTTCGTCCGATACCTTGGGCGGCGCCTGCCCGTCGCCGTGATGGCGATCTTCGGCAGTGGCCGAACCTCCTCCCCCGCCCGGCGCCGCGGCCCCGCCAGCGTGCCGGGGCGCCGCGCCTGCGGCCGCCGCTAGGGTCAGCGACAGGACTAGCGCGAGGATGGTCGCGCTCGTCCTCGTCGCTCTCCGAGCGCGCGGTCTCATCGCCCTAGTCGGCCGCTCGTCCGGGGCCGTGCTGCTCGAAGCCGCGCACCAGCCAAGCGGGCGGCGCGACCTGGATCGGCGCGACCTGGCCGTCGAAGTCGCGCATGTAACAGCGTCCTTTTCGGTAGGACATGAGCCGGGCGATGGCTGCCGGGTCGTCCTCGTCGAGGCGCAGCAGCGAGAGCGCCCTGCGCGCCTCGGCCTCGGTCTCGACGCCGAAGGCGAAGAGGGCGCCGACCAGTGGCGCCAGCCGGTCTATGTCATCGAACATCTGGGTCGCGAGGACGGGGCTGATGTTGAGCGAGCGGCCCATGCGGCTGATCCGCTCCAGCAGGCGCTGGCCCTCGCTGTCACCGGAGAGGACGGAGACCTCGTCCAGCGGCAGCACCGCGTGACGGTCGGGGTCGGCGGCGCAGATCCGCAGCGCGTAGGCCGCGAGCAGCCGCAGCACGGCGAGGCCGATCCGCTCTTCCTCGAGCAGCTCGGCGCGGGGCGTCCCCGGCAGCGGCAAGGTCAGGTTGGCGATCTGCAGGGAGACGACCTGCGCCCCGCCGACCTCGGGCGCCTCGGCCTCTGCCTCGCCGAGGCCGAGGCGGGCCAGGCCGGAGGCGTGGACCTCCACCGCCTTGCCGGCGGCGACGGCGTCGGGGTCCTCGGAGGCAGCGAGCCGTCGCAGCACCTCGGTGGAGTTGCGGGCGCCGGCGCCGATCGCCTGGGCGACGGCGAGGCGCAGCTGCGTCTGCCAGGCCGGCGAGACCGGCGCCGGCAGGATCGAGGCGAGGAAGCTGTAGGTGAGGTCCTCGCGGGTCTCCTCGGGCGCGATCCGCATCGGGTCCAGGAAGCCGTCGTGACGACCGTCGCCGAAGCGAATCTCCTCCAGCCGCTCGGCAACGCCGGGCAGCTCGCGCAGGCGGTGATCGCCCTTGGGGTCAATGTCGACGATCAGCGATCCCTGCAGGAACGCCTGCCAGACCACGAACTGCTGAAAGACGGTCTTGCCCGAGCCCGAGGTGCCGACCGCAAGGACGGTCGGCGGCCGGCTCTCCTGAGGTGCCTCGGCGAGGTCGAACTGCACCGGCTGGCGCGAGCCGGTCAGGGTGTGGCCGATGCAGGGGCCGATCCGCGATCCGGCATGGCTGATCGCGTGCGGAACCATCGCCCCGACCTGATCGGGGAGCAGGTGCTCGGTGTACTCGGGCAGCGGGAAGCTCGCCGCCGGCATCGAGGCGAGAAAGAGGCGGTGCTGCTCGCCGCCGGGGCGGTGCAGCTGCACCCGGCCGTAGCTCTCGCGCACCCGCTCGACCCGCTCCTCGAGCTCGGCCTCCTCGCGACCGGCGACCGACAGGATCAGGGCGCTTCGCAGAAGCGGCGGCCGGTCGCCGCCGGCGAGCACCGCCTCCAGCTCGCGGGCGGCCGCCGGGCGCTCGGCCCCCTCGACCGAAGGGCCGTGCGCGCCGGCCGCTTCCTCGTTGGCGATCTGGTCGGCGTCGACCTTGCGTTTGGCGACCTGGCGGCGGGCGTCGCGGTTGGCGACGAACTCGACCGAGAGAGTGGCGTCGACGGGGAAGCTCAGCTCAAGCGGCGCGAACATCAGCTCGGCGGCGGGGCCGGGCACCACCGTTTCCTCCGGCATCGCGCCGAGGACTAGGTGGGCCTGATGGCCCCTCCCCCGCTCGGAGTCGATGACGAGAGAGCGGCGCTCGATCGTGACGCGGCTCTCGTGCAGCCGCAGGAGATCGTGGCCGAAGGGCTCAAAGCGCTCCTCGCCGCCAGCGTCGAGAAAGCAGAGCGCCTGCGGCGCGAAGCCCTCGTCTGAGTCGGGCTCGCCGAGGCCGCGGGTGTAGGCGCGGCGGATCAGCGTCGCCAGGCGGCGGGCGCCGACCCGCTCGCAGTCGAGGTAGGCGAGGACTCGGTCGTGGGCCTTCTCCTCCAGCGCCCGCAGAGCCTCGATCTGGGGGCGTGAGAGCCCGCGGTTCTCCTCGAAGCCGACCCGGGAGGCGAGCCTCCGCCAGACCTCCGCCGCCACCTCCAGCGCGGCGCCGAGCGGGCCGCCGGAGGGCGGCGGCGCGAGGCGCACGGCGATGTAGGTCTCCGGGCGCCCCGCCTCACGGCGCTCAAGGGCCGCCGCGTGTTCGGCCAGGTGCTCGGCGAAACGCTCGGCGTGGCCGAAGCGCGGATCGAGCGTCGCCATCGCGCGGCGCGCATAGAGACCGGAGTCAAAGCCGCGGCAGACGCGAAGCACCTGGAAGTCGGACTCGATCGCGTAGGCGAGAGCCTCAAGGCGCTCGCCGACCTCGATCTTGCGCTGCTCGGAGAGGCCCGGGTAGCTCTGCCCGGCCAGCTCATATACCGCCCAGGCGTCGGTCGGGGTCCGCAGCACGAGGTTGCCCCAGAAGAAGTAGTGCGGCGCCCTCACTCGAAGATCACCTCCCGCCCGGCCGGGACCTCGAGGACGCGGCCGCGGCGAAGCGGGCCGGCGCCGGTGGCGCGAAGGCGCCAGCGGCGGGCGGCGGCGATCCGCTCCTCCCTGCTCCGCCCCCTGCCGCGGGCGCCCTCGGCTCGCACCGCAACCGGGTAGCGGAGCAACACCCTGGCCGGGCCGCACAGCCGCCCGCGAGGGTAGGTCGGGGAGCTGAGGTCGGCGGCGAGCGCGATCCGCGGCTCGGCGAAACCGAGCTCGCCCGGCCCAGGACAGCGGCGGAAGGCGGCGAGCGAGCGCGGCCGCAGGCGCCAGAGGACGAGGGCGGCGAGGGCGCGGTGCGGGCTGCGTCCGTCGATCTCCAGATTGCAGAGCGCCCAGGCGCCGGCGAGCGGCAGGACGGCGAAGCGAATCGAGGCGGGCAGGCTGGCGAGGAGCAGGCCGAGCCCTGGCAGACGGGCGGCGAGCGCGAGCGCCGCCATGCAGGCGAGCCAATAGCCGACCGCTCGCAGCTCCAGGCCGCCCGGCAGCGGGATGCGCCAGTTCTGGATCCGGAAAATGCGCCAGCGCCGCCGGAAGACGAGCCGGTAGGAGCGGATCACCTTCGGCTGGCGAGCGCCTTTGGGAGTCCGGCCTCCCATCTCAGAAGACCGTCTCGGCGATGCCTTTGGCAAGCGATTCGATCGACTCCGGGCTGACGAAGAAGATCAGCGCCACCAGCGTGATCAGGACCACCCCCACGCCGGCGCCGATGTTGCGGGTCGCCAATGCGCCGAGCAGGAAGAAGCCGGCGATGGCGATCACCACCGGCGGGCCGATCTTGCTGAGCATCCCGCCGAAGCGATCTCCGGCGCTGCTGACGTCCCCGCCGCCCTGCCCGAGCGATTTGCTGACGGCGGCCTCGGCGCTGGCGAGGCCGCCGGGACCAAGGGCGGTGGAGCCCGCCGGCTGGGCGGCGGCGAAGGCCGCCGACAGCAAGACGACGGTCCCGAGGGTGATTGCGATCCTGCGTTTCATCTGATGCCTCTCTTCCGGTTCATGGGTTGTCAGCCGGAGGTCGGGATGACCTCGATGAAGTCGACGTAGGGGCGGTCCCGGATCTCGATTCCGAGTTCGTAGGCGAGCGTGTAGGCGCCGCCGCGAGCGTCGAGGGCTTCGACGCTCGCGAGCACGGCTCGGGAGCCGCTGCGCCCGAGCCACTCCACGCGCCCGACCGAGCGGACCCGCAGAGGCAAGGTCGGCAAGGTGACCGCCGCCCCGGGCGCCAGGTCGGCCTTCAGGTTCTGGGCCGAGCCGGCGAGGTAGTTGCGCAGGGCGCGAGCCACCACGGCGGTGACCTCCTCGTCATCGACCGGGCTGCGGGCGATGCTGGGGGCGTCGCGGCTGACCGCCGGCGCCCCGACGAAGGCGGGGTAGCCGACCAGAGAGAGCGGCCCGCCGCGTTCGTGGGCGACGGTCACCGTCAAGTAGACGGGCAGCGGCTCGGTGCTGATTGCCGCCGCGATCGTGATCGCGCGGCCGCCGGTCAGGGCCGGCTGGTCGGAGGCGACCTCGACCCAGACCACTTCCTGGCTCCCGCCCGAAGCGAAGAAGCCAGCGTCGGCGTCGACGGCATCGGAGAGAAAGGGCGCGAGCGCCCGGCCGCGGACGGCGGGGCGCTCGGCGTCATAGCTCAGGTAGGCGCGGGCGAACTGCAAGGCGAAAGCACGGCTCGGGGCGTCCGCCGTGGCGGCGGCGCGAGCCGGGCTCGCCGGACTCGGCGAGTAGAAGAGAGATCGCAGCCCCAAAAGTAGGAGCAGCGCCAGCACGCCGAGGATCAGGTAGCGAGGCGCGGCGGCGCGAACCGCGGCGGCGCGGGACGCGAGCCCCACCGGGGCGCTCATCGCTCGATCCCGAACTCTGGGCGGGCCGGCGGCAGCGCGGCGGCGGGCGCGGGGGCGGCGGGCGCGCCTTCGGGGGCCGATTGCGGGGAGCTTTCGAGCGCGGGGATGTAGGTGGCTTCGGGGGCGCTCGCCGTCTCGGCGAGCGGAGCCGGCGCGGGCTCGAGAGGCGTCTTCATCGCCTTGTGCCGCTGAGGCGGATGCCCCCGGCGCCCGCGCGCCCGACCGCTCCGGTCGGGCGCGCGCCGAGGGCGGGCGGCCGGCAGCGCCTTCGGCGCGGCGACGATGGGCGGGGTCTCGGCAGAGGTCGGCGCCGGGTCGTCGCCGTCACCGCCGGAGTGGATTACTGCCGCCCCGGCGATGATGAGGACGAGAGCGCCGAGGACTCGCAGCCCGACCCGCGGGCGAAACGAGCGGGCGGGCCGCGCTAGCGGATCCGTCGCGGTCGGCTCCTCGGAAGCGGGCGGGGGCTCGGTCCCGAGCTCCTCTTCGCCGAGCAGAAAGACGTCATCGCGTTTGCCAGCCATGCCCGTGAGACGGAGCCGGCGACGCTTTCGATACCCGCTCTCCCGAGATCAGCCGTGGAAGCCGACACCCGCGCCCGCGGGTTCGGCTTCGCCGCCCGAGGAAGGCGAGGAGGAGCCAGTGCTGCCCGAGCTGCCCTGGGTGCCGGTCGAGCGCGCCGACGTCGGCGGCGCGGGCGAGCTTTCTTCCGGCGCTTGCGCCGAGGATCCCTCGATGCCGAACTCGCTGCGTGATTCTTCGCTCGGAGGGCTCGCGGATTCAGCCTTTTCGGGCGAGGGCGAGACGGGTTCGCTCGGGGCCGGAGCGGCGGCGGGCTCGACGCGGTCGGGCTCGGGCGCCGGTTCGGACTCGGGCACGGGTCCGGCAGCGGGAGCTTCCGCTGCCGCGGCGCTCGGTTCGTCGGCCGGCAGCACTTCGCGGACCTGAGCAGGCGGGCTCTCGGGGTGGTCGATGCTCGAGGAGTTGACGATCCCCGGTCCCACGGCGCCGGTCAAGAGGCAGGTCGCAGTCGTCGCCGCCCCGGCGGTGCAGACGGCGGCGATCTTCTGGCCGGTGCTGAGCAGGGCGCTGGCCGGCGCCCCGTCGGAGCCGTTGAATGCACCGCCGACCTTGTAGGCGAGGGTTCGGATCCGCCCGCCGCCCGATTGGGCGCCGTCGACGATCGAGGCAGCCCAACCGCCGAGGCCGTCGAGGACGCCGGCTCGGCCGAAGTGCTCGGCGCCGGCGTAGCCGAGCACAGCAGCCGAGCCGAGATCATGCAGGTGCCCGTGAAGGGAGGCGAGGAAGCTCTTGCAGGGCCCGCAGTGCGCGAGATGGGCGCGCAGCAGCTCCAGCTCGCCGTCCTCGCCGACGCCGCTCACCTCCTTCTCCACCACCAGGCGCCGCGCCTGCTCGCGGATCTCTGGACAGACCTCCGAGCCTTCGACCGCCTCCATCCTCGACCGCGCCTGCGCGGTCGCCCGCAGGATGAGCTTCTTCGCCGCAGGAAGGCTGATCTCGCAGTGCTCGGCGATCTCCGGCACGGTCATGCCGAGGCCGTAGCGCAGCAGGATCGCCTCCCGGTAGTTACCGCGCATCCGGCCGAGCGCCTCCTGCAAGCGAGCTGCGTCATCGCGGCTCTCGGCCCACTCGGGCGGCGGCTGATCCCCGGCGGGGACCTCGCCTGCGGCTTCGAGCTCGACGGTCGGCCGCACGGCGCGGGCGCGCAGCTGGTCGATCGCCTGGTTGCGGACGCTGGCGAAGAAGGCGGCGCGCAAGTTGTCCGGCGGGCGGCCCTCCTCGGCGAGGCGGTGCAGACGGATCAGAACCTCGGCGACGACGTCCTCGGCGTCGGCGCGGCTCAGTGAGCCGCCGAAGCGGCGCAGGACGTAAGCCTCACCGAGCGGTCGCAGACGCTCGCACTCGCGTGCGAAGCGGGCGCCCTGGACCCGGGCGCGCAGCGACGGCGCGGCGGTTGCCGCCTCCATCAGCGCCCATGCGGGCGCCCCACAGCGCCTCGGCGCCCTCGCGGGCGCCGGCAAATCGTTCTCATCGCCACCAAGACGGGCGGCGGACTGGTTTCGATACCCCCTGCCACACCACTTCAACACCGAAAAAGCCCTGGAAGCGCGAGGCGGGGCGCTCGCCCCGCCTCGTACATTCGTCCAGAGCAGCTAGGCGGTGCGGACGGCCGCGAGTGGCTCCTCGGCCTCGGCCGCATCCTTCTCGGCGCGCGGGCCGCCGGGCAGGAACTCGATCCGGCTGGCGGCGACCGAGTGCTCCGAGCGCTTGCCGCCGCCCGCCGCGTCCCACTCGCGGTAGCGCAGCCGTCCGCTGATCGCCACCTGCCGACCCTTGCTCAGGTAGGCAGCGCACCTTTCGGCCTCAGGTCCGAAGGCTGCGATCGTGATGTAGAGGGGGTCGCCTCCGGGCTTGCGTTCGGCCACCCGCATCTCGCAGACGGTCTGCTCGCCGTGGTGCTCGAGGACGGGATCACGGGTCAGGGTCGCGGTCATCGCGATGATGTTCATCTGCTCCTCCTAGCGGACCGTTGGCGGCCCGGTTGTTGATCGAACCTCTGTGGCGCGCTGGCGCAGCCATGGCGGCACGACACGGACCCGGGCGCTGCGACGCTCGCCCGCCTCGCCGAGGCGGGCGACGATCGCCTCGCCCCGGCCGAGCCGCTGCAGCTCGGAGGGATTGACTTCGAGCCGGTAGCCGCGCGTGCGGGTGCCCTCCTCGGCGGCAAGGCCGAGCCGGTTCGTCTTCGCCGTGGTCTCCCAAGCCGGCACTGCGCCGATCAAGTGCGCGACCCACTCAGCGTCTTCCTGGCTGCCGATGCGGTGGCAGATCAGCGCGGCGGCGGTGGCGCCGATCCGCTCGCTGACAGCGGGACCTGCGGCGCGCAGGTCGGCGAGCGTCTGCGTGCCGAGGGCGACGCTGAAGCCGGCCGCGCGGCCGCGGGTGTAGAGGCGATCGAGGGCGGGCGCCTCCAGGGCGCCGAACTCGTCGACCGCCACGAAGGTGCCAACGCCCCGGCCCATCAGGGCGCTGGCGGCGGCGCCGAGATCGAGCATCACAATCTGCGCGATCGCCCGCCCGACGTTGCCGGTGCGATCGGTGTCGAGACGCAGGTAGACGACTTCGCGCGCCTCGATCGCGGCGCGCAAATCGACCGTCTTGAGACCGGGACGGGTCGGATCGAGCCACTCTCGGGCGAACTCGGAGGTGGCGAGGTTGCGCAGGCGCGCTCGCAGGCCGCCGATCGCGCGCTTCTCGTCTGAGCGCAGCGCGTCGGTCGCCCCGATCAGCTCCTCGCGCAGCTCGGTGGAGTCCAGCTCGCAGGCGAGGTTTTCGAGCTGGTCGGGATCGCAGCGCTCGGCGACGCTGGAGAGCGTGATCGGGACGTTGGCCGCACCCAGGGCGCGGAGGACGTTGCGCAGGAAGGGTGAGGCGGCCTGCCGGTAGAAGTCCGCGTCTTCAGAGCCCCACGTCTGCGCCGCGATCAGACGCTCGGAGCGCTCGTCAACGCTGCCGCTGGCGAGCGGGTCATAGCCGCAGGGGCCGGTGGGCGCGACCAGGCGCAGTGGCGCCCCGGTTTGTGCCGCCGCTGCCTCGGCTGCGCGCAGCAGCGCCGCATCGTTCTTTGCCTCGATGACCACGGCGCCAAAGCGCGAGCGGACCACGTACTCGACCAGGAGCGCCGCCAGGGAAGTCGTCTTGCCGGCGCCGGTGGCACCGGGGATGAGGACGTGGGCGCCTGAGGAGGCGCTGCCGCGAGGCACGCAGACCAGCTCGCCCCGGGCGGTGCGACCGATCGGCAGCTCCCCAAGGAGCGCGTCGCCGGAGCGGCGGCGTTCGGCGAGCTGACGGCGCAGACCGTCAAGCGGCCGAAGGCGCCGCGCCGCCGCAATCTCGCGATCGCCGCCCGAGCGGCGGTCTTCGAGCTGGCAGTGAACCGCCCAGCCGCCGGCGCCGAGGGCGAAGCCCGAGACCGCGGCGCCCAGCGGCGCTCCGATCGTGGCCGGCGGGGCGAGCGCGAGGAGCGACGTGAGGGCGAGCGCGGCCGGCCCCAGCGGAAGCAGGCCCCAGGTCCAGGCGAGCTCACGCCGGCGCCCGAGCGCAGCGGCGATGGCGCCGGCGACGGCGCCCACGAAGAACACCGCGAGCCCGGCGAGCGCAAGCTCGGCGAAGGCAGAGGCGTTGGCGAGGGCGTCGCGCAATCCGTTGGCGTCCATGCCGACAAGACGGCCGCCGCGCCCGTTTCGTCCCACCCACGCCTAGCCCTCGCGGGCCTCGATCTGCGCGATCGCCGCGAGCAGGTGGTCGATCAGAACAACCTCCGCCTCCTCTCGGGTCGGAAACGGGCCGTCTTCGCCGTGCTCGAGGCCGTCGTAGCAGCGGCCGCCGTGCTCGACCACCCAGCCGGTGTGCTCGCCATAGGACCAGCGCTCGGTGATGTACCAGTGACAATCGCAGTCCTTGTGACAGTCACTGCCGACCGCTTCGAAATGCCGGGTGATCAACTCGGCGATCTCGGAGTCGCGATCGGTGACGGCGGCGCTCACTGGCCAACCGCCCAGTGCGCCGAGGATCCGTAGCCGACGATCTCGGAGTCGCGAACCCGGGCGGCGCCGCCCCGGGCGGCCATGCCATCGTCGACGGCGCGGCGGTCGATCGCCCGCTCGGCGAAGTCGCTCTGCTGGCGGCCGCGCAGGCGTTGCAGCTCGGCCTCGGCCTCCGCGCTCGTGCTCGGGTAGGCGAAGCTCTCCCCGCAGGCATCCGCCAGGAGGCGCAGGTCGTGCAGCTGGTCGGATCGGGGTTTCTCGGTGTGCTCGTCAATGGCCTGCATGTGTGCTCCCTTCGGCTGAGGTGTTCGCTTGCGGAGCGACGCAGCCCTGGGGAAGGCGCGGCGCGCACCGAGCGCAGCGAGGGGAAGGGAGCGAAGCGACCTTGCGCGCCGCGCCGCCCGGGGCAAGGTCGAGCGCAGCTGCGAACGCCGAAGCGCGGCGAGAGGGGCCGATCGGAGACCTAGAGCTCCTCGACCTGAATGAAGCCGGCGGTGGCGGTCCGCTCGACTGCTCGGCGGACGCCGCCGAAGGCCCGCGGCGAGCAGCAATAGACCACACCGCTGAAGCGACCCTCGCCTACCGCCCGCCGCCAGGAGCGCAGGATCAGGTCCAGGCGGTCGGCTCCCTTCAGGCTGAGCTCGACCTCGATTGCCTCCGGCGGGCCACCCTCGCCAGCCTCGGCGATCAGGTCGCAGCGGTGAAGGCGCCGGCCGCCGTCGATCTTCAGCGAGAAAAGGCGCCTTCCCTCCTCCCGCTCGCGGGCGAGGATCTCGCGCTCTGAGAGCAGGTGGGCGCCGGCGCTCTCGAGCCGGGCCGCCAGGCCGGCGACGGCGGCCTCATGGCTGGCGCTGGCGCCGGAGAGCCGAGCGGCGCCGAGGTGGCGGTAGCCGCTTAGACGCAAGCCGGCGGCGGTCGGTGCCATCAGGCGTTCGGCGCCCCAGAACTCCGAGCCGACCTCGATCAGGCTGGCGCCGCGCAGCCGGCGCTCGCGGGCGAAGGTGACGCTGCGGCCGGTGCCGGCCCAAGTCGCGACCGCCTGACGCGGGACGAGGCCGAAGCGGGAGATGAAGCCGAGCACCTCGACGTCGCGGGCGCTGACACGGTCGCTTCTCCTGCCTCCAGCCATCGCCACCAAGACGGTTGCCACTCTCGAAGCGGGACACCACACAAAAAGAGCCCGGCGCCGGAGCGCCGGGCTCTGGGGAGGGGGACCGCCGGGCTACTCGGCTGCCGCCACGGTGACCGACTCCGCGATCACCGAGTGCTTGGAGCGCTTCTGCGGTTTGGCTTTGCCTTTCGGCTTCGACTCCCACTGGTTGTAGATCAGGCCGCCGGTGACGATGACGATCGCGCCCTTCGTGAGGTCCCTGCACAGCTGGTACGGCTCCTCGCCGAAGGCGGCGACGTCGATGAAGACGGAGGGCTTGCCCGGATCGATCTGGCGGACGCGCATGTTGCAGACGGGCCCGCTCTTGGTCTCGCGCGACTCGGGGTCGCCGACGAGCTTGGCTTTGAACGGCTCTACGTTGATCATCTGATGCTCCCTTCGCCCGCTTTGGGCTGGATTCGATTACGCAGCGACTAAGCCCCCGGGAAGGCGGGGCGCGCACCGAGCGCAGCGAGGGGAAGGGAGCGAAGCGACCTTGCGCGCCCCGCCGTCGGGGGCAAGATGGAGCGGAGTTGAGAAGCCAGCCGCGGCACCGGGATGCTCGATCAACCCGGAGAGGCTCCGAGCCAGAGGGCCCGACCCGCGAGGACGACCCAGCAGGCCGACGACTACGCGCCGGCCTCACCGTCCGCCGGCCCGCTGCTGCCCCTCTCCACCGCGCCCCGGCTGCCACTGACGACGAGCACGCGCGCACCACCCCACGCCGACCCGCCCAAATCCGGCCAGCACACCATCAGTGAGCACCTTCTCGCCAGCCTCCGCTGACCGAATCTCGACGACCATCCGGCCAAACCACGCAACGCCGCGCCGCCCGCCGCCGCGCCCGGGTTGCCGCCGCCGCTCATGCCGCCGACCCCCGCCACCCTTCCCGACCGACCGCACCCCCTGCATCCGCCACCGTCCCATGACCCCCGACCACCGCTTCAACCAACCCGCCCGACCTCTTCGTCCCCCCCAGCCACGCTGACCACAGACACTCACATCGTGTGTGTGTGTGGTCAGCGTGGCTGGGGGGCCTCAACCCCAATTGAGGCGGGGCGGGGCTACGGACCGAGATTCCGCAGTTTTGTCCGCAGCAAAGCCCTCCTACGGTTCGAAATCCCACGCCGTGCGACCTTCCTTCCCGTGCCGGCTAGACAGCGTCCAGTTCTTCGGGGAGGATCGCGTCACTGTCCCAGGCGGTTTCGGGGGAGTGTTCGAGGGAACCTAGATCGATCGTGGGAACCTCAAGCCGAAGCTCGATCGCCGCAAGGCGCACCCTTGGGCGGCTCTCCACAAGCCCCCGCAGCTCCTCCAGCTGCCAGTCGCGCTCTCGCCATACGCTGAGCGGCTCCCAGCCCATTCGTTCGCCCGGCTCCTGCCAGGCGACCGCGAACAACTTCACCGAGGACACAGACGGAAGCAGGAGACCGTCCATCGGCCGATACTACGTCGTTCGGCGACGGCCACGCAACCCTTCGGTATTGATTTCCGCGGGCGCTCTCGGCAGCGATCCGACGTCCCAGTCGTGAGCGCATCGTCTCGAGAGAGAATCGCCGACGAGGATCACCCGCTCGGCGCTTCTCCGCCCGATCTCCAGCCGCGCGAGCCGAACGGGCCCGCGCTCGGCGCCAGGTCGAGCAAGCCAGCCGCAGCCTGAGGTTCAGCGCCACTCGGGGCCTTGGACGTGCAAAGTCAGCGCAACTCGACCTCGCTCGCGGATAGTCGCCTCGTCAGGGCGCGTACGGCGGCGCCCCGGCGAGCTAGATGCGACGCTTATCCCTGAGCTCGAAGACCGTGAACACCACGATGGCGAACCCAAGGACCCCCAGACTTAACCCCAGGAGCACGGCGGTTCGCCAGGTCAAACCTTCGGAAAAAACTCCCAAGGTCGTTGCCAACGTAAAGACGATAATGCCAGCCCAAAGCACCATGCTGACGACTCGGCGAATTAGGGCTTCGACCGGCATCGCCCGGAGCCCTTCCCCCACCAGCCTTTCCAGTAGCGAGGGTCTGCTGCCTCGGCCCTTGCGCCGTCGGCCGGGCACCGCCGCCTCGTTTCGTGCCGCAGCGGGTGGTCCCAGTGCCGCTTCGCCCGCGAGGTCAGCCGCCGACTTCCTCACCCCCCGAGCAAAGGCCAGCGCCGAGAGCGGCATCGAAGACATCGAAGCGACCTCGGCCCGCCACTCCGGCCCCCACTCGTCCTGCAACTGGACGGGCAGCGAGTTGATCGTCTCCTCGATCTTCGAGCGTGCCTTGCGCTGCATCCTCCCCTTGAGCTCGTCCAGCAGCAACGAGCGCACGACGAAGACGCCGAACGCGAGAAGAATGCCGCCGATGACCAGCAGGGTCGTCACGCGAGCCCCAGCCCTGGACGGGGCGTTCCGACGCTTGGCGCGTCGGCGCGCTGGAGTAAGGCGAGGTGCTCATCGAGCGCCGCCCGCGCCGCCGACTCGCCCGCGCCCGTCAGCCGATACAGCCGCCGTCGAGGTCGACCCTCCTCGACCGGATCGATCTCCTCCCAGCGGCGCTCGAGCCAGCCGGCAACGAGCAACCGTTTCAACTGCGGGTAGATCGTGCCGGGTCCGAGCCCCGCGCGCTTGGACAGCTCCAGGCCGTACCAATCCTTGTCCATGCCCTCGCTGACCAAGACGCTGATCAGCTTCAGCGTCTGGGTCGTCATTTGAGGCGGTCCCTTTACCATCCGTCGATATAGGCTAGCGAATCCGTCGATATAGGGAGGCCGAATCACCCGCCCACTTCTTCATGAAGCATGGGCGATCCCGAAATGCTGCGTCTGCTGGCGGTGGCTCATGACCTGTTGGGTCGCGAGCTGGCAATCAGCCTGGGAAGCGAGAGTCGCTACTTCGGACTCACGTTCGTGGCCGAACTGGAGCGCGTGAGCACTCCCCTCGACGGCGAGGCGGTCACCTTCCATTTCGCCAACGGCGTCGCGCTCGACCTCGCGCCCGGCGAGCAGATCGTCATTGCAGTCGAAGATCGGCTCGAACTTCTCCTCGACCCCGACCTCGTTGTGGAGCTGAGCCCCGAGCCGAAGGACTGACGCTCAGGGCTAGCGCTCGGCGCCGTGCGCCGAACCGCCGCTCAGCATCATTCGCACACTAAGTTTCTCCAGCTTTTTTTTGGCGCTTGCCGTTGTGCCGTGTAGAGGGCAGCGCCAGCGCTCGCCGCGCTTGCGGCTGCCGCGATCCACTCCGCCACCGACGTACCCGCCATCCAATGTCAATGTAAACCAGCTGAGTCGCGCTGACAATTTGTTTGGGACGCCGCGAGCCCCGGTGCGAGGCTCCCGAGCGATGGCCTCGACGGTTGGAGAGGGAAAGACGCCGATGTCGCGCAGGCTTGGCTGGCACGCCATACCCCGCCCCCGCGCACGCAGTGCGCAAAACTGCGGGGTCCGGCGAGACAGCCGGGGATCGGGTGGCGCCTACGCCCGCACCTGCAGTGACCGTGATGCCGGGGACGGAAGCACGCCGCCCCCGGGTCCGCGGGTCGACCATGCCCCGGCGCCGACGGAACGCCCGGGCAAGGTGGGTGGCCCAATCACGGAGAGCCGGCCGGGCCGACGAGCGCCGGCGCCGTCCTTTCAGGATGCCGGGGGCCGCCGCCGCGCCCGAGCAAGGGCCAGCCCGACGTCCCACGACCACGGCGCCTCTTCGTATCCGTCCAGACAGGTGAAGAATGCCCGGCGCAACTCTGAACAAGAGGCGCGGGACCCCGAGCTGGCCCAGGCCGGGTGCTCGAACGCCTGGTACTCGAAGCAGTCGATCGCCTTGCACGCTCTATCGCGCGCATCACTCGCCCCAGGTCGGTCCATTCATGCTGCCCCGGCAGCGGGGTCGGGATGGGCCTGGCAGCTCGTCGGCCCGATCGGGGTAGCGGTAGCTGACCGAGGCGATGCACTCTTCCATCAGCTCCCGTCCAGCAGCGCTGGCGTTGGTGAGGCGGAGCTGCTCACGGACGCCGAGCAGCTCGAGCAGGCAGGGCGGCTCCCAGAGACGGGATCGCGGGCGGCGATCGGCAGGACCGTTGATCGCAGCGCTCAGCAGCGCGTCGATGCGAGAGGCGTCGATGACAAAGGCACTCATGCGGCAGACCTCCGAAGGAAGGCCGCCCCCGGTGGGCGGGCGACGCCGGGCAGACGCACGGCGAGAGCCGTGCGAAGATCAGCCGGCGCGCCCGCCTGCCGGTGCGTGGAGCGGCAGGATGAGCTGCTTTGGCCGTGCGCCCATGGACGATCCTCCGTCTGTTCGCTACCCAAGGGACAGACCTGAACAGGGGTCGGTAGAGGTGCTAGGACCGGGGAGCTAAGGAGCGCTCGCGACGCAGCTGGGCGGGGAAACTGGAGGAGCCAAGAACACCAAGACCTACCTCTGTTCCCGGTGCGCGGACTTCTATCCAAGAATGCTGAAGACCCCGGAAAGCTTTCTCTTGGCTCCGCCAAGCCACACATCCTTCGCAACTCGATAGCGACCCGGCGCAAGATCCGCGGGCAACTCGATGCCTTCGCATCTGTGAGCGATCCCTGGGGGCATTGCAAAAGCATCTGGGGAAAAATGGGTGGGCGCGAACGACTGGGGGATCCAGCGCCGGCCTTCGCGCCTGTCGATCGAGAACGCCCGGCCGATGTCAACCCAAGTCGTACCGGTGTTCGCGACCCGCCAGTGAAGTGCCTCCCCTGCACGGACACCACCCGGCTCAATCAGCAGCGTTGCGTTTGAGCGGGTCGAGACTGCCCGTATGTAGCCAGAAAAGGATCCGAGTGATTTCCCGGTGAGGTCCTGGAAGATCAATTCGACGCGGTAAAAGGCCTGGCCCGCTGGAATGGTGAAGACGATTTCGCGGAGATCGGCAACGGTCTCGACCCTTAGCGCCCGTGACTGGACATCACGGATCGTGCGGCCCCGCGCGTTCACTTTCACCAGGGCTCCGTGAACTGAAAGGCCAACTCTCGTGCGTGGTGATCTTTCGCCGGTCGCCGAGATTGAAAGTCGGGTCTGGTCGCCAGGATTCAGAATCGCTTCCGACGCCATGGACGCTCTTAGGAACGATGGGCCGAAGGGCAGTTGCCCAGAGATCGGCAACGACCTAGGCGGCTGCATCAATTGAAACGGGCGCCCGTAGTCGACAACTACGGCGGGCTTGGCGCAGGCCCGTGGCCCCCAGGCAACAGCCCCGAGCGCGACGGTGGAACTACCCAGGATCATCGTCAGCGCTGCGAAAATGCCTAGCGCCCAATGCACCAAGTTCCCTCGAAAAAACTCGATCCCTGTCATCGGCTAGTCACCAAGAAGATGTTCCCCATTCCCGGCGCATTGAGAATGCCCGGTGCCATTTCAAGTTTGTACCCATAAGGATACCAGGGGGTTTTCGGTTCCTCGGGAGCCAGAAGCGTAGTCGTAGAGCTTTCCCCACGCCGGCCTTCCCCGGTCATGAGGCCGATGGCTCTCCCGGTTCCACACTGCCACGCGGGTCCGCCACTGTCGCCAGGTTCGACAATCAGGGCAAGGTTGACCTGATAGGTGAGTGGGTACCAGTCGTCGGGTTCGCCGTATTTGTCATACGTTTCCGGAATATTGACCATTCCGGTTCCGATGGCGACGCCGTGCCGGACGCGATTGGACCTCGCCCCTGACATGCAGACCGGCATTCCCTTGTAAGGGACGATTGCCTTGTTGATCCGGATCGGATCTTCGCCTGCATTCGGAAAGATCGTCTGCGGCGGCTCCAGTCCCGTCTTGAGCCTGATCGCCTCGGCGTCATTGCTGAAATGGTTGACTTCAAAGTCGAAGCTCCTTCGTTCCACGGTGCCGAAGATGGTTGGCGCTTCGGCGTCTTCAGGCTGAGAGTAGCGGCCCACCTGCTCTCCCTTTTTGTAACAGTGGCCGGCCGTCAAGAGGAAGTCCTTGGCCGTCGGCTCGGAGTTCGGTTTCGCGGGTCCTGCTTCGCGAACTCCGAACCCAGCCGAGCAGGAGTCGTGGAATTTTTTCCCGTCGATAAAGAAGTCCTTGCCGATGTGCTGCCCTGCGACAAGCGGGCCATGCCGATCAAAGCGATCAGAAGCACCTTTCCAAAGGACACCCGCTTGAACGTCAACTGGAGCACCGGCCCCCAAAACGGAATTGACCCAGGACTGGGTCGCGGCGACATTCAGCGATTCGATACGAATGCGGTTACTGGATTCATCCAATTTGATCGTGGTCACTCCGGGGGCGGAGGCCGAGGCAAAGAGGGATTCGGCCTTTTCGTAGAGGCTTTTCAACGAGTAGCTCGCGGCGGCCGGCGCTGGCCGTAGCCGGTCGCTGGCGGGAATCGTGCCGCTGGCTTTCAATTCGCTCACTGCCTGCGCTGAGTTGGCCGTGAATTGAACATAGACGAGGCCGCCTTCGCGATGGCTGACGTAGTAGCCGGAATAGGTGCTGGCGGCATGTTCAGCTGCCCATTGGGGAATCAGCGTTGCGTCCTGCTGCAAGTACCATTCTCGATATTCGAGCTCGGCGACGTCGATCGGCCGCAGCGGGACGCCCCAGCGTTCGGTCGCACTCCTGGCAACAGCGCCTTCGGGAGTCGACGGGTTGTACCAGGCACCGATCAGGTCGAAGACTCGGTCGTGCAGCGCCAATTCGTCTTTGACGGGGTTGAGGTCGAGATCCAGGCCGAATTCTTCACGGAACTTGACGACTTCGGCGAAGCTCGGTGCTTTCGGGGTACCCGGTGCCACAGGTGGAGGTACCGGGATGTTCACCCAGAATCGCTGACTGGAAACCGCGCCGAGGCGGTCCTTGATCACCGCTTCGAGCTGCACGATTCCCGGTTCGTGTTCCACCGTGTTCGTGACCCACTCGAGGGTTTCGTCTTTGCACTCGATTCCGGGCGCTTCGGTCTGCTGACACTGTTTTTCATCAGCGATGCGGTTGCCCTGGATGAGAATCTGAATTTCGGAGATGCCCTCGTCGGAGTGCGCCTGGATCAGGAGGTTCTGGTCGCCCGAGGAGATCGGGGAGGCGGTTTCGCGGTTCGCCCAGAGACTGCCTGCGATGTCGTCGAATTCAGGCGGTTTGACCACGTTCGACCAGGTCAGCAGTTCCCCGTCGTTGCCGAAGTGGTAGACGAGGACCGGGGCGCTCGGCGGCTGGACTTCGGTTTCGCGCGGTTCGTCTTTGTAGGTGATCAGGGTCGTCTGGGCCGCTTCGGCGCCGGCGGGGTCGACGGTGACGGAGGTGGCGCGGTGGTAGGTGGCGTCGTATTTGACGGTCGCGAACGTGCCGTTCGGCAGCGTCACCTTCGTCATCCGTCCGCCGCTGTCGTATTCGTATTTCGTCTGGCCCGCGGGCCCGGTGTGGGAGACGAGATCGTCGCCGGAGTAGGAGTAGGTGCTTTCGCCGGCGCCTTCGGGGTCGACGCTGGTGACGAGGCCGGCCGAGGTGTCGATGTCGGCGGTGGCGTCGTCGGGTTCCTGCATTTCTTCGAGGGCCTGTTCGTTGGCGGCGTAGGCCGGCGTCACCCACTTCTGGACCCTGGAATTGCCGGAGTCGGTGATCCAGGTGCGGCCGCCGGGGTCGGAGGCGATCCCGCTCGGATGGCTGAGGCTGAACTGTCCGCTGCCCGAACCCGAGGATCCGATGGAGCTGATGAAGCCGCCGGCTTCATCGAAGGTCTGGATCCGGTTGTTGGCGGCGTCCATCACCCAGACGATGCCGTTGCGGTCGACGTCGACCGCGCTCGGCGCTTTGAACTGGCCGTTGCCGGTCCCTTCGCTCCCGAGCTGGCCGACGTAGGCGCCGTCGGATCCGAACTGCTCGAGGCGGTTGTTGCCTGAGTCGGCGACCCAGACGTTGCCGGACCGATCGACCGCGAGCCCGCGCGGCGCCTGCAGCTGCCCCGGCCCCGATCCGGCAGCGCCGACGACTTTGACGAATTCGCCTTTTTCGTTGAAGACCTGCAGGCGGTTATTGCTGGTGTCCGAGACCCAGATCTTCCCGTCGAGGGAGATCGCGAGTCCCTCGATCGCCGTCCCGAACTGCCCGTTGCCGGTGCCGGCCGTGCCGAATTTCGAGACGTAAGCCCCAGCTTCGGTGAACTTCTGGACGCGCCGGTTGCCTGGATCGGCGACCCAGAGGTTGCCGGCAGCATCGATCGCCACCGCACTCGGGTGGATCAGTTTTCCGTTCGCCGATCCGAGCGAGCCGAATTTTGAGACGTAGGTGCCAGCTTCGTTGAACTTCTCGAGGCGGTTGTTGTTCGAGTCGACGACCCAGAGGTTGTTTTTGGCGTCGACCGCCAGGTCGGCGGGCAGGTTGAACTGGCCGTCGCCGGAGCCGGCGGTGCCGAACGAGCCTTCGGCCGCCAACGCGTAGCTGGGGACGTAGTTCGGGATCGACCAGCGCTGGACCCGGTTGTTCTGGGTGTCGGCGATCCAGAATTGGCCGCGTGCGCTGACGACGAGGCCAGCGGGATAGGAGAAGCTGAACTGGCCGGCGCCTGAGCCTTTGGCGCCGAACTGGGTCACGTATTCGCCTGCCTGGTTGAAGCCCTGAATGCGGCCGTTGCTCTGATCGAGCACCCAGACGGTCCCGCGGCTGTCGATGTCGATGCCGTCGGGGTGGCTGAACTGACCGTTGCCCGAGCCGGCGCCGCCGACGTTTTTGACGAATTCGCCGGCTTCGTTGAAGACGGCGACGCGGTTGTTCGACCAGTCCGTGATCCAGATCTTGCCGTCGGTGGCGATGTCGACCCCGGTCGGTTCGCCGAGCTGCCCGTTGCCCGAACCTTTCGTGCCGAGCGCTTTGACGAATTCACCGGCTTCGCTGAACTTCTCCAGGCGCCCGCCGGAGGTGTCGCAGACCCAGATGAAGCCTTTGGCGTCGACCGCGATCCCTTCGGGACCGGCGTTGCCGAACTGGCCGTTGCCGGTACCGGCCGAGCCGAAGGCTTTGACGAATTCGCCTTTTTCGTTGAAGACCTGCACCCGCTTGTTCGTCGCGTCGGTGACGAGGATGTTGCCTTTGGAGTTGATCGCGATCGCGGTCGGCCGGTTGAACTGCCCGTTGCCGAATCCGGCGCTGCCGACTTTGGAGACGAACTGACCGGAGGCGGTGAACTGCTCGATCCGGTTGTTGGCCGTGTCGACGACCCAGAGGTTGCCGTTGGCGGCCAAGGCGACATCGGCGGGGTGGTTGAACTGACCGTTGCCGGTGCCGCTCGAGCCGAAGACCGAGACGTAGGAGGGCGTCGTCGTGCTGGCCGGCACGCTCGGCGGCGCCGGCGGCGCTCCGAGCTGACCTTTGGGATCTTCGACCGCGATTTCGGCGAGTTCGCCACCTTCGTAGGCGTAGTCGACTGACGCTCCCGGTTCGGTCCGCAGTTCTTGGGCCTGGCCGTTGGCGTCGAAGGCGATCGTCGATTCCGTGCGCCCGGACTCGTCGGTCAGCGCGTAGCCGCTGCCTTCTTTGGTCAGCGTGCCCTGCAGGGCGGCGTCGAATTCTTCTTTGCCCGCTTCGACTGGGAGTTTGATGCCGTCGTCGAGCGCACCGCTGGCGTCGACCAGCTCCGCTTCGTCGGGCGCCGGCGATCCGCCGGTGTCCTGGGGGTCGAGTTCGGGCGTCTGGGCGAGGGTCCAGCCATCGCCCCATTCGGTGTTGGCGGCGGTGGGCAGCTGGGAGTTGTAGAAGCGCTCGAGGTCGAGGTCGGCACCAACGCCTTCGACGTGGACGTCGCGTTCGTGGAAGACGACGTTGCCGTTCATCAGGTTGACCGCGAGTTCGGGGCCGTGATTGACCTCTTCGTCGCTGTGGTCTTCGCCGTCGGGAAGCGGGAAGCGCTGCATCGCGTAGTCGTCTTTCATCCCGGTCGCGGGGGTGTATTCGAATTCCTTTTCGATCGTCCGCGGCTGTTCGACCTGGTCCTTGGTGACGACTTTCAGTTTGTGGATCCCCGCCGCCAGGTCGATCAGGGTGAGCGGGTAGGTCTGCGTCATCGGGCGACTCGGTTCGGTCGCGGTCTGCGTCCAGGTTTTCTTCAGCGTCCCGTCGATGAGGACTTCGATGCTCTTGACGCCCGAGCGTTTCTGCGCGTTGGTCGCGTTGCTGCCGTCGGTCGCTTCGACTTTGACGTTGAAGACCGGCAGCGTCAGCTCGGGGCCGCCTTCTCCCTGCTGTTCGCCGGCACCGGCTTCGGCCAGAGCTTGGCCGAACTGCCCGCTCAGGGTCACGTTCGGCGGCGTGCGGTCGACCCTGGTCGTCCATTCAGTGGTGGTGGAGGTCTTCCCCGTCGGGTCTTCGGCTGAGATTTTCGCTTTCTTTTCGCCCTCGTCGAAGCTGGCGGCCGATAGCTGCCAGTTATCGGTCCATTCGGTCGGGCAGCGGGCGCCGAAGAGGCCGGTGCAGTTGCCGACCTGGTCTTGGATGATCGCCGCGCCTTCGGGAGCGATCGTCACGTGCCGCACGCCGAGGCCGGCGTCTTTGTAGACGCTCTGGAAGGAGAAGGTCGAGTTGGCGCCGATCCAGCCGGTGCCCGGACCTTTCGAGAAGTCCATTGAGTAGGGCAGGGGTGGCGCTTCGTCGTCGAGCCAGACGGCGACACCGCCGGCGACTATGTCGCGCCAGCAGCTGATCCAGACCCCGGGCGGCCCCGTCGAGAGGCCAATGACGACGGCGTGACCGCCGCCGTAGCCGTCCATGCTGCTGGTCCCGGTTTTGGCGTCGTTGGTCTGGACCCCCCCTTCCCAGGTCGTCCCGGTCCAGATCCCGTCGTAGTCGTGGGGCTGAGCTGAGCTGCAGCCATTGTCGTTGCGAAAGAACGGGCTGATCCAGAAGTGGGCTATGTAGCTGGAAGTATTGGGCGTGCTGTAGACGAAGTGGGAATAGTTTTCGGGGTAGTAGAGGACGTTCGGTACGGTCGAGATGTAGAGGCCCATGCCGGAGCCCCAGCAGGTATGGATGCACCAGGTTCGCGCACGGACTTCGCCGTTGTTCTGGTAGAGGGCCCAGGCGTCGCCGAGGCCTTGCACGCTCAAACCCGAATACCAGCTGTTGTTGACCCAGTCCTCGACGATAGGGTCGACGAGGATCGGGTAGGCGTATTCGGCATCTCGGTGAGCGACTTTGAGGACGATCGAGCTGCCGTCGACCGAGAGCGAGACCGGGACTTCGGTCCCCTGGGCGTCGACCGCCGTCGGCGGCAGGACTTCCGCGAGGGTCTCGTCGCCACCAGCGCTGACGCGAGCGCCACCACCGTCTGCCGCCTCGAGCTGGGCGCCGTCGGGGAGATCGAGGTGGAAGCGCAGCTCCTCGGGACTGTCGGCCGAACGCAGCTGGTCGAATAGCTCGACCCCGGTCGCGGTCGGTGAGACGAGCAGGTCGGTGTCGGTGTGGACCTCGGGGAAGAAGATGTTCTTATCGCCGAGCCGGCGGCCGTTGCTCGACGAATTGGCTCCGGCCTGGGTAATGGCGAGCCCGTCTTCCCCTACTTCCACGCCTTGGTCGGCGGTCTGGGGGATGGCGACATCGGCGACGGCGTTCGCGGTTTCGAAGCCGTCGACGGTCGGTTCGAGGTTGACGTCGACTTTGCTCAGGTCGCCTTCCTCATCTTCGACCCGGACCGGGATGCTGGCTTCAAGGAGCTGGGAGTCGCCTTCGGCGGTGACCGCCGCCGCGGTTTCGCTCAGGGTGTGGTCGAGTTTGGCGTCGCTGAGGAAGCGCGCGGGATCGGCGTTAAGGATTTCGAGCTGTTCGGCGAACTGGGAGGTCAGGAGCGCCAACGCATCAGAGGCTGAGATGTCGGTGTAGGCGGTCTGGGACCCTTCCCGTTCGGTCTCCGCTTCCGGCGAGGCCAGCCAGACTTCTTCATCGTGTTCTGCCTGTTCGGCCACCGCGAGCCCAGCGGCCACATCGCCGGCGTCGGGTGGGGCAACCGGGTCTTCGAACTCGGCCGAGGGCGGGGCTTCCGGCGACTCTGCGAGTACGGGGACGACGCCGATCAGCATCGCTGAGATCGCGGTCGCAATGACCAACCGCCAGAGCGTGGCCCTTGAGCTCTTCATCTAGTTCTTTCCCCCCGTCTCGAGCAATTACGCTCGGTTGCAGCGATCGATCTCCGGACAAACCGTGGGTCCGCCACACCGGCAGACGCGGGGCCCATCCTTACACGGATGCAAGGAGTTCCCGTACTTACTTTTATACCCTTGTCCCCACAAGTAACAGTGTGTCCAACAAGCGCATAGCGTCGCCGGCACTCCCGACCGGAAGCCCGCTCCCGCGAGCCTAATGCGAGTGAACCCTTGATTTGGCTTACACGGAGCCTGAACACAGGGACTTGTAGTGATGAGAGGAATACGAAGGTGCCACTGGACTTAACGCACCGTTGCGCAGCCGCTCGCTCGATTGGCTCAGAAGCGCTACGTCGGTGACGAGGGGGGTGCTACCGGAGATGCAGCCCGGCCGGGGACGACCGATAGCTCAATGCGCTAAAGGACACTCTTTTGCCCTCGTGTGATCTCCGGGGAAGCTGAACGCGGTGACCAAGAGAGGGCAGTTGGACAGCTAGTCCTCTTTCACTGGAGGCTCTAACCCGCTGCTTGCCGTCTGCGGATCGAAGCTTGCGAGGGCGCGTGCCAGAGATTTCCAACGCTCCGAAAGGCTGTAGGTGTGCCGCGTCGCCCCTCTGACCTTTTGCGAGCGAATGAGGCGAATCGCGCCTGCTGCTTTCAGCTCCTTCAAGTGGTAGTCCATGCTGCCGACGGAAAGATCGGGAATGGCTCCTCGCCGCAGCGACGTCGCGCTGGCCGGACCCTCAAGCATCGCGACCAGTATCCGCAGGCGCCGTTGGTTCCCCAACGCAATCGCGAGACTCTCTGGAATGAAGGGCGCCGATCGCCCGCGCATCACGCTGACGAGCCCCGGTGACCTGGTTCGGCGACCCTTGAGTTCTTTACGTGAACTGCCTCCAGCATTCGCTCGACGGCCGACCCACCCTCGCCCCAACGGTCGGTTTTGGTCTCCTCCAAACTGGCTTGGTAGCGAGCGAACTGATGGTTTGTTCGGGGTCGGTCCCTGGTTCCGGCCATCATTCGCATCGAGGCGACCAAGGTGCATCTTTGGTCGCCTCGATCTCGGCAGATTTCGGCAAGAGCAGCGTTTTGGATCTGTCGAACCCGCTCGGGTTTGATGCCCAGACTTCTTCCAACCTCGCTCAGCGTGTGGCGCTTTTCGCCCTGCAGTCCGAACCGCATACGCAGAACCGTGCATTGGCGGCGGCTGAGCGCGGGGAGCTCATCAAGTTGTGGCTCAAGGAATTCGATCATCACCTATCCGCCTCTTTGGGTTGCCCTGGACCCAGAACGAGCTTGCCCGCGCTCTCATGGACTGCCTCGTGCCGCAGCAGGCGCTCGATCGCGGAATCCACTTCCGCTGCGTCGTAGGGCAAGGCGACCTTCAGCGCTATCCGCGATGTCCCAGTTGCCGGACCGTGCGCAATGTCCGCCAGAACCACGGACTCGACTTTCATCTCGTCGTAGGTTGAGCCACCGCTCATTTCATCCTCGTTGAGGTTTGGCGTTTACGTTCGGGCTCAGTTGTTGGGGTCTCTCGCGTGCCGCGCCCAACGCAAGCTGCAGCCTGGCTCTTCTCGACGCCGGCTAGCCGAGATAGTTCGGCTGTTGAGGTGTTCAGCGCCGACGCGATTTTGTCCACAGTGGTCCCAAGCGCGTCTCCTACTCCCGCTTCGATCGCTACCAGTTCTGATTCGTCGACTTCTGCCTGCCTAGCAAGTTGCGATCGGGTCATGCCTTCTCGGTCCCGCACACGCTGGATCACAGCGCCAAGCTCGGGATCTGGCTTGGCTGGCAGACGAAGACCGGCGTCGGGGTCAGTCACAGAGGGAAGTCAGCTTCCAGGTGATGGAACAGCGGCCCTGGGGGCCGGTATCTGATTCCTCAGCTCCCCCCAAGTTGCGAGCGACGATCGCGAAAGTCCTCGCATTTCGCGCAAACGCTGAACTACGGCGCCGGGTTTGGGGTCTTGCTCAGCTGGCGGACGCACGTTGAAGGCGTGCGCAGAGCGCGCGGGGCTCAATGGCAATGGGGTCCCGCGCGCCTGCGAGGAAGGAACCAAACATGAATCACTAACTACAGGGGTCCGTCTGAGCACCGGGAAGTACCAACAACTCGGTGCCCATGACCCGGTTCTTGCCAGCGGCAAACTCTTGCGCCAGGCTGGCCTCCGCGTGGAGACAAGCTTCCGTTGCGCGGGCGAAATAGGACGCTCGATGATCAGCTTCTTGGATCTGGCTCCATCGCGACACGGCCGGCATTTCAAGAGGAGTCTCATTGAGAGGCCCCGCCATCTGACCGTGGGTTCCCCTCCGACCCTTCCCGCTCGGACCGAAAAGCGATAGCTCCGGAGACGAAGCGGGTCCCGATCCTTTCGGTTATTTCGAGTCGACGCTTGCTCTGCTCTTTGACAATAAGCAGTTGGCGACTAGCCATTTGGAGAATCTCGCAGAGCTGCTCCGCGCCAAGCTCATCAAGCTCAAGCTCGCGCCAATGCAGAAAATCATCGGCTTCGATCGCCGGCATTGGAACCTTAGATTCCAGGGCGGGATCGACAAGCATCCGTCCCACCATGGTCCGGTACGCCATCTGCGTCTTTCCAGCGGCCGCGGGGGTCCGCTCAGCCACCACACACCCGCTGTCACAAAGAATCGCCAGGTGCTGGGCCAGCAAATCCGCCGAGACAGTGTCGGCGAGCTCCGCCCTCAACTCTGGAATGGTTGCAACCATCCTTCGGTCGAGGAGCTGAATGATGGAGACTCGAAGGGGATCAGAGATCGCGAAAACGAGGCTGTCCCTCTCGGCGGTAGGAGAGTCTTGTCGGTCGCCGTTACGCCTAGCCATGGTCACTAACCGCCGGATGTGCCTCGGATTCGCCATTGGCTTCATCCAATTTCCGGCTTGACTCAAGGATCGCCGTTGCCGCTTGGTCGGTGGCTACATTTGATGAATAGCGACTGCTAGTGGCTCCACTGTTCACGCCGGGAAGGCCGACCGTCACCGAAATCCCTCCGCACCCCTCGAGAACCAAGGCGTGATAGCCGACGCAGCTCACACTGACGCCGGGCATCATTTCTGCCAGGGCGGTGAGTGCGAGTTTCTCGTCGACGCTTCCAAAGGCTCGAAGGATTCGTCTCCTTAGGGGATGATCTAAAGCTCTCACCAATTGGGGTGGCAGCGTCGTCGCCTGATCGGCTGACAATTCGCGATCTCGATCTGATCCCTGCGGCAATCCTCTCGACCTCCCGAGCGGAGCTAAGTGGGGGAAATAGACTGGTGACTCGAACCCAATCGAAACGGCCGAGTCCCCTCGACGCGGCGCCTCCGACTACTCAGGCATCGTTACATGAAGTTAATTAGGCCGCTAGGCAAATCCTCCTGAGCAGCAGGTCAGGTGTCGCCCGGCGTCCGGACTTGGACGCCGGGCGAGCCCGCGGCAGCGTCAGCCGCCCTTGCGGGTGCTCTTCGCCGGGTAGAGCACTTTCGTCTCCTTGATCTTCAAGTCGTCACCTCCCTCGCCGTCGGCGCTTTCGGCTCAGGCGGCGGCGCAGGAAATTCCGCATCGACTGCCGTCCGGTCGAAGCGACGGAGGCGACGCGCCCGCTCCGCGACCGGCCCCTAAGCCCTTCCATCAGTCGGTCTACTTAAGGGATTTCCAGCAATCAACCAGGGAACTGCAGGAATCCCCGCAAAGTCCGCTCAGGAGGTTTGGGCCAGCTCCGGGTTCTGCTCAGGAGATTTGGGCCAGCTAATGCGCCAAGACTCTGGAATAGTCTGCTACTTATGAATCACTCGGTGGCTTCTATGAGGGATCCATGGCTTCCAAAAATTCCATAAAGTCCATAAAAGGCACGGCGGCACCGAAGCTGTTCGACCAGCGGGTGCTCCGAGCTGAGGCGCACCCGATCCGGGTAGGAATTCTGAGCATCCTGAGCGAGGGGCCCAATACCCCCGCACGGATGTCGAGGCGCATGGGAGACAACGTCAGCCTGAACCTCGTCAGCTACCACATCAAGCAGCTCCTCAGATATGGCTGTATCGAGCTGGTGCGGGAGGGTCCATCCGGGAACGGAGGGATCGAGCACACCTACCGCACCATCGAGCGCCAGTTCATCGATACGAAGCAGTGGGAAAAGGTCGACCCCACGCTGCGCCACCCGATCACGGCGACGATCTTACGAATGGTCGGGGAGGACACCAGCCGCTCCCTCGCGGAAGGCAAATTCGACGTCCTGCCAAACAATCACCTAAGCCGGTCGCCGGTCGAACTGGACATGGAGGGCTGGGAGGAAGTCGCCGACCTCCTGAATACTGCGTTGGACGGCATCCTCGAGGCTCATGGAAAGAGCGCCGAAAGAGTCAGCAAGAGCGGCGAGAAGAGAATGGTGGCGCGAGTTGTGATGATGCAGTACCTGATCGGGCGCAACGATCCGCGCGAACAGGAGGACGACGGTCCTTGAGGGACGCTCGGTGGATCTCTGCCTACCGCTCTGCGGTTCGAAGGTTTTGGGAGACCGCTTGATGGCTCATCTTCGTGTCGAGGGCGATCTGACGCATTGTCACCCGCAAAGCTAGTACCACTCGCGTCCGAGCCTATGTTGGGGCTCCCGTTCGAGCGAGAGGGTAGGCGACTCGGTGGGCTTGCGGGCCGGCTTCGGCTGTTGGTCAAGGGAAGGAAAGGGTCTGAAACCTGCCCCATTCACTTCCGCTGTCCTAGCGTGGTGGGGCGGCACCGTCGTGGAAAGGAGAATTTGAAGCCAATCTCGGCTGCGAATCGGCGCCTGAGTACGACGCCCCGCCGGGATCAATCCGCGACGCGTGGCTCAAAAGGCTGCGACCTGTGGTTCGCAGTCCGCAGACGAGACTCAGTTGCCGCTGCCGTCGAAGGGGATTCCTATTTGCGCTTCGAGGTCGCGGGCGATGCCGACCAAGGCCCTCAAGTGGGCGATCATGGTCTCCCCAACCGCCTTGATCAACCCCCCCTGGCCGGCGCCGCTTGCATCGGGCACCGAGGCTTCGGCCAACGCCAGCCAGATTGGCTCAGGGTCTCGTACCTGCTCCTCGGCCACCCGTTCGATCGCAACTCTCTGGACTGACAGCGCCTCGGCGAGGCCCTTCGCAAGGAGGCTGATCGTCATCGGCTCCTCACGCATCCTGGCGTTCTGCCAAACAGGGACCGTCTCAAGCAGACAAGTCATTTGCGCGAACAGCTCCGCGCGGGTCGAGGGCGACAAAGCGAGATTGGCCAGCCCATGCCCTCCCGATGCACGACCGAACTCCAGCCGCAGAGCATCACTCGATCCTCGTCGATGGCATCAGCGAGCTCGGGGTATTCGGCTTCCAACACCTCGCGCGAGCGCCATCCACCCTGGACCAGGTGGATCACCCTCTGCTCAAGGTTCTCCTTATTCGCCGCCAACAGCCTCTCCCTCCTCTCACCCTAGTCGCTCGACTCCCCGCAGGCGGAACAGCGTCAAATATCTCATTGAGACGCGGGCTGGTTGGCTCGGTATGGCCTACTTGACCGACGAGCGGGAGACAACGCGCCGCTACAACCTGATCCGCAGGTGCGGATCCAGCTCGCCGGCGGCGGCGTCGACACCGCCAAGCGCGAGCTGGTGCCCCGCCCGCTCGGCGAGGTCCTGCAGCGCCTGCAGGTGGTCGTAGAGCAGCGCCCGCCGCTCGAAGGTCAGGGCGCTCTCGCCGACGCGGAGCAGGCGCGAGCGCAGCTCGGCCGGCTCGCCGCCGATGACGCCGCTCTCTGCGACCAGCACCGAAGCGCTCCGCTCGCCCTCGAGGTAGGCGCTTCGCAGCTCGATGCCGAGCGACGCCGAAGCGCTCGTGAAGACGAGCACCGAGGGGCCAGCCTCGGAGACGAGGGCCTCGCCGCCGACGGGCAAGCCGTCGGCGGCGAAGGTGATCGGCAGCACGATCCGAGCCATGCCAGCACGGTAGCGCGCCGGCCCGACTATTCGGCGTCGATCGAGCGCAGCGCGATCCAGGGCAGCTCGCCGTTGATCAGCGGAACCTCGTTCGGGAAGTGTGCCGCCCAGACGCGGCATTCCCAGGACTTGAACCAGTGGTGAGCTGCCCTGATCCGCTCCTCGGAAGTCATCCGATCCAACCGAGCGAGGAAGGCGTCGAGCCGCTCGCGGTCGCTGAGAGGCAGACGCGGCCAAGCCGAGGACGGACGGAGGACTGTGCCCCCGTCCGTCCTCGCGCGGTGACCGCCTCCGCTACTGAGCTGCACGGATGCGGCGTGGACGCGCCGCCTTGATCTCGGCTGAAAGCAACTTGGCTGCCGCCCGGCGTCCGCGCGAGAACCAGCCGATCCGGTGGCTCTTCGCGATGGCCGCCTCGTCAACCAGCTCGCCGGCGATGATCGCCTCGGTGAGGATCTCGGTCACCTCGCTTTCGCTCCGCGCCTCGGCGACGCGGTTGCGCAGGTAGGCAAGGCAGGCCGTGCGATCGGCGTACTTGATCTTTTCCCGCTTCGCGCCCGACTTCAGCGTCTTGTGTTCGACCTCCCGTAGCTGCGGCAGCACCAGCCTCATCCCCGCCGCCGCGAGGTCTTCGTGATCAGCGATCAGAATCTCGGCCAGCGCCTGGGCGCGTTTGAGGCCGTGATCCTTGCGCCCGGAACCGCGGCGTTCGATCAGCTTGCGACCTACCGCTTCGTTCGAGCGCTCGGCAGCCGCCTTGGTGGCTTCGGCCTCCTCGCGCTCCTTGGCCCGGGCCTCCTTCTTCTCGTCCTCCGTGGTCGGTTTGCCCTCCCTCTCGGCGGCTTTGATCCGCCGCTCTTGTTCCTCTTGGCCCTCGATCGCTGCTCGCTCGAGATGCCGCTCGGCGAGGTCGCCGGCGAGCTTGCGATCGGTGATGAACATCGCGGTTGAGGACCATTCGCCTTCGTCGACCTCGAACTCGATTAGGCACCCGGCCGCCCTCGCGGCGTCGATCTCGATCTCACCGAACCGGACGTAAGTCGGGGTCCCATGTAGATGCGTCCTCGTCGCCATCAGCGCCTCCAGCAACCGAGTTCGCTTCTCCCCGTCCTCGATCACCTCCTTCAACTTGACGCTCGTCGGCTCGATCATCGTCGGCGGATCCTCGAACTCGGCGTGCGAGATCGCGTAAAGCACGTCCTGAAAGGAACTCACCAGGCGGCGGGGCTCCACCTTCCCCCTCTGGGCCAGCTCGCAGGCGCAGACGGCGATGCGCGGCGAGACCTCGGCGACCCGGCGCAGGTTGGGCTCGGCCTCCAACGGCACCGCCCCGCTGGCGAAGAAGGGCAGGCACCCCTCGGGCAGCTTCAGCAACCGTTTCCGGGCGCCGACGTAGCCCGCCGATTTGTTGACCCGCGCTCCGACTTCCTTGTTGGTACGGAGCTTCTCCAGCTCGGCGAGCCGCACAAACCCCCGCGCCTCCTCGACCATGCTCAGGTCCGACCGGATCAGGTTGGCGACGAGAGAGGCCGCCAGCGCGCCATTCCCTTTCTTGATCAGGACGGGGATCCTCTTCTCCCCCGCCTCCTTGGCCGCTCGCCACCGTCGCTCGCCGTCGATGATTATGTGGTGGGTGCCGCCGTTCGGCCTCACGGTCAGCGCCTGGGTGATGCCGTGCTGTTCGATGCTGGCGACGAGCTCGCGGTGCTCGTCGGGATCAAAATCGGTTCTCGGGTTGAAGCCGTCCTCGACTTTGATCGCGTCGATGTCGAGCACGGCCATGCTGGGATCGCTCATCGGAGCCTCCTGCGTTGGCGCCCACGCCCGTTGCGTGAGCCGGTGGCCCCGGCCCGCACGCGAACGCGTGCGAAAATCGGGGTCCCGGCGAGCGCAGAAAGGTGCTGGGCGTGGGCGCCGCAGGAGGGGCGCGGAGCGACCGCGACCACCGAGCCGCTGGGGCGGGCCCGGCGATCTCAGCCGTGCGGACTAGTGATGCGCAGCTGCGCGGTCGTGCCCGCGATGCTTCTTCCGGCAGCGCTTGGGCCGCTGGCGGCCCGCCCGCTTCTTCTTCGCGCAGCGGTTCGTCGCCGTCGCCTTCTTCGGCTTCGCCGACTCCGGCAGGACTCGGAGAGTGAGCGGGTCGGAATCGCCCTCGAGGTAGGGGAAGGAGGCGGTTTCACGCACCTGGGCGCGCATCTCGTATTCGGTCGCGCTGGTCGTGCGGCGGAACGGATAGACCATTTCGAAATGACCATCGTCGCGGGTCCGGTAGCGGCGGAAGGCGAGCCAGCCCTGACCGCTCCTGACCTGAAGGACGATCGTCACTTCGTCGTTGTGGGGGCCGGGGATCTCACCTTCGAAGAAGGCGGATTCGCCGTTGTAGACGGTGGTCTTCCGCGCCCGGAGGGTCGGGTGGACGACGGTGTGCAGGTTGGCGGCAGCGCGCAGTTCGCGACCGGCGTCGCGGTGGGTCGCGATCACTTCCCGCGAGGGCCCCGCTGGGATCGGGAAGCGATAGCTGCCGCCCGCGTCGGTGAAGGCGATGCCGAGGAAGTCACGGCCGGTATCGGTGACGACGCGGCTGAAGACGCAGACGGGCGAGGCCGCGATCGGCACCGAAGGACTGCGAACCGAGCCGGTCAGCATCGTTCCCTGACCCTGCTGCAGGGTCTGATCGGCCGCGCCGCCGAGGGCGGCGCTGATCACGGTCGCGCCACGCACCGTCGAGCGCTGGCACTGATAGGCGAGCGGCGCCGCGGCAGGGGCGCCGACGTTGCCCTCCGCGTCGCTCAGCCACAACCGCAACTGATAGCCCCCGGCGGAATCCGGAGCATCGAGGTCGGCGAGCGCCTGAAGGTTGTCGCCGGTCACGGTGGTGCCTGGCACGACCG
Source organism: Solirubrobacterales bacterium (assembly GCA_035689305.1). Taxonomy (GTDB): domain Bacteria; phylum Actinomycetota; class Thermoleophilia; order Solirubrobacterales; family 70-9; genus VAYN01. The sequence continues at coordinate 58,007 of DASSLT010000047.1, read as the reverse complement.
CCTTGCCGGCAGCGTCGAGAACTTCGTAGTGGGCGGCGGCGATCGGGGCGCCGGCGTCGACGATGTTCCGCCAGCGCAGGTCGAAGCCGTCGGCCGAGCGCGGCGTCTGCGGCGCGGTCACCGCCAACATCTGCGGAGCGGCGGGTGGAGTCGTGTCATGCGGGATCGGGGCCAGAGCCGCCGGGCCGGTGAAGCCGACTTGATCCTCGAGCCAAAGGCGAAGGCGGTAATCACCCGCTTTCGCCGGGCCTTCGATGCCGGTGATCGCCGTGGGGTTGGTGACGGTCACCACCTGCTCGGGCTTGACGACTTCGCCGGCACCGTTCAGCACCTCGTAGTGGACCTTGGCGATCGGACTACCCTGGTTCGGCGGCAGCGCGAACTGCGCGCCGAAGCTATCGAGGTAGCGGTTCGGGTTGGAGCTGGTGACGATAAGCCCGGAGGGCGCCCCCGGCGCCGTGTTGTCGGTGTAGACGCTGCGCTGGTCGCAGGATTCCGAGCCGGTGGCGTTCAGGCCGATCGCCTGGCCGTAGTCCTGAGCGCAGACCTTGAGTTCGTGCGGGCCATCGGTGAGGGAGGCCGAGTCGAAGGTGTAGCTGTGGGCGAAGGGGCCGAGCGGGCAGGGCTGGAAGGCACGGGCGTAGGCGCCGGTCGCCTGATCGGTGTCCATGTTGCATTCGATCCAGTGATCGACGGCAAAGCGCTCGGCGCCGTCGATCCGCACCCGCTCATAGCGCAGACCGGAGCCGAGGTCGGACACGTTCCACGGCACGGTCTGCGCACCGCGAACCCAGCTCCCCGCCAGCATCGGCGAGCTGCCGAAACTGATCTGGGCGTTGGACTCGTCCTCGAGAGTGAAGACGATCGTGTTCAGGTCGGTGGCGTTGAAGTTGGCGCGGTCACAACCCGCGGGCCGCACGCAGCCGAGCTCGAACACGAAGCGTCGGAAATCAGTGGTGCCGCCGGGCCACAGATGCGGCGCAAAGGTGCCGGTCGACCCGAGACCGGCGCCCTGGCTCAGGATCTGGAAACGGTTGCCGTAGGCGTCGACACCCCAGAAGCGCGAGCGCCAGCCATCGTTGAAGGCATTCGGCTGCCGGGTCCAGCCACCGGCCGTCTTGAAGTGGACGAACGCGGGCGTGTCCCAGTAGAAGTAGCCGACCGCCCCGTTGCCGGCGCTGCCGGCGGCCTGGTTCTCGTTGATGCGCACGAACGCGCTGTCACCGGCCGGGTCTGAGGACCATCCGCAGCCGTTCTGGAAGTCGAAAATTCCCCAGGGGTTCTGCGGGCTCGCCGTGTTGGTGTAGGTGCCGTAGGCGCCCGCGTTGACGTTGTTGGCGCAGAGCAGCATCTTGTACTGGGCGGCCTGCGCGGTCGCCGTAGAAACCAGGGCGACGAGCAAGCAAGTCGCCGCCATGCACAGTGCTACTTGTACTGGCCGTCGGGCCGGGGGATTCGTCCGGGGTCGCATACAGCTCTCCTTCTCCTCGCCCCGAAGGGCGGAGCAATCTTTGAGCCCTCGGTTTCGGCTCTTTCACCCCCAGACGAGGAAGCGGCGCAAGGCGATACCCCCACGGTGAAAATTGCGAACCGAGCCAATTGTCCGAACGCTCAAACAACCCCGGCCACTCAACGGCTCGGAGAGGATTCCTCATATATTCGTCCAGAAAGGGCCACCTGAGCTAAAGGCCTCGCACGCGATTCAGGCAGCAGCTCCGAGCGTCTGCAATGGCGGCAGCGCCACCACGTCTGGGCGGTCCCAAAGGCGATAGCCAACCCCCCAGCAGTTGATGACCATGCCGTCCGCACCAGCTGCACGCAGCTTCCTGCGCAGCTTGCTCGCGTGGGTGTCGACCCTTCGTGACACTTCGGTGCCGGTGTAGTCCCAGATGGCGGCGAGCAGCTCCTCCTTGCTGAAAACGCGGTCCGGCTTCGTTGCCAAAGCGACCAGCAGCGCAAACTCTTTTTTTGCGAGGTTGAGGATGACATCACCGACCCTCGCCGTTCTGGCTTCCGGTTCGACGACGAGCGGGCCCCGTACGAGCGCGTCGCGCCTGGCTGGTTCCGCGGTGAACGCGCCGGAGTCGAGATCGCCGCGACAGGCGATCCGCCAGCTTTCCTCGTCCTCCTTGCGAAGGCGCAGCTCCCAATTGCCGGCCTCACTCATCCTCGCCTCGATCTCCCCGGCAGCGGTGTTGATCGCGACCTTCGTAAACCTCCCGGGTCCGATCAGCGTGAGCGGCGCTCCGCGGTCGACTGATGCGTCCATGATTCCTCCTTGACTCGGTTGACGGATGTCGCCGAGCCGCCGGCAGGGGCGAAGCGAGCGGAACCCGAGCGGCGCGAGGGCGCGAAAGCGAGGCCCGCCGAGGCGGGCCTTGGAGGCGAGCGCCGCCCCTGCCAGGCTCGGGCACGACATCCGTCACGCCGGAGGCAGGAGGCGCCTAGCGTCCGAAACGTGTGGGTTCGTGATCAGCCCTAGGCTGATTACAACATGCCAGCGTCGTCTGCCACTGATTGGGTCTCCGCAATCTCCAGTGCGACTGCAGCCGGCGCTGCGCTCTACACGGCAACCGGTCGGCCTTTTAAAAAACCCCCCGTGATCGAATTTTCTCTTCCGGAAAAGTGAGTATGGGTGGCGGGGCGATGCGAGCCCTGGCAGCCCTGACGGTTGCTACGGGTCTGCTCGTCGCGCCAGCGAGCAAGGCGGTCCCAGCCCCCGAAAGTGTTGTGATCGGGGGGCAGGAACCTCCCCCCTTCAGCCTCTCGCCATCGTTATCACCTCGAGCGTTTCCACGCCGGGATCGGACGCCGGTCGCGTTCCGTCTTGAGTCTGCGTTTGCGGGCACCGTCACCTACCCGCACCCGGAGCCGCTGCGTGAGGTGAGGGTGATGCTCGATCGCAGCCTACGGATCTCGACCTCGGGCCTCCCGGTGTGCGAGCCGCCTCCGGATCCGAGGCCGGCAGTGCCCGTGCTTGATCGCTGCACGCCATCGCGGGTCGGCCACGGCACCGTTGTTCTCTACTACGCCTTCCCTGAGAGCAAACCGTTCCCACCGCTTCGGCTCAAAGCATTGATCTACAACGAGGGCACGCGAGCCGGGACGACCCATCTGCTGATCCGCGCCCCTGTGACGGTGCCGGTGCCGACAGTGATCATTGCCCGGCTCGACATCAGCAGGATCAGCGCCGGCCGATACGGAACCGAAGCGGTCCTGCGGATGCCGACGATCGCCGAAGGCTACGGCCTCACCGAACTGGTCTCGCTGACGTTGGACCGGGAATACGAGCTACACGGCAAGGTGCATGGTGTCGCGACCCTGCGCTGCCCCGACGGCAAGTTCCAGGCGAGCGGTGAAGCCGCCTTCGTTGATGGCACGACGGCGAGCGCCGAAGCGATCCGAGCATGCAGGACCGCTGGCTAGTTGGGGGGCGCTGCCCACCGCTGAAAATGGGAGTCAGATGGGAGGCCGGATGGGATCAACCCCCTGACACTCACTGAATTGATCGGCATTCCCGCATAGCCCCAGGATCGCCAATTTGGCTCTCTAGAGCGGAGAAACGTGGCCTGAGCTGGAAGGCGGCGCCAGCCGCACCTTCCTTACCATGGAAGTGCTCTACCAACTGAGCTATCCGGGCAGCGCGCGACCGATCTTAGAGATTTTTCCGTCCGACGCCGATGCGAACATACGTTCCCAACATGGAGAACGGAGAGCTGATGCCTCATTTCGACGCATATGAAGACTTGGTTGGTAAGTGGCGCTGGCGCTTGGTCGCGGGCAGCGGCAAGACGATCGCCACCTCTGGCGAGTCGTTCGACTCACACTGGCACGCGCTGCGGGCAGCTGAAAACGTGCGCGGCGTCGCCAACGGCGCCGCCATTTCGGGCGACCCCGCCCACGGGGTAGAAGACGCCCTCGACGCGATCATTCAGCGGGAGCTCGCCGGCCGCTGACGAGGGCCGGAGCCGTCAGCGACCCGACAGGCGATGGTGGACGAGCTGAACTGCCATCGCGCCCTCGCCAGCGCCTGAGGCGACGCGCTTGATCGAGCCGGAGCGGACGTCGCCGACGGCGAAGATGCCGGGCTGGCTGGTCTCGAGGAAGTAGGGCGCGTCGTCGCCGACGAAGGCGCTGCGGTGCTCGTCGCCGAGGGCGGCGCCGGTGAGGACGAACCCGTTCTCGTCGGTCGCGACGCAGTCGCCGAGCCAATCGGTGTTGGGGCTGGCGCCGATGAAGACGAAAACGGCCCGAGCCGGCATCTCGGTCCGCCCGTCGCTGCGGTTGTCGAGGACGACGACCGACTCCAGCGAGTCCTCGCCGCGGAGCTCGACGATCTCCGAGTGGGTCATCACCTCGATCCCGTCGCGGCGTTCGATCTCGTCGACGAGATAGCGCGACATCGATTTGCCGAGGTCGCCACCGCGGATCAGCAGGCGGCAGCTGGAGGCGTGCTGGGACATGTAGATCGCGGCCTGGCCGGCAGAGTTGCCGCCGCCGACGATCATCACCGGGTCGCCGGAGCACATCTGCGCCTCGACCAGGGTCGCCGCGTAGTAGACGCCGAGGCCCTCGAAGCGCTCGAGGTCAGGCACGTTCGGTTTCCGGTACTGGGCGCCGGTGGCGACGATCAGGGTGCGGCCGTTGACGACCTCGCCGTCTTCGAGCTCGACCCGGTAGTGGCCATCGTTGCGGGAAAGCATCGCCGCCCGCGCCGGCATCGCCATCCGGGCACCGAACTTCTTCGCCTGCAGCAACGCCCGGGCCGCCAGCTCCCCACCGGAGATCCCGCTTGGGAAGCCGAGGTAGTTCTCGATCCGCGAGGAGGTGCTGGCCTGGCCGCCGAAGGCGGTCGAGTCGATCGCCTGGGTGTCGAGGCCCTCGGAGGCACCGTAGACGGCGGCGGCGAGGCCGGCCGGTCCGCCGCCGACGATGACGAGGTCGCAGAGCGCCGGCGGCGCGCCGGCGGCACCGAGGCCCAGGGCGCTGGCCAGCTCCGCGTTGGAGGGGTTCTTGAGGACGTCGCCGGTGCCGATCAGGACCGGCGTTTCGGCCGGCTCGACCGCGATCGCGCGCAGCAGCGCGTCGATCTCGTCGTCCTCCTCGAGGTCGGTCCACTGGTAGGGGACGCGGTTGCGGCCGAGGAAATCGCGGATCCGCCGGCTGTCGGGGCTGAAGCGGGAGCCGATCAGGTGGACGCCGGCGCCGATGTCGATCAGGCGAGCGCGGCGGGCAAGATAGGCCGGGAGGACGACGTTGCTGAGTTCCTCGTCCTGAGCGAGCAGTTCCCGCAATCGCTGGGCCGGCACCTGGATCACCTCGCCGCCGTCGCGGACGACCGCCGAGAGGTAGACACGGGCGCCGGTCAGCAGCCCGAGCTCGCCGAGGAACTGGTGCTCGCCGAAGAGGGCCAGCACCCGGTCCTCCTGTTCGTAGCCCTGGACGATCGCCACCGCGCCCGATTCGACGATGAAGAAGTCGTAGCTGTCGTCGCCGTCGCGGAAGAGGACGTCGCCGGGGCTGATCGCGCGGACCTCGCCGAGCGCACGGAGGCGGTCGCGCTGTGCCTCGGTCAGCCGCGGCGCCCGCTCACCGGCGGGCTGCACTTCCATCCCGGCTCCGAGAGGCTCACTCATCACGCCCAATCTAGATCAACGCTGAACCGCGGTGGCCGCGCCTGCGTATGCTTGGCAACGCAAGCTCGGGTCTCGTCCACGGAATCACCGGATGACCCGCCACAGAACCACCCCCCTCCTTCTCTTCCTCGCCTGCGTCGCGCTCGGCGCCGTGCTGCTCGGCGGCTGCGGCGGTGGCGGCGACAGCGCCACCGCTCACCCGCCCGCCGCCAGCGTCGGCGGAACCTACGCCGGCGGCGAAGCTACGCCGCCGAAAGCAGCGCCCGCGCTGAAGCTGAAGAACTACCTCGGCGAACCCGTCGATCTCGCCGAATACGAGGGCAAGGCGGTGCTCGTCACCTTCATCTACACCCATTGCCCCGACGTTTGCCCGTTGATCGTCAGCCACCTGAAAACGGCGCAGGCGGAGCTCGGGCCAAAGGCCAAGGGGATGCAGATCGTCGCCGTCTCGACCGACCCGGAGGGGGACGACCCTCACACCGTCGCCAAGTTCCTGGCCGAGCACGGGATGACCGGCAAGATGCAGTACCTGATCGGCTCCCCGGCGGAACTGCGCAGGGTCTGGACCGACTGGAGCATCGTCGCCAAACGGGAAAAGACCGGCCGCGACTTGGTCGAGCACTCGGCGCTGGTCTACGGGATCGCGGCCGACGGCAAGATCACGACGCTCTACCCGGCCAACTTCGACCCGTCCCAGATCGTTCACGACGTCCCCCTGCTGGAGCAGCGGTAGGCCGGCGGTGCGACGCTTCCTCGTCCCCACCGTGGCGGTCGCGCTGGTGGCGGGGCTGATCGCCTACGAGGCGCTCTCCGCCGGCTCCGGCGAAGCGGGCAAGCCGGCGCCACCGCTGCCGACCGCCGTCCTGCAGCCACCGCGCGAGTCGCTCGCGAGCCTGCGCGGCGAGCCCGTGCTGGTCAACTTCTGGGCGAGCTGGTGTGAGCCCTGCCGCCAAGAGGCGCCGGAACTGGAGCGCTTCCAGCACTCGCTGCGCGGCGCCCATCTGGTCGGCGTCGACTACACCGACCGCGAGGCATCAGGCCGGGACTTCGTCCGCGAAAACGGCTGGAGCTTCCCGATCCTCGACGACCCCGACGGGGTCTACGGCGCCCGGTACCACCTCCCCGGGCTGCCAACGACCGTCGTCCTCGACGCCGACGGCCGCATCGTCGAGACCCTGCGCGGGCCGCAGACCGCGGCCGACCTCCGCGCCGCGCTCCGTACCGCGACCAGCTAGCGCTGTCGACTTTGTTCGACCCCTGCGAACAAAGTCGACACGCCTACGGCGTGACCGGGGTCGCGGGCGGCGCGCCGGTTTCCAGCAGCGTCGCCAGGTAGATCACGACCGGGGCCGAGCCACGGTTGGCCGCCCTGTGGATGTCGGAGGGCTGCTCGACGATCCACTGCCCGGGCTGGAGCTTGCCGGTCTGCCCGGCCTTGATCGTGCGGACCTTGCGCGGGTTCTGGTCGGACTCGCCTTCCCGGACGACCGCCGAGCCGCGTTTGACGGTGTAGCTGAGCGTTCCCGCCTCGATATGGGCGACCTGAGTGCCGAGATGGTGGTGCAGGGCGAGCTTCGCACCCGGATCGATCTCGACCCGGCTGAGGACGAGGGTCCGGTCGGGCGCGCCGCGCACGCTGCTGGTCTCAGCGAGAGCGTTGCGAACGGCGGAGGGTTCGGCCTTCCTCTGCGCGAAGGCTCCCGGCAGCACCGTGCCGAGGGCAAAGGCGACGACGAGGGCGAGCGCTATGAAGAGGTGGGAGCGGCGGATGCGGGGACACTAGGGTCCACCGCGGATGGCGCCGGTTCGAGCCCGAACTCGGCGGCGAGCAGCTCGTAGGAACGGCGCCGCGCCGCGTGGTCGTGGGTGATCGTGACCACGATCACCTCCTCGGCGTCGTAGGCCGCCGCTACCTCCTCGATCTCGGCGCGGACCTGGGCCGCGGTACCGGTCAGCTTGCGCGGCTTGCCGCCGAACCCCTCCTGCTCCTCGCCGTGCAGGTCGAGGTAGCGGGCCGCTTTCTCCGGCGGCGGCACCGCGACCGGACGGCCGCGGCGGAGCAGGTCGAAGGCCATCCGCCAGCTGGTCGAGAGCCGCTCGGCCTCCGCCTCGGTGTCGGCGACGATGGCCCGCACCGCAACCGCCAGTCGGGGCGCCGCGAGGCGCTTGCCGGCAGCGAAGTTCTCGCGGTAGACGACCGAGTAGGGAGCGCCGCGCGGGTTGATGAAGTCGGCGAAGGCGTAGGGCAGGCCGGTTTCGCCGGCCCAGATCGCGCTTTGTTCGGAGGAGCCGAGCAGCCACGGCTCCGGCACCTCCGGCCCGCCGGGCAGCGAGTCGGCGAGGCGAGCCAGGGGGTGACCGGCGGGGAAGCTGCGATCGAAGTAGCCGAGCAGCTCGGCCAGCTGCTCGGGGAAGTCGTCCGGCGGCGCCTGGGAGCGGTCGCGCTGCAGCGCGTGGGTCGTCATCGGGTCGGTGCCGGCGGCACGGCCGATCCCGAGATCGATCCGACCCGGGAAGAGGCCGGCGAGGACGCCGAAGTTCTCGGCGACCTTGAGCGGGCTGTAGTGGGGCAGCATCACGCCGCCGCTGCCGATCCGCATCCGCTCGGTCGCCGCCGCCAGCGGGCCGATCAGGACCTCGGGCGAGGGACCGGCGACGAGCTCACCGCCGTGGTGCTCGGCAACCCAGTAGCGGTGGTAACCGAGCCGCTCGGCGAGCTGCGCCAGGTCGACCGAGTTCCGCAGCGCCTGCGCTGCCGTCGAACCCTCCGAGACCGGCGTCTGGTCGAGGACGCTGAGGCGCACCTCAGCCGACCGTCTAGACCGAGGCGCCGTTGGCGGTCAGCGTCACCTCGACGTTGCCGCGCGTGGCGTTGGAGTACGGGCAGACCTTGTGGGCCTCGCGGACCAGCTCGACCGCCGTCGCCTCGTCCTCGACCAAGGGCAGGCTGACGTCGAGGGTGACGGCGACGTTGTAGCCGCGCTCCTCGGTCGTGATCAGCGATACCTTGGAGTCGATCGCGACGTCGCCGACCTCGGCTCGCAGGCGCTGGCCGACGACCCCGAGCGCACCCTCGAAGCAAGCGGCGTAGCCGACGGCGAAGAGCTGCTCGGGGTTGGTGCCGCCGCCGTCGCCCCCCATCTCCTTCGGCAGGCGCAGGTCGACCTCGAGCATGCCGTCGCTGGTCCGGCCGTGGCCGTTGGCCCGAGCGCCGGTGACGTTCGCCTCCGCCGTGTAGAGAACCTTTGCCATCTCCGGGAACTGTAACCAGCGGCGCTGCTCGGCTGGACGATCAGCGGTGGCGGAGTTGGCGAATCCGAAAGCGGTAGACGGCGGGCGTCGAGTCGGCGTTGCCGGCGGCGTCGATCGCCTCGATCCGGACCGCGTGGCGGCCGAGGCCGAGGTCGAAGGTGCGCGGCGAGTGGCACGGGCGGTACGGCTTGGCGTCGACCTTGCAGCGGAAGCTCGAGCCTTTCTCCGAGGAGGCGAAACGGAAAGTGACGCGGCGGTGACGCTTGTTCGTCCACAGAACCTTGGGCGGGTGCCCGGTGACCTTGGTCCGCGGCGGTTTGACGTCGGGCGGTGGCGCAACCGGCGGCGTGGCCGGTTTCAGCGGCGTCACCGGGACCCGGTAGTTGTTCGGCGCGGCTTCGCGCACGGTCTCGCATTCGAACGGCACCGGGTCGTTGAACTGAGGGTGCGTGTCGATCACGGCGGTGTCGATGCCTTCGCCGCAGTTGATCGCGACGTCGTCGTCGCCGTTGTTGGCGAGGACGACGTCGTTGGCGGCCTCGCTGAAGAACGAGTCGGCCCCCTGGTGGCCGAGCAGCTGGTTTTCGGTCCCGTTGCCGATCAGGACGTCGGCCAGCGTCGAGCCCTCGAGGTCCTCGATTTCGGCCAGGGAATCGAACGTCGTATCCCCCGGTTCGGAGCAGGCAGGTTCGCCGCCGGGGCCGGGGCGCCCGGCCCGCCCCTGGTCGAGACGGGGCTCGATCCCGGGGCCGGTTCCGCCCTCTTCTTTGAACTTGGCCCAGGAGGCGTTGTCGCGCCCCGCGCCGCCGTTGATCACGTCGCCCTCGCAGATCACGGTCGAGAGGATCAAGTCGTTGCCGTCGCCGGCCAGGATTTCGTCTTGCCCCTGGTTGTTGACGAGCCCGTCGTCGCGGCCGAGGCCGCTGAGGACGTCGTTGCCGGGTCCGTCGACGAGGGTGTCGTCGCTTTCGTTGCCGGCGGTCAGCTGGTCGGCTTTGTTGCCGCCGAGCAGCATCAGCGAGGTCGTTGCCGGCAGCGCTTCCGCCTTCAGCGTGTCGCTGCCTTCGAGACCCGCGACGAGGACCGAGTCGAGCGGCGTCGTCAGTTTGCAGACGGCTTCCCCCGCGCTTTTCACTTCACAGCCCGACTGGGCCGTGAGATCGGTATCGAATTCGGCACCGCTGAGCTGGAAGACGACCGCTTCAGTTGGCAAGGCGGTGGTGGTGACCGTGATTTTGTCGTCTTTGTCGCTGCCGATCAGGTAGATCTGGGTGAATTCGCCGCCTGGCACCATCGCCCCGACGCTCACTTTCGCGATGTTGCGGACCGTCACCGGGCCTTTTTCTTCCAGCGACTCGCAGTTGGTCGCCGAGCCGCCACCGAAGCAGTCGTCGCCGTCGGCACCGCCGTCCAGTGCGGTTCCGGCCCCCGGGCTCCCGATCAGCACGTCGGCGCCGCCGCCGCCGAAGATCGCCTCGGTCGAAGGGGTGCCGACGATGTAGTCGGAGAAGGGCGAGCCGATCAACCGCTCGAAGTCGGCGATGCCGACTTCGTCGACGCCGCCGCCGTTCTTCGCTCCCCCGTTGTTCCCGTTTTCCTTGCTCGGCAGAGCCGGACTGAGGAAGACGCCGCGTTCGTTGGCGCCGTCGTCGGGGAATCCGGCGTGTTCGCTGAAATCGGGATAGGACGGGTTGTTGCCAAAGCCCGGGGTGGCGCCGGTCGCGTAGCTGAGCGTGTCAACGTCGGTCGCGGGACCGGTGTCGAAGAGCTCGTCCTGGGTCGGATCGCCGCGGACGAAGTCGCTCCCGGATTCGCCGTCGACGTGGTCGCCGCCAAAGCCGCCGGAGAGCTTGTCGTTGCCGGGGCCGCCGTCGACGACGTCGTCGCCGATCCCGCCCCAGAGCCAGTCGTTGCCACCGTTGCCGTACAGGATGTCGTTGCCGCGGTCGCCCCAGACGACGTCGTTGCCGGGGCCGCCTTCGAAGACGGTGCTGCCGAGTTCGAGATGGCAGCCGGGGAACGGGCATTCGCTGATCGCGGCGGTGATCGGTCCGGCGATGATCTTGTCGTCGCCGGCACCGGCGTTGACCTCGGTGACCGTCGCCGGGACGTGGATCACGTCGTCGCACGGCGTGCCGACGATCACCTTCCCTTCGCGCTGCGGTCCTTCGAGGCAGCTCGGCGGATCGGCTGCGGAGACCTCGGCACCCGCGGCAGGCGCCAGCAGAAGGGTGGCGAGCAGCGCCAGAACGGCCGGCGGGATCGCTCGCTTGGCATGCGCAACCATCGTCAATCAATACCCTAGCCACGCATGAAGTTCCGATTTCCGCTCTGCCTGCTCGCGATCCTGCTCGCGGCGTTTGCCGCCGCCGGCTGCGGTGGTTCCTCGGAGGAGACCTCCCGCCCGGCGCCGGTGGCGACCGAGTTCCCGGCCGGCAAGGGCAAGACGATCACCCAACTGCTGAAAGATTCCGGCGCCAAGCCGAGCAAGCTCGTCGTCGCCCCCGCCGCACAGAGCTTCGTCGTCGGCCCCAACCGTTACCCGTTCGGGGTCTTCACGACCGGCGGCGAACAGGTCGACGACGCCGACGTCGCTCTCTACTTCGCCCGCGACGAAAAGAGCCCGGTACAGGGACCGCTGCCGGCCGAAGTGACGTCGCTGGAAACCAAGCCCGCCTACCACGCCGCCGCCAGCAGCGACGCGAAGAGCGCCTACGTCGTCCCCGCAGTCGATTTCGACAAGCCGGGACCGTGGGTCGGGATCGCGATGCTGAAAGGACCGAACGGGCTGGAAGCCTCGCGGGTGCCGAGCCCCGTCGCCGGTGAGTTCCCGAAGATCCCCGAAGTCGGCGAGAAGGCACCGGTAATCCACACTCCGACCGCCGCCGACGTCGGCGGCGACCTGGCGAAAATCGACACCCGGGTCCCGCCCGACCAGATGCACGCGGCCGACTTCGCCGACGTCGCCGGCAAGGAGCCGGTCGTGCTCGTCTTCGCGACCCCGGCGCTCTGTCAGAGCCGCGTCTGCGGGCCGGTCGTCGACATTGCCCAGCAGGTCGCCGACGAGTACAAGGGCGAAGCCGACTTCATCCACATGGAGGTCTACAACGAAAACGACGCCGGCAAGGGAATCCGGCCCCAGTTGCGCGCTTTCGGCCTCGAAACCGAGCCCTGGACCTTCCTGATCGATGCGAACGGCGTGGTCCGGGACCGCATCGAGGGCGCCTACGGTGTGTCCGAACTGGAACAAGCTTTGAACAAGATCCTGCCTGGCTGAACAGCCAGCACCCCGCTAGTCTTTGGCACCTCGCGTGTCGGAGCTGCAGGGCCCGGCGCGCAGTCCCGTTGGGAGGCAGGGTCGACTACATACGACGCTGCAAGGAGAGATATGAAGCACTGGATCGCCGTTCCAGCCCTGGTCCTCGGGCTCTGCCTGGCCCTCACCGGGCTCGCCGCACCGGCCCTCGCCAAGGGTGGCGGCAAGAAGCAGACGGAGAAGGTCTTCGAAGTCTGCAAGCACGGCTGCAAGTACCGGACGATCCAGAAGGCGGTCGACGCCGCCGGCTCCTTCAAGTTCAAGAAGGCGAACGCGAAGACGAAGGTCGTCGTCGCGGTCAAGCCGGGCAAGTACGTCGAGGGCGTCGTCGTCGACGGCACCGCGAAGAAGAAGTCCTTCGACGGCCTGACGATCGAAGGCACGAAAAAGAACCGCAAGAAGACGATCCTCGAGGGCAAAAACGCCAAGGGCGAACTCGGCGCCGCCCAGAACGGGATCGAGGCGGTCGACGTCGACGGCCTGGTGATGAAGAACCTGTGGGCGCGGAACTACCAGTCCAACGGCTTCTTCGTCCACGCCGACGTCAAGAGCGGCCAGCGCTGCGACGGCTACACGATGGACAACCTGCTCGCCTCCGACAACCGCTCCTACGGCCTCTTCGCCAAGGGCTGCCTCGGCGGCAAGATGATCAACTCCGCCGGCTACCACCAGGGAGACTCCGCCTTCTACGTCGGCGAAACCCCCTGCGACGGCAAGAACTGGACCAACCACGGCGTCATCCCGAAGCCGAAGCCGTGCCAGCGCAAGCCCGAGTGGACGCTGCTGAAAAACGACCGCAGCTACGAAAACGTCCTCGGCTACTCCGGCACCAACTCGAAGTACGTGAAGATCGTCGAATCGGCCTTCTACAACAACGGCGCCGGCATCGTCCCGAACACGCTCGACAGCGAGGGCTTCGAGCCCAACGGCTGGAACATCTTCGAACGCAACGACGTGTTCTGGAACAACTACAACTACTTCCTCACTCAGAGCAGGTTCCACACCGTCTCGGCGGGGCTCGGCAAAGTCGGCTCCTCGGTGGTCAACTACCCGACCGGGGTCGGCATCGTCCTCTACGGCGGCGCCAACAACGTCGTCCGCGACAACAACGTGTTCGGCAACTACAAGTGGGGGATCGCTTCGTTCTCGGGCCCGGGCGAAGTCTTCGTCGCCAACGAAGGTGACGACGCCAAGAGCATCGACAACCAGGTCGTCGAAAACACGATGGGGCGCGAAGGCGCCGACCCCAACGGCGAATACGACTTCTGGAACGACGCGACCGGCGGCGGCAACTGCTGGGGCGGCAACAGCCCGGCGGCGACCTTCGCGCCCGGCAACGGCTCGCTGCCGCTGGCCGCGATCTACCCCGCCTGCCCGCAGGCGGAAGTGCTCGCCGACCAGGTCAAGAGCCTCAACATCGGGGCCGGCCTGCAGATCAACCTCAGCGAAGAATCGGATCCGAAAACGATCCTCGGCTACGCCGGCTCGACGCCGCCGCAGAACCAGCAGTGCAGCTGGGTGCGCCGGGTCGCCGCCCACCCCGCGTTCGAGAAGTTCAAGCCGGTCGAAGTCGCCGTGATCCCCGGGGAACTGACGTGCAAATAGCGCGCGCGAAGGCTCTCCGCACCGCCGTACCGCTCGCCGGCCTCGTGGCCGCGGTCGCCCTCTTGGGGGCGCCCGCCGCCCCGGCGGCAAAGCCGGCGCCGAAGCCGAAGATCGTCACCGTAAACGACTTCTTCTTCGGGCCGAGCGCGGTGACGATCAACAAAGGCGGCAGCGTCAAGTGGGTCTGGTCGGAACTCAACAGCTATCCCCACGACGTACACCTGAAGCAGGGGCCGAAGGGGCTGGCGAAGAAGGCGAGCTACTCGACCAAGACGACGGCGGTGACGGAAGCGGAATTCAAGAAGAAGTTCGAAACGCCCGGCACCTACAAGTTCATCTGCACGATCCACCCGACGGAAATGAAATTGACCGTCACCGTGAAGAAATAGGGGCGGCGCTGTGGGCTTCGACCCGATCGACCGCCGCGCCTTCCTCGGCATGGGCGGGATGGCGTTCATCTGCACGCTCGCCGGCCAGGAAGTAAGGACCGACGAAGGGCAGATCGACGTCAACTCGCTCGCCCAGCGGGTCGACGTGCCGCCGCGGGTGCGGGCGGCGGACGCCGACGGCGGTCAGGCCGTCACCTCCGACCTGGCGGCGGTGGTCAGCGCCGGCCCCACCCGCGAATACTGGATCGCCGCCGAGGAACGGCCCTGGAACATCGTCCCCACCCACCGCGACCAGATGATGAACGAGCCGGTCAAGGGGCGGAGCACCTTCCAGGCCTACGGCTACCGCCCCTACAGCGCCAACTTCGGCAAGCCGCTGGCGCCGGCGACGGTGCCGGGGCCGCTGATCGAAGGCGAAGTCGGCGACACGATCGTCGTCCACTTCCGCAACAAGCTGAAGGCGCCGGTGACGATGCACCCGCACGGGATCTTCTACGCCAACGAGATGGACGGCACCTACAAGGGCAAGTGGACCGACCCCGGCGGCTTCGTCCAGAAGAACCGCACCTTCACCTACGTCTGGGAGTGCAAAGAAGGGACCGAGGGGACCTGGCTCTACCACGACCACGGGCCGATGGACCCGCTGCCGGTCTTCAAAGGCCTGCACGGGCCGCTGATCATCCGCAAACGCGGCGAGGTGCGGCCGGCGCGCGAGTTCTTCCTCGCCTTCCACACCTGGGACCCCTCGATCACCGGCCTGAAGAAGATCTTCTACTGCATCAACGGCAAGGCCTACGCCGGCAACACGCCGGACCTGGAAGCGAAGGTCGGCGAGGTCGTCGCCTTCCACGTCTACGGGATCGACAACTTCTTCCACACCTTCCACGTCCACGGCCACCGCTGGAAAGAACCGGACGGGACGATCGTCGACAACAAAACCTTCGGCCCCGCCGACTCCTTCCGGGTCGAATTCACCGAGGACAACCCCGGCCGCTGGTTCTACCACTGCCACGTCTTCCAGCACCTGCACCAGGGGATGAACGGTTGGTACCTCGTCTCCTGACTCGCCGAGGTTGCCTTTTCCGTCGCATAGCGACGGTTTTTGCAACCTCGGCGGTGATGGCGGGGGTCCTGGCGGCGCCGGCGGGGGCGGTCAACACCAGGGTCTCGATCGCCAACTACCGCTGGTCGAACCCGGCGGTGCAGGTCAACCTCGGCGAGAAGGTGACCTGGGACTGGCTCGGGCCGGATCTCGCCCACTCGGTCACCGGGATCTCTGCCAACGACCTGCAGTGGGACTCCGACCCCGGCACCGACGCCCCCGCCCACCGGGCCGGCGACTCCTTCACGCTGCAGTTCAACTCGCCCGGGACCTACCTCTTCCAGTGCAAACTGCACTCCTTCGTCCGCGGCGAAGTGATCGTCTCCGACGTCCCCGGCGACCCCAACTCCGATCCGGGGCCGCAGCCGCCGCTCAACGTCGACGTCAAACCGCCGACGCTCGGCGGCGTGGCGCTGAAGAAGAGCACCTTCAAGGGGACGAAGGGAACCGGCCTCAGCGCCCAGATCAGCGACCGCGGCACGCTCGACGCCGAGTACTACCGTTTCAACTCGAAGGGCAAGCGCGTCTACAACGGCTACAAGACCTGGAGCACCTTCATCGGCATCAACCAGTTCGCCCTCGGCGCCCGCTGGAAGCACTTCCGGGCGAAGCCGGGTCGCTACGAAGCGGTGCTGCGCGCCACCGATACCGCGCAGAACGTCTCGAAACCGGTGAAAAAGCGGTTCACGATCGCCGGCTAGAGCGGCGCTTCGCTTTCGATGATTTGCGGCGTTTGGGCGGGCTGCCGGCATTCTGCAGGGTGCGCTCGGCCGCCTTCTCGGTCTCGTCGCCCATCGTGATCTGGAACATCGCCAGCAGCGCCCCGGAAGCGAGCGGGCGGAGCCGTTCCAGCGCTTCGATCACTTTCGGCCACTGCTCCTCGGGCCGGCCCGCCTTGTCGAACGGCTCCCAGATCTCCTTGGTGAAGATGTCGACGTAGGCGCGGGCGGCGCCCTCGGCGGCCTTGTGCAGCTGGTCGGCGAGCCCGAGCCCGGCCTGGGCCGAGACCCCGAAGCCGATCATCTCGGTCGCCGCGCTGTGCAGGCGCGGGCTGATCACCTCGATCTTCCCGTCCGGGAGTTCGCGCAGGACGCCGAGCTTTTCGCTGTGGCGGACCATCTTCGGGTCGATCTTCGACAGTCCCCAGCTGGCGGCGATCTCCTCCGGCTCGAAGATTTCCGGCGTCTCGTCCTCGAACGGGGCGCGGATCGCACGGGCGAAGTCGACGATCTCCTGCGAGCCGTCGCTGCCCTCGAGGAAGCGGCGGATCGCCTCCAGGTTGAGCCCCTCGGCCTGCATTTCCCGGGTCAGCTTGATCCTGGCGACGTGGGTCTCGTTGTAGTAGCCGGTGCGGCCGTGGACCTCGGGCGGCGGCAGCAAGCCGCGGGTCTGGTGGGCGCGGATGTTGCGAATCGTCATCCCGGTCCGCCGCGCCAGCTCCCCGATCGTCATCTTGCCGTCCGGGGCTTTGTCTCTCTTCTTGCCTTTGGTGGGGGTCATGCGCCAATCGTAAGTTGCAGCCGCTGGCCGTTCATCTTCGCCGCCCCGTCGGAGCAGACGAATGCGATCGCTTGCGCCAGCTGCTCGGCCGGGGTGAAGGTCGGAAAATCCTTGCCGGGATTGTCGGCGCGCAGCTTCGGCGTCAGGATCGCGTCGACGACGACGATGTTGGCGGTGGCGCCGCCGGCGCCGAAGCCGTCGGCGTAGGCGAGAGTCCAGGCCTCAGCCGCCGCCTTTGCCGCCGCGTAGGCGGCGTTGGCGTTCGTCGGCTGCTGCGCCTGCTTGGCGGAGACGAGGACGAAGCGGCCGTGGTCGCTGGCGGCGAGCTGGCCGTGGAAGGCGCGGGTGGTGAGCTGGACGGTGCGGATCAGGAGGCCGTGCAGCAGGTCCCAGTCGGCGAGCGGCGCCTCGTGCAGCGGCTGCCCACCGCGCCAGCCGCCGACCAGGTGAATCAGCCCGTCGACTCGACCGAAGCGCTCGACCAGCCCCGCGCACCACCCCTCGACCGCGTCCTCGTCGAGCAGGTCGACCGCGCGGCCGTCCCAGCGCTCGGCCGGGATCCCGAGCTCACCGGGGAGCGAGTCGAGCAGCGCCTGGTCGCGATCGGTCCCGGCGACAGTGGCGCCGGCAGCCGCGAGCTCGGCAGTCACCAACGGCCCAAGGCCGCCGCCGACTCCGGCGATCGCGATCACGCGGTCTGCGAGCTCAGTCGTCAAGGCCCGAGAACATATCGAGGCTGCCTTGCTAGGCCGGTGGCGCAGTGACGCACTTCTTGTGAGAACGATGCCCCCGGTACTTCCCACCGCGTTTCTTACGATGGGAATGACGTGGGTGGACCCTCGTGCAGCGGCGCTGCTGCGCCTCGACGCCTGAGGAGGCGGGCGCGCCAGCTGCCCCGGGCCCGTCGGCGTTCGGGGGCGGCATCGGCTCCGGCACAGCCAACTGCCCCTGTTCAGCGATCTTGTCTTCTTCGGGGCTCGCTTCTTCGACTTCAGGGCTCGAGCCTTCTTCGGTTTCAGATTCGCCGGGTGGAGCCGGCACCGGACCGAAGAATTCAGCGGATCCCGATTCGGGCAAGACCGCGGCTGCCGCGACGCGGTAGGTGGGTACGAGCGCGATCCAAAGTGGGCAGAAGACTCCCAGCTGGTACGCGCACCGGGGACGTTCTTCGTGGATCTGGAGCACCGAGAGGCAGACCAGCTGCCCAGGCGTCCCTGAGAGCGCCGCCGAAGGGACATCGAACGTCGCCGACCCGGGGAAGGGGACCGTGGCGCCTTCCCAGCCGAGATGCTGCGCTCCCGCGGAGTGGGGCCACTGGCGCTCGTCCGACCAGCATTCCGCCGGGTCGTCACCGGGAGCGACCGTCGCAAATGGCGTGATTTCGCACCTCCTGGGGAATGTGGGCGGGCGCGTACCGGGACGCCCTTCTTCTTCCCAGAAGAAGGGGATGACGGGTAGCTCGCAACCGCCCCAGCGAACCGAGCCCGCAAAGCTGCCTTCGGTCCAGTCGGCACTTGCCTCCGCGCGGGTGATTTCGCCAGTGGCGGTGGCGGCGGACGCTAGAGCGGGAAAGCAGGCGATGGCCACCCCGACGAGTGCGATCAGGACGATCGCGACCACCGAGAGGGATGGCGCCTCACCCCCCGCTCGAACCCGAGCGAACATGTTCTGACCATACGAGTACGAATCGGCTCCGGCAAGAACACGGGGGTCCGCTACCAGACCGCTGATGGGGGAGACAGGATTCGAACCTGTGTAGGCAGAGCCAACTGGTTTACAGCCAGTCCCCTTTAACCACTCGGGCACTCCCCCAGGGAAGGGACGGGGATTCTAGAGAGGTGCGGCGGGGGCCGCCCTCTACTCGACGGGGGCGGGCGGAGACGCCGCCAGGCGCTCGCCCATCCGCTCGTTGAAGCGAGTCAGCGCCGAGAGCGGGCGCATGAAGACGGTCAGCTCGGCGACCCGGCCCTCGTCGTCTAGCTCGAGGAAGTCGACCCCCTCCAGCTCGCGGTCGCCGACCATCGCCTTGAAGCGGAGGAAGACCGCGTTGCCTTCGGCCGCCTCGTCGACGTAGCGGAACTCTTCGAGGACCTCGATCACGTGGCCGAGGACGACGAGGACGACGTCGCGGCCCTCGAAGCCGCGGAACAGGATCGGGCTGTGGAGGACGACGTCCTCGCACAGGGTCTCGCGCATCAGCTCGAGGTCCTTGGTCTCGGCGGCGCGACGGAAGGCGTGGGGCTCGGGCATACCGTGACTCTACCCGCCACGGATCAGTGCAGTGATGAGATACTCGCGGCGATGCCAAGCGATCACGCTGTCGCCAGCTTCAGCAACTTCCTCGGTGCCCGCGGCCTGCGCTGGATGGGGAAGCTCAACGTCCCGGTCTACCGCGCGACCGGCGGCCGCCTGATGGGCAAGGTCAACAAGGCCCCGGTCCTGCTGCTGACCACGACCGGACGCAAATCAGGGCAGCTGCGGACCGCCCCGGTCGTTTATCTGGCCGACGGCGAGCGGATGGTCGTGATCAACACCAACGCCGGCACCGGCAAGATCCCGGCCTGGTCACTCAACCTCGAGGCGAACCCCGCAGCCGAGGTCGAGGTCGGGCGCCGGCGGATCCCGGTCACCGCCCGCGTCGCCAGCGGTGAGGAGCGGGCCGACCTCTGGCGCCGCCACAACGAGCAGTACGCCGGCTTCGACGACTACGACGCCAAGCTGGAGCGGGAACCGAAGGTGATCGTGCTGGAGCCGCGCTAACGGGGGAGCGGCGTCCTAGGACGCTTCGCGGAGCATTTGCGCCTCTGGCAGGCGCTTCAGCTTCTTCAGCGTGTTGTTCTCGATCTGGCGGATCCGCTCGCGGGTGACGCCGAAGGTGCGGCCGACTTCCTCGAGCGTCAGCGGCTCGGCGCCGGAGAGGCCGTAGCGCAGTTCGATCACCTGGCGCTCGCGCTCGGGCAGAGCGTCGAGGGCTTTGCGGACGCCCTCCTTCTGCAGGTGCTCGCTGGCTTCCTCGAACGGCTCAAGGACCGCGTCGTCGGCGACGAAGTCGCCGAGCTCCGATTCGTCCTCGTCACCGACCGGTTTCTCCAGCGAGACCGGGAGCTGGGCGACGCGAAGGATGTCGCGCACGTCGGAGACCGGCCAGCGCAGCTCCTCGGCGATCTCCGCCGGCTCGGGCTCGCGCCCCAGCTTCTGGACCAGCTGCCGTTCGACGTGGGCAACCCGGTTCAGCTTCTCGACCATGTGGACGGGGATGCGGATCGTCCGCGCCTTGTCGGCGATCGCCCGCGTCACCGCCTGCCGGATCCACCAGGTCGCGTAGGTGGAGAACTTGTAGCCGCGCCGGTAGTCGAACTTCTCGACCGCGCGGATCAAGCCCAGGCTGCCCTCCTGGATCAGGTCGAGGAAGCTGAGGCCGCGGCCCAAATAGCCTTTCGCGATCGAGACGACGAGGCGCAGGTTGGCCTCGACCATCTGCCGCTTCGCAAGCATGTCGCCACGCTCGATCCGTTTTGCCAGTTCGACCTCCTGCGCCGCGGTCAGGAGGTCGACCTGCCCGATCGAGCGCAGGTAGAGGCGCAGCGAGTCGAGGCTGGGCTCGACGGTGAGATCAAGCTCTTCCTTCTTCGCCTGGCTGCCGGAGTCGCCGCCGCCGCGCTGCTCTTTGTAAGCGCTGACGCCGTCCTCGGCGATCACGTCGACGCCGTGCTCGACGAGGTGGGCGTGGAGCTGGGAGACCTGCTCCTTGGTGATCTCCACCTCCTCGAGGGTGGCGGAGATCTGCTCGAAGGTCAGATAGCCGCGCTCGCGACCGAGGGCAACGAGGCCTCGCAACTCCTCGATTTCCACGATCGGGCCCTCGCTGGACTCGCGCTCCATCACGTCAGTCACCGTCTCCAACGGTTCGATCGTCACTACCTCCGATGCTTCCCTCTCCCCGTTCTCCCCGGGATGGCCGGCCCCACTGCTCCGGACCGCGACGAAGTATAGGCAAGTACCCGCACAATGCTGGTTAGCAGGCGGCCGGCAATGGCCGTCCCCTAGGCTTTGACAACCGATGGCAGCCGAGCCGACCGTCACCCGAGCCGCGCCCGACGTCCAGGCCTCCCTGCCGGCGACGCAGGTCAGCCTCTCGCGGGTCGGCGTCACCGGGGTCGAGAAGGTGATCCGGGTCAAGGCCGACCGCGGCGAAAACCTCTTCTACGCCGAGTTCGAGTGCTTCGTCGACCTCAACCCACAGCAGGCCGGGGTCCACATGTCGCGCTTCGAGGAGATCGTCGGCGAGGCGATCGACGAGGTCGTCCTCGGCGAGGCTTTCAAGGCCGAGGTGCTGGCCGCCCACGTCGCCCAGAAGGTGCGCGAACGCCAGGGTGGCCTGCGAGCCGAGGTCTCGGTCACCGCCCGCTATCCGGAGACGGTCGAGACGCCGGAGAGCGGCAAGCGCACCCAGGAGATCTACGTGCTCTACGGCACCGCAGTCGACTCCGAGCGCGACACCCGCACCTTGACCGGAGTCCAGGCCCAGGGCATGACCGCCTGCCCCTGCGCGCAGGAGATGGTCGCCGGCCTCGCCCGCGAACGGCTGGCCGAGCAGGGCTTCGAGGCCGACGACATCGAGCGCGTGATCGACGTCGTCCCGATCGCCACCCACAACCAGCGCGGGATCGGCACCCTCCACGTCGGCTGCCCCGAGGGCGGCCCGGCCTGGATCGACGCGCCGGAGCTGCTGCGGATCGTCGAGAGCTCGATGAGCTCCGAGATCTACGAGCTGATGAAGCGGCCCGACGAGATGGCGGTCGTCGTCAAAGCCCACGAACAGCCCCGCTTCGTCGAGGACTGCGTGCGCGAGATGGTGCGCCAGGTGGTCGAGGGCTACCCCGACCTCCCCGACGAGGCGTTCGTGATGGCCCGCCAGGAGAACCTCGAGACGATCCACCGCCACAACGTCGTCGCCGAGCGCTACGGCACCCTCGGCGAGCTGCGGCGCGAGCTCGTCAGCGGCGAGCACACGGCGCGGCATCTGACGATGCGCGAGTGGCTCGACGGCACTCGGCGCTAGCTGGCGCTCTTCGAGATGCCCACCCTTCCACGCCGTTCTGCCTCCTTGACGATGTCGAACTTCGATGGTCAGCTGGAGTCAGAGTTGACGCAGTGCGACCTGAGCTCGCTGAAATTCGTCGATGCGTATGGGCTGGTCGCACTGGCGTGCGCAATGAATGGTGGCCTCAGGAGCGGAGATGACTTCGAGCTCATTCCTCCGAGCAGGGCGTCGATGCGAGGCCATCTGGCGGGGATGGGGTTCAATGAATTCCTCGGAGATCTCGGCAAGCCACGGATGACTGGTGTGGGACGAAAAGTTGACGCATCGGATGTGGTGGTCCCACTGAGCAGCGCAATGGACTCGGGCGGGGAGCAGGCGATTGTGGCCATGCTCTGGGAGCAACTGCAGGATCAGGTGGGACCTCAGATATTGGACGCAATCGGCGAGGGTGTCTGGGAGATGGTGGCCAACGCCTTGGAGCATTCCGGCGCAGATGCATGCGTGATGGCCCAGGTATATCGGGCCGACAAGGGCGGCACACCTCCCGATCACAACGATCGGGTCCAGGTCGTGATCGGAGACGTGGGTCGGGGTATCCGAGACTCCCTGGCCTCCTCGCCCGCGCACGACCCCGAGACCGATCTCGAGGCGATCGATCTCGCATTGGAATACCTGGTCACTTCTGTCCACGACGACCCTGGGCGAGGTCAGGGCTTGTCCACCACGCTCGAACAAGTGACCAGCCTCGGCGGTCAGATGATCGTTCGCACTGGCACCGGGAAGTTGAGCGTCAAGGACGGGCGGAGACACGCAGAGACGGTTGCGCCTCTGGCCGGGACCGTCGTCGCCCTCAGCTTGCCGCTATACCCTGGGTGAAATGACTGGTTTGACGATCCCAGAGAATGTTGGTTCCCGCCAGCAAGCCAAGGAACTCCTCATGCAATTGCCCGCGGGACTTGGCCAAACGGTCGTGTCCCTGGACTGCGGCCAGCTGCTAGTCGCTACGCCTTCGTTCTTCGACGAGATCGTCAAGCAGGTGCTGGTCGAGCGAGATGCAAAGCGTCTGGATCTTCTCAACGCCTCCCCTCGGGCACGAACGCTCGCCGAACGCTCAGCGCACAATCGAGGCGTTTCCGATCGCTTGACGTTCCCAGCGGTTGCCGTCTAGCTGCCAGTAGCTAACCGGGCGTACGTGCGTTGGCGGCGCCTCGCTGCCTCTGCTGCTCCTCAATGCGTTTACGCAGGCCGAAGAAGTAGTCGGCCCCGCTGAGCACCGTTACTGCCAGAGCCGCGTAGACCAACAGGTCGACGCCGAGCGGGGCCGGGTTGGCGATGATCAGGGCGATCACGGCGGCGATCTGGAGGACGGTCTTCAGCTTGCCGAGCCAGGAGGCGGCGATCACGATGCCGCGCTCGGCGGCGATCGTGCGCAGGATCGTGACCGCGACCTCGCGGGCGATGATCACCATCGCCACCCAGGCTTCGAGGCGGTTGAGCGAGACCAGCGAGACGAGGGCGCCGATGATCAACAGCTTGTCGGCGAGCGGGTCCATCAGCTTGCCGAAGGTGGTGACCGAGCCGCGGGAGCGGGCGAAGTAGCCGTCAAGGCCGTCGGTCGCGGCGGCAAGCGCGAAGACGGCGGCGGCGATCACGTCGCCGTTCGGCGTCTCGCCGAGCAGTGCCACGACCACCACGGGCACCGCCAGGATGCGCAGCATGGTGAGCGCATTCGGCAGGTTGAGCGGGAACATGGTCCGCTCAGTCTGACGCAGAGCCCGCCGGGGCCGGAGCGGCGGCCGCCTTGGCTTCCGCGTCCTTGCGGGCGAAGTACTCCTCGCCCTCGATGCTGATGTGGGGCACGATCTTGTCGAGCCAGCGGGGCAGCCACCAGGCTTTCTCGCCCATCAGCACCATCACTGCCGGCACCAGCAGGCAGCGGACCAGGGTCGAGTCGATCGCGATCGCGACCGCCAGCCCGATCCCGAACTCCTTCACCACCGGGTCTTCGACGATGACGAAGCTGGTGAAGACGCAGACCATGATCGCCGCCGCCGAGGTGATCACGCGGCCGGTGTTGGCGAGCCCCTGGACGACCGCGACCCGGGCGTCGCCGGTTTCCTTGAAGTGTTCTTTCATTTGAGTCAGCAGGAACACCTCGTAGTCCATCGAGAGGCCGAAGAGGATCGCGAACATCAGCAGCGGCACGAAGCTGACGATCGGTATCGCGTGGTCGAGCCCGATCAGCTCCACGCCCCAGCCGAGCTGGAAGACGGCGGTGACGACGCCGTAGGCGGCGGCGACCGAGATCAGGTTGCACGCCGCGGCCTTGATCGGCACCAGCAGCGAGCGGAAGGCGATCAGCAGGACGATGAAGCTGAGCGCGACGACGATCGCGATCATCAGCGGCAGCTTGTCCGCGATCTTCGTCGCGAGGTCGATGTAGCCGGCGGTCTGGCCGCCGACGTAGGAGCTCGCCTTCGTCCCTTCGAGCGCCGCCGGAATCACGTTGTCGCGGAGGTTTTCGACGAGGTCGACGGTCTCGTCCTTCCACGGCTCCGATTTCGAGATCACGGTGAAGACGGCGACCTTGCCCGCTTTGTCGAGACTCGGTTCGGAGACCGCGGCGACGTCCCCGGCCCCGCCGATCGATTTCTGCAGTTCCGGCAGCACCTTTTTCGCTTCTTCGGGCGAGCCGAATTCGGAGGCGATCAGCAGCGGCCCGTAGGCGCCGGGCCCGAAGCCTTCCTTCATCCCTTCGAACGCTTCGCGCGAGGTCGAGTCCTTGGGCAGGGCGCTGATGTCGTTCTGCCCGAGCTGCAGCTGGAAGATCGGCAGGGCGAGCACGACCAGGATCGCCAGCGAGGCGACGGCGGACCGCCAGGGCCGGTCGGCGACGGCGTCGGCCCAGCGCAGCCAGCCGTGCGGTTTCTTGTCGTCCGGATGGGTCTTGCCGAGCTTGACCCGCAGCGAGTTGATGTGGGGCCCGAGCGCCCCCAGCATCGCCGGCAGCAGCGTCGCCGCAGCGCAAACGGCGACGACGACGGCGATCGCGGCGGTGTAGCCGAGGGTGCTGACCAGCGGGATGCCGGCGAAGGCGAGCGAGCAGAGGGCGATGATCACGGTGAAGCCGGCGAAGACGACGGCGCCGCCGGCGGTGGCGACGGCGCGCGGGATCGACTCCTCGATCGCCATCCCTTCGCCCAGCTGCAGTTTGTGTCTGGTGACGATGAAGAGCGCGTAGTCGATGCCGACGCCGAGCCCGATCATCGTCGCCAGGGTCGCGGCGACCCCCGGCACCTGGAGCACGTGCTCGAGCAGTTTGATGATCGAGAGCGCGCAGGCGAGGCCGATGATCGCCGAGACGATCGGCAGCATCATCGCCGTCGCCGTGCCGAAGGCGAAGAGGAGGATGATCACCGCCGCGGCGAGGCCGACGACCTCGGCGAACTCGGTCGCCGGTTTCGAGAGCTGCTGGCCGACGTAGGCGCCGATCGAGGTGTCGATGCCGGCCCTCTTCGCCGGGTTGGCGGCGTCGAGGACTTCCTGCGATTCCTCTTCGTTGATTTCGCCCGGGCCGACCCCGAGCACGACCGGGATGTAGGCGATCCGCTGGTCTTCGCTGATCGTTTTCGAGCCTTCGGCCAGCGGGCTTTTCGCCGAGTTGACGTCCGGCAGCGCTTCCAGGTTCTTAGCCGATTCTTCGATCGCGGCGGCGTACTTCGGTTCGGTCAGCTTCTTGCCGGCCGGCGCTTCGAAGACCAGCGGGTTGGAGCCGTAGGCCTGTTCGGGCAGGTTTTCTTCGAGCAGTTCGGTCGCGATCGTCGAACCGGTTCCCGGCAGCGTCAGGTTTTCGCTGGTCTTCGAGCCGGCGGCCGAGGAGATCGCGACGAGGGCGATCGCAAGCACGATCCAAGCGCCGATAACGGGGTAGTGATGGCGCGAGCAGAAGCGGCCGATCGCGTAGAGGGGCCCCGTCATGACCGGAAAAGTATCCCTTACGGAGCGGCGACAGTGCCGTTTTCGAATGCCGACGGCATCGTTTCAAGCGGCGGCGCGCTAAGCGCGCCACGCAGGAAGGCGAGGTGCTGGGCCTGGTTGGCGACGGTGCCGGCGAGCATCGTCCGCGGCGCGAAATCGGTCAGCTTGCCGATCGCCGCGGTCTCGGCCTCGATCGTCGCGCTTTCGAGTTCGTAGAGGAAGAGGAGGAATTCGGGTTCGGTGTCGAGCCCATCGGCCGGGATCGCTTCCGGTTCGGGTTCCGGCTCGGCGCCGAGCCCGCGCAACGCCTTCAGGGTTGCGTCGGCGTGTTCCTGTTCCTGGGCGCGGAAGAGCCGTGCGGCGGCCAGGTTCTGGCGGTCGTGCAGCGCCGGGAAGCTGTCGCGGTGGGCACGCACCGCGGCGAGCTGACGGGAGAGGATTTCGTTGAGGACCTCGGCGTCGGCTTCCTGTTCGGCGGCCGCGGTGGCGTCGCCACTGTCGTCGCCGCTGCTGCCGCAGGCACCGAACGCAGCGGTGGCGAGCAGCGCCGCGGCGAGGAGCGGCAGGGCGCGACGCACGGCGCTGCCGCGCGTGATTCGGTTCGCTGCGATGACTCGCCTGATTCGGCTCCCCGCCTTCACGACGCGGCCAAGCCTATGAGCTCGGCCCGCGCGGAGGCACTGTCGGCGCTGGCGACCGAGATCCACGCCTGCCGGCGCTGCCCACGTCTCGTCGAGTGGCGCCAGGCCTGCGCCGCCGATCCGCCGCGCCGCTACCGCGGCGAGGACTACTGGGCGAGGCCGATCAGCGGCTTCGGTGACCCGGCGGCGCGGGTCGTGATCGTCGGCCTGGCACCGGCCGCCCACGGCGCCAACCGGACTGGTCGCATCTTCACCGGCGATCGCTCCGGCGACTGGCTCTACGCGGCCCTGCACCGCGCCGGCTACGCCAACCGCGCCGAGTCCGAGCGCCGCGATGACGGCCTGCGCCTCGAGGACGCCTACGTGACCGCGGGCGTTCGCTGCGCGCCGCCAGCCAACAAGCCGACGCCCGCCGAGCGTGACAACTGCCTGCCCTATCTGGAGCGCGAGCTGGCGCTGCTCGATCGCTGCCAGGTCGTCGTCGCTCTCGGCGCCTTCGGCTGGGACGTGGTGATGCGAACCGCGCGGGCGCTGGGGATCGAGGTGCCGCGGCCCCGGCCGCGCTTCGGCCACGGCGCCGAGGCAACTCTCGGCCGGTGGACGTTGCTGGGCTGCTATCACCCAAGTCAGCAGAACACGTTCACCGGCAAGCTGACTGTGCCGATGACCGACGCGATCTTCTCCCGCGCCCGTAAATTGGCAAGTTAGGAGAAACCACGCCTGGACAAGCCGACCAAGGGAAACGCCTCCATCGGTTTGCTGGTCTAAACCAATAGCCAGGGCGGGCTCCGAGACGAGACCCGCTGCCGATTTGAGACCACCAGGGGGAATGAACAGAAAATGATGAGGCGCCCGAGAATCAAACGAACGACGGAGCCGATCGACGCGCCCGACGGCGACCTCTACCTGCTGCGACCGAGCGCGGAAGGAGACATCCGAATCGAGGATCCCGACGAGGACGACCTGCGGTTGCTGCGGGCGCTCGATGGCGAGCACACGCTGGAGCAGCTGCACGCCGAGTTCGGCGAGGAGGCGGTCGGCGACCTGATCTCACAGCTGCAGGAGCTGGAGGTCGTCGAGGATGCCGCCGACGACGACCTGCTCGCGGCCGGCGAGCTGGCCCGCT
This sequence comes from Solirubrobacterales bacterium, assembly GCA_035689305.1. GTDB lineage: Bacteria > Actinomycetota > Thermoleophilia > Solirubrobacterales > 70-9 > VAYN01. The sequence goes on along the minus strand of DASSLT010000047.1, from coordinate 30,418 downwards.
TCGATCGCCAGCTGCGCTACTTCAGCGACGTCGGCACCCCCGGGCTGACGCCCTCGGAGTGCCAGCGCCGGTTGCGTGAGGCGAAGGTCGCGGTGCTCGGGGTCGGCGGCCTCGGCGGCTGGGCCGCCTGGGCGCTGTCCTGCTGCGGCGTCGGCGAGATGTGGCTGGTCGACGGCGACCGGGTCGAGGTCAGCAACCTCAACCGCCAGATCCTCTACACCGAGGCCGAGCTCGGCCTGCTCAAGGTCGAGGTGGCGGCGGCGCGGCTGCGCGCCTTCAACTCGGCGATGAAGGTGACCGCGACCGCACGGCGGCTGGAAAGCCAGGCCGAGATCGCCGATTTCATCGCCGGGGCCGACATCGTCATCGATGCCGCCGACTGGCCCGCACACGACATCGAGCGCTGGTGCAACACGGCCTGTTTCGAGGCCGGGATCCCGTACATCACGATGAGTCACTTCCCGCCGATCGCCAGGGTCGGGCCGCTCTACGTGCCGGGGAAGACGGGCTGCTTCGCCTGCCAGGAGACCGCCTACCGCAGGCAGTACCCGCTCTTCGACGTTGCCGTCGAGCAGCGACGGGCGCTGCCGACGCCGGCGGCGACGCTGGGACCGGCCTGCGGCCTGATCGGCGGACAGGTCGGGATGGAGGTGATGCACCACCTGACCGGGCTGAGCGAGCCCTCGACGCTGGGCGTCGCCCACATCTACGACCTGCGGACGATGGAGATCGAGCGGGAAGCGGTCGTACCCGAGCCCGACTGCCCGATCTGCTCCCACCTGCAGCCGCAGGAGCGTTCCAGCTCGAGCTCGAGTTCGAAGGAGGCGAGTGGCGGGTAAGTTTGTCGGCGACCGATGAGGATCGCCGTCCCGATATCGATCATCGCCCTCGCAGCCGCCGTCTTCGCCGGCTGCGGTGGGTCATCTGGAAGCGACTCGACCGAAACCGGGTCGGGCGCGGCGCCGCAGGGGGGCGCCGCCACCGCTCCAGCCGGCGCCTCGACCGTCCGCTGCGTCGACATCGGCGAGGCCGAATCGGTCCGCCTCACCGGCGTCACCTGCGAGGAAGCGAAATGGGTCCTGCTCAACTGGCAGATCAGGAACGACTGCGTCGGCTCGCAGGGCATCTCCCACGTCGCCTGCACCGTCCGCTCCTACCGTTGCATCGCTACCCGCACCGAACGCGGCGTCTCGGTCTCCTGCGCCAAACCGGGGCGCTCGATCGCCTTCACCTCAAAACGTTAGTGCGGAGCAGGCGCTCGGTCGGGTCGAGGAAGAGGGCCAGCCAGAGCAGCGGCGCGTAGTCCGGGGCGACGACCGCGACCGGGATCGAGATCAGGAAGACGGCGGCGATGAAGCCGGCGCGGAGTTTTGCCTCACGGTCGGTTTCGCCGTCGCTCGCGGTCAGCCCCGCGCGGCGGGCCCTGCTCGCCATCAGCAGCCCAAGCAGGACGACGACCGCGAGGTTCAACGCGTAGACGATCAGCGCCGGCGTCTGACCGCCGTAGTCGCCGAGCAGCTGGCTGCTGAACGGGATCAGCACGATCCAGCCGAGGTAGAGCATGTTGAGCCCGATCAGGCGGTTGTCGAAGGCGGTGACTTCGCCGAAGAAGCGGTGGTGGACGAGCCAGAAGCGGCCGATCACGGCGAAGCTGATCCCGTAGGCGACCAGGTTTTCGCGCTGGCCCCAGAGCGCGTCCCAGAGCTCGCTGTCGGAGAGGTGCCCGCTGTCGATCGTCACGTTGAGGATCAGCAGCGTGATCGCGATCGAGAAGACGCCATCGCTGAAGGCGACGATCCGCGAGAACTCGACCTCGTTCTCCTTGCGCTTGCGCGGCGTCTGCTCTCTGGCCACGCCGGGATCATCGAGATCGGGCGCGACGGAATCGCGGGCGAGGCTCTCTAGAATGCGCCCCCGTGCCGGCGTAGCTCAGTTGGTAGAGCACTTCATTCGTAATGAAGGGGTCATCGGTTCAAGTCCGATCGTCGGCTCTCGAACTTTCCCAGTAAATAGCCATATTCGACGGCCTGCGAGACAAGGCACTTTCGGAGAGTCTGTCCCAAATATGTCCCAATGCCGCGCTAGACTGGCGACATGCCAGCAGCAAAAGCCGCAGCTCCCAAACCGCCGTCTGGGCATGTATTTCGCGTAGAGCGCAAGCGCGGCGCCCAGTGGTTCGCGAAGTACCGACTTCCCGACGGGCGCCAAGTGCAGAAGAAGATCGGGCCGACCTGGTCGGATCGTGGGCGCCCGCCAGCCGGCTACTTCACGAAGCGCAGCGCTGAAGCTTGGCTGCGAACCGTCCTCGAGGAAGCACGCAACGGAACGCTTCCCGGCCTGGTCAAGACCGGAGTGACCTTCGCCGAAGCCGCCGACGAGTGGCTTCGGTACATCGAGCACGACCGCGGCCGCAAGCCCTCAACCGTCGCCGGCTACAAAGCGCTCCTCAAGTCGCAGCTGCTGCCCACGTTCGGCGACCTAACGATCGAGGAGATCACCACGGCGGAAATCGAGGCGTGGATCGCCGGCGTTGACCGCGCCCCGGCCACCCGAACTAAGGCCCTTGTCCTCATGCATGGAATCTTCAAACGAGCCCGGAAGCTCTATGGACTTCCCTCAAACCCCGTGGTGGACGTCGAGAAGCCGCCGGCTCGACCGAGCGGCGATATTGATGTCTTCTCGCCCGAGGAGGTTATGGCCCTCGTTCGGGCAGCGGCCTCCGAGCAGGATGCCGCGATCTACCTGACCGCTGCGTTTACGGGGTTGCGGCGGGGCGAGCTGCTAGCGCTCCGCTGGCGGGACGCCGATTTTCCAGGCCAGATCATTCGAGTTCGGGCGAGCTTTGCCGACGGTGCGCTCACGACCCCCAAGTCCGGAAAGGTCCGATCGGTCCCGATGGCCCCCCAGGCAGCGGAGGCCCTCGCAAAGCTCGGCCAGCGTTCGCGTTGGGTCGACGCCGATGATCTCGTCTTCGTCAATCAGGCCGGAAGCTATTTGGACGGCCGTGCCCTGAGGCGTCGCTACGACGCCGCTCTAAAACGAGCCGGTCTCCGCAAGCTGCGATTCCATGATCTTCGCCACACGTTCGGCACTCGCATGATCGCCAAGGCCGACATTCGCCGCGTCCAGGAGTGGATGGGCCACGCAGATATCGAAACGACGATGAAGTACCTGCACTACGCCCCCCGCGCTGATGACGCTGCGCTCGTTGCTGACGCATTCCGAGTCAGCGACCCCACACTAACGCCGGCGAAAATTTAGGGGCCGAGGTCATAATCAGCGCTTTGCAAGGGCGAATGCGGCGCTTCGAAGTGACGTTCGCATTGGAATAGGAACCGCCGGGAGACGACGTGGCAAAAGGGAAGCGGAAGCGGACGAAGCGAGCCGACCGACCAGCGCGAGAGCGACCGGAGCGAAGCAAGGACCCTCGCCTAGTCGCGGTTCTGGCAAGCGATATGGATGGCGAGAAGCTCCCGCCCGATACCTGGGTACAGGTCCTATCTCCCGTCCTCATGGACGACGACCGCGAACTGCTCTGGTACCCGCCCCAGCCCGTCGCCTTCAACTTGGTGGAGGCGAAGCGAGCCCGCGACAGCGGCGTCAAGTCCCGCCGCAAGATCATGGCCAAGCTCAAAAAGCGGCCGAGCGGGGGCGGCGTGCAGCCGATCAACTCGACCACCGTGCTCGATTGCGTGCGGGACCTTCAGTCGGCCGTCCTCTTCGCCTTCACTGCGATCGAGAGCCTCGCCAACCACGCGATTGACATGCTCGACGAGTCCTTCACCCTGACCGTCAAGAAACGCACCTACACCCAGAAGGATCTTATTGGCCTCAGCATCGACGACAAGCTCAAGCAGATCCTGCCGAAGATGGATGGCGGCCGGAAGATCGCCGGCACCGTCGTTTGGGAGCGCTACCGCAAGCTCAAGTTCATCCGAGATGAGCTGCTCCACGTCAAGGAGCGCGGCCTGTACAGCAATCCGAAGAAACGCACCGCCTACGACCGGCTACTCGTCGGCGAAGCCGACGAATGCGTTGAGGATGCCATCGCCGTGGTCGAAGGAGCCTGGCCGGGGTGGCTGCCGCCCCACGTGCGCGAGGTCCTGCCCTAAACCTCAAGCCGGGCAAATCAGAGCACGCGATTCTCTGCTCTACAGATATGAAGCCAGGGTAGGTGCCGCAGCCGACGATCCGAAACCAGCGACACCACGATTTTCAGTCGTGAGGCCCGTGGAGCCGGCCATCTCCTTGGACTCCTTCCGATCCCGCCTCTCATGCGGGATTCGGGGCTACCTCGAAATCGAGTCTATCGGCCAGCCCTGGCCCGGATCCCCACAGATACCCGTGGTTCCGGGTGGGTTTGGGCGATGGACCTCGGCCTCATCGCCCATTCAGCCATCGCCATTCTGAGGTTGAGATGTGGATCGCGCGGAGCGCTGACGGACCAAGATGGTCCTACAAGTTCGGAAACCCTCGTGATCGAACAGCGGCTCCGATGATGAGAATCACGATGGCGGCACCGATCATGATGGGAATCGGATCAACCCCGACCAGATAGATAAGGCCAAAGATCGCGCAGAGAACCAGCGTCGCGATCCATATACCCCGCGACGGAGCCTTAAAATTGGGAAATCGCATAACCCCACATCCCTCTGACGCTGGCGGACGCTATCGATTGCGACACGGGATCCGCCCACTTTCTTCAATCACGTCCCCCATCTTAGAAAGGGTCGTGATGGCAGTGATGCAGAATGGGCCGATCCTTCCCAGGACTAGATAGGAGAACGCGGAAATGCCAAGCGCCTTTTGAAGTTGTTTGGTGCTCGCTCGGAGCCGGATGCGTTCTTGGGTCCCATCCCGTAGCCTCAGACGGACGTAGCTGACATTCCGAGGGGTAACGAACGTCGACACCGAGCCCTGCCTCTGCCCCTCCCCGATAACCATCGTCGACATCATTGGAAACGCATTTGGCGATTTGCACTCGCCCGTTTCGCTCCCGGGCAGTCCCGACCTGACCGGGGGCGTAAGGCGGGCAGAGATGCAAAGGGCTCGTCCTCTCGGCCTCGATTCGCCATGAGCTGATACGTACCACCTATATCCCTCCCGTGCCCCAGCGCCCAACTTGATATCCGCTTCTGCTATTGGGCCGTCGGCCGCCGCGCCGCTTCCCATTGAGCCGAGCAGCACCAAGGTTAGGATCATCGCCGCGCGCCTCATGTCCCCACTCTCTCAGGTAAGTACCGGGCCACAGTATTGGTGCCCGTTTGCGGTGAAGCATTCCTCAACTTCATGGATTTCGGGCCTCCAGTAACCGTCCGGCCACATCAGCAGCGAGACCTTCCAACGAGTATTGCTTTCCCCTTCCGGATACAAGAAGATTATATCTGCCGTACACCAGAGCAGCATATGTTTGCCTTTGCCCTGATAGATGGGTGACTCTCCAGCCCATTTCACTTTCCGCACATTGTGGTAGATCACAGGATTTGAGTCGCTACTGCATTTGTACCCACTCCCTTCATCCCGCCACGCGCTGGTGTTATTGGTGGTGAACCAGCCATAGAGTTCAATCCACCAATTGTCTTCATTTGACCGCGAGAAGTATTTGGCGTGAGGACGATGGTGCTTCTGCTGACCTCCGATGACGGTCGGAGCATCGTCAGAGAACTCGACCAGGTTTGGGCGACGCACGGACATTGGCAGCCGAGTCAAGGGGTTCGTCTGCTGTGCGGGGTTGTACGTCTCCCAAGGCCCGTCATCAACTTCAGGGTCTTCCGCGCTTGCCGGAGGCGAGGGAAGGATCGCTTCTTTCCATTCATATCCGACTTCAAACGACGCGCCTGACATGACCGGATAGCTGACACCGGGCTGTTTGTAGTGGACAGTAAGCGTGATGATGTTTCCGCTCACCGAGATGGTCGTCGGCACCGCTTTGCCGGTCGCGTCGTGCGCCGGTTCAGCGCTGATCAGCAACTGCTCGGTATCTTCGAAGAAAACACCCGCGTGTTCTTCGTCAATCGATTTCAGGCTTTGGCCAGCTACCAGTGACAGTTCCCATGAGTAGGCTTCCGGCGCGGTCGGCCCCCGAATGAGTTGGAAGTCCATCACACCCATTGAACTTCGGTCGAAGCGTCGTATCCGTGCTGGTAAAAGCGTCTGAAGAGACCGCAGAGATTTCATGGACGATCGTCGGATTCGTTCCTCCGGCCATTCCAATTGGGGTGACTTCGATCACCCCATCAGCTCCTTCAATTTCGACGCCGCCCGCGGGATCCGTCAGCGAGATAGGCGCTGGCGTGCCGACGCTTTCGATTCCTTCCCCTTCCTGAATCAAGCTGGGGTCGTTGCCAGCTTCTCTCTCCTCTTGGCTGATCGCTTCCGGGGTCGGAGTGATCACTTGCGTTTCCGCCGCAGTTTCTTCTACCGCTTCGATAGTTTCGCTGGCCTCGCTGTTCGGGATCTGGCCTTTGGGGTTGACGTTCATCGTCCATTTGCTGACGCCAATGTTCGTGCTGGTAGCCCAGTCCAGGGCCTGTACTTCGACTTCATGCGCCCCGCCCGTGTATTTGGCGGCATTGACGCTGAAGGTGGCCGATTTCGAGCAGCCGCCTGCCGGGCAGGCGGTCGTGGCGGTCTGGGACACGACTTTTTCATCGATAAGCAGCTTGAGCTGCTTGACGCCATATCCGCCCGTGTCAGTAGCGGTTACCGGCACCGTGTAGGTCTGCTGTTCGACCCAGCCCTCTGGAGCTTCTTTGAGAGCGCCGGTCACGCTCATCGCCGGTTTCGTCACATCCGGCCCAAATTTGACTTTGAGCGCCGTCGAGGTGGATTTCCGTTCGACGCCATCGGTGAAGACAACGGAGATTTCGTGTTCCCCGGCCGTGAATTCGGATGCGTTCAACGTCCAGCTCGGCGTCATCGAGCAGTTTTTGGTTTCACACGTCTGCGTTTTCGTCAGGGCCGGTTTGATCGTGCCGTCGACCTTGACCTCTGCTTTGACGACGCCCGACTGGGCGCTCGCTTCCGTCCCGTCCGTGGCAGACGCCTGCAAGGTGTATTGGGGCAGGGTCGTGCCCAGTTTGGTCTGTTCGGTCAGGGTCCCCGACAGAGAGCCGAGGACTGGCGCGGTCCGGTCGATTCTGAACGTGGCGTTCATCATGCTCGATTTGTTGCCGACCGGATCTTCGGCCTGTAGTTCGACGTTGCTGATCCCCTGTGGGAGCTGAGACAACTGGAATCGAGGCGAAGGCCGTGCGGGAGTCGACCATTCATACGGGCAGGTGAACTCGGCTCCCCCGCAGGGGGTGATGTTGACTTCCCTGACCCAGCCGAGCCATTTGCCTTGGTAGTAGGCGACGATTTCATAGACGCCGAGACCATTGTCGGTGGCGCTCAGCGGGATCGTCGGCGATTCGCCTTCGCCTTTGCTCCAGGGCATCACCGGAGGCGTGCCCCATTTCGGCGCTTCGTTGTCGGCGATCCAAACGTTCAGGTGGTTGGCGTGGAAATCGCGCATCGCACCGAGCCCATGACCATCCATGTTGCTCATCGAGAAGGCGAAGATCTTGCCGTTGGTGTTCTGGCCGGCGCCGTAGTTGAGAGTTCCGTTCCCCCAGACTTCCCCGGAGCCGCTGAGGCCATCTCCCGAGACCCAGGCGCCGGTCACAGGCGCCCAGATGCCGGTCCAATACATCGGGCTGGGAGTCGCATCGGCGCGGTGCCAGAACCCGACCCCTTCCTCGGTCGCGCTGACGATGTAGCTCGCGGGCGGTTTGCCGATCCGGGCGTATTCCTCGGCGTAACGGGGCACCCGGTATTCCCAGCCGGCCGAGTTGCCGGCTGGGATCGCGGGACCGGGCAAGCCGGCGATGTAGGCGCCTGCCGCATTCTGGCTGAGGCCGGGGCCGCAGCTATAGGGGGAGGCCGCGTTCGTGCAGGTCGCGTGGTCGGTGACCGCGTAGTACGGGGTGGTCGAGTAGGAAATCCACCCAGGGAGTGCCGGCGGTCCGGTCATGCTGGTGAAGATCGGGTCGACCAGGATCGGGAAGGAGGCACCCGTGGCGGGTTCGACCTCGAGCGTCAGCGAGTCGCCCGAGATGTCGAAGCTGACGGGGACATCGGCTCCAGTCGCATCGATCGCGGTCGGCGCGGAGATGTCGAGGATCTGTTTACCATCGCGCACCACTTCGGCGCCGCCGCCTTTCGGCGAGCGCTCGAGAGTCGCCCCGCCCGGTAGGTCGAGTTCGAAGGTCTGACTCGTCGGCGAATCCGCCGACTGGAGAAGGGTCATGGTCTCCAGTCCGCCCGTGGTCGGCGCGACAGCGAGGGACGTGTCCTCAGCGACTTCCGGATAGGCGGCGACGCTGTCACGGATCGCGGACGGCGCCCGTTCGGAAGGAGCGTCTTGCAGATAGATCCGGATCCCGAGGTCGGGCAGCTCGATGCCTTCACCGAGCGCCTGCGGGATCCCGACTTCGACCACAGGGTTCGCGGGCTGCAATTCGCCTTCGGAGTGTTCAAGAGCGAGGTCGATGGGCGCCTCGCCGCCGCTGGGGGTTTCGGTCCGCAGCGATCCGGATGACTGCAACAACACCGATCCGCTGTTGTCCGATTCCGTCGATTCGGGAAGATCATTCGCAGCGACTACTGCGGTCTCATCAGAGAGAAAGCGGGAGGGTTCGAATTCATCGAACATGCCGGCCGGCATGTCGAGCTGATCGCCGAAGACGCCTTCCATCAGATCCAGCACTTCGCTGCGATCGAGGTCACGATGGGGAAGCTCCTGAGCCGCAGCGGGATCGGTTGGCACTTGGTCGGCATGAGCGGTGACCGCCGGCGTCAGGGCAGCTTCCATCTCGGCGGGCGTTGGGCGTGGAGGCGGTGACATACCTTCAGGGTCATCGATCGCAAGGGCCATCGAAGCGAACAGCCCGAGCGCTAGCACCGCCAAGACGATGAGGAACGTCGCAACGCGCCGGGACGACACGATGGGAGCAGAACCCCCTCGCTGCCGCTCTTCACTTGCCTGCCTTTTCGGCCGTCCAACCATCCCAACCTTCGTCACGAACTACCCCCCGTCTAAATGTGGACTTGATACATCTCTCGGCCCTGCACCGGAGACTCGCGGCATACTGTCAACTCCAACTCGTTTGGCAATACTCAGTTCTTTGGGCGTATTTTCCTATTCGGGTCAACTTCACTTAGGCGGTTCAAGTGTTTATCCCGGTTCACTCATCGTCAGCATCGAGTGCTTTCAGTACTTCTACGCAGGTGTCGACCACGCGCTGAGTTTCCGACATCTCGGTTCGGTGTTCGACTTGCTCACGCTCTTCGAGTGTGAGCTGATCGGCTGCCGAACCAAGCAAGCGGTTGAGTCCGCGGCGCAGGACATCGGGCTCGGTCGTCAGCTCGATGCTCCCGCCGCTCGCGGAGTTCCCCCAATCCAGATCGTTCAGCACCAGCAGCAGGATGTCGGTGAACTCGCGACTCCGCTCCCGCGCCGTCTCGAGTTCGCCGTTCTTCGCAGCGCGGTAGACGACGTCGATCCCGCTGAGCCGGACGAGGATCTCCCCGTAGAGGGCATCGCGCTGCTCAGCTGTGATCGTGATCGCCATCAGCGCGGGAAGAAATAGAACTTCTCCTCGGCCCCGCGGACCTGACGCCGTCGGACGACCTTGATCGCTCCCACCTTGGCCAGCCCCTTGACGTGGTAGGCGACAACCGAAAGGCTCCCCCGCTGCCGGTCGAGGACTTTGACGAGATCGGCTGGTGAGAGCGGCTCGCCGATCCAGAGCAAGGCTTCGACAATCTCCACCTTCAGGGAATGGACGAGTTGAGAGACGAGCGCGGCCCAGTCAAAGCTCGGCTCGTCCCTCACCTCGCCCTTCACGCCAACCGCTCGGCTGAGAGCGGAAGGCATGGAGTGGGTGGCATGTTGGAGGAAATCCTTGTCACTGGTTCTCACCTGACCCCCGGCTGTCAGGGTGGCGAGGATCAGTTTGGGACAGGCCCCGCCACCCCGACCGCCGGGTGACCGCCCGCCCCTGCGCGACTACTCGCGAGGCGGTCTGTCTCGGTCGAGTGGTGAAAGGTTCCAGATGGGTACGCGCCGGTCAATCGCGCTCTGAGAGATGTTCACCATCCTGTGAGCGTGTCGGCACGACCGGACCCTTGCGGGCGCGCACGTAGCCGAATTGGGTGACGATGATCGACTGCGCTTCCTCACCAGTCTTCGCCCGGCGATTAGTGGCTTCAATCTCAATGTCCCGCAAACGACCCCAAGATCCTTCTTGCTCATCCGCGATGTCTTCGCGGCCTTGCTTGTCGACGTTGAACCAGTCCCAGGCCAGCCAGAGCCGAGGGTCATCCGGCAATCTCCCTCCCCAAAGGGCGGCCATGATCTCCGCAATTGCGGATTGGACAACAAGACCGATGGTGACTTGCCGCTCCTGCGGCGTCATCGCGGCGTATTCCTCGTCGCTGTAGTACGGCATTTCCACCGCGCGGTAGTAGTGCAGGGTGGCGTTTCGTACCTGCTCGGTTTTGGCCAGTTCGATTGAGCCGGCGTCGACCAGTTCTCTGATGTGGTTCGAGACTTGATTGAGCGGCTCGTCAATGATCCGGGCGATCTGGGCAGGCGTGAACGTGCCTTCGTTGAGGACGATCAGGATGTGGACGCGGATTCGATGTCCCAGTGCGTAGGAGACCACTTCCTCGATCGTCTTCTTCCTCTGTCCCGGCCTGAGAGGCGTCCTCGCCACCGCCGCCCTCCTTAGTCGATTTCTTTCACGTACTCAGCAGAGGCCGAGCATATGCCTCCGCGCTGATCACGGTTGCTCGGGTACTCACATCTCCCCCGATACTGGAAAGCTTTTTAGCATTAGCCCTCTCCCCCGGCGGTTCGCGCCGGGACCGAGGAAATGGGAGGGGGTGAGTGTCGATGAAGGTCACGAAAGTGCCGCCTGTTCAGGTGAGCAACAGGGTCCTCAAGGCTGCCTAGCGCGGCGGTGGGCAATGGGCCGATCTCGGACGCCGCCTGCCTGTGGGGGGACGGGATCGGCCCTCGATTTGAGCGCCGAGGCCGTGGGGGGAGATTAGCAAGGTGACTTGTAAAGTTTTACATGGTGATCTGAGCGCCCCTGCTGCACGATTGCCGCCGTGGGCAAGCTCGGCGAGAACCTGCGGGCGGTCCGCGATGAGAAGGAACTGACGCAGGAACAGGTCGCCCAGCGCAGCGGCGTCCAGGCCGGCGAGATCAGCCGGATCGAGCGGGGCCAGCGCGACCCGCAGGTCTCGACGCTCTTGAAACTCGCCAAAGCCCTCGGCGTCAAGCCTGGACAGCTTCTCGACTAGAGCACCGCGAGGCGACAACCGGCCGCGATCGAGCTCGCTAGGTCAGCGGGTCCTCGAGGAGTCGCTCCTTGAATCCGTCAACGATCCAGCCGTGGCCGGTTTCGGCATCTGGGAGCGTCCGCCAGCCGAAGCGCTGGAGGATCTCGCCGATGTCGGGGGCGTCGATCCTCAAGATGTCGAACGACTTATCGGGATCTGACGGCGGCGGGCGTTTGCCGGGACCGACGGCGCCAACGATCGCCCGCGCCATCTTCTCCTGATCGAGGTAGATCACCTGCGTCCCGAAGATCACGCGCTCCCAGCCCCGATCGCCTTCGTAGTGGACGCCGATCCAGGTGGTCAGGATCCCAAGGGGGCCAACCGGATCGAAGGCGACGACGAGATAGTCGGGATCGGCCTTGGCCTCGAACCATTCGCCGGGGGACATGGAATTGCCCTCGCGGTCAAGGAACTCTGCGTCGAGGTCGCGGGCCTTCTCGGCGAAGAGGGCCAGGTCCTCAGCGCGAAACGAAGGTTTCCAGGGCTTACCGCTCGGCTCCCCAGCCGGCATCGATCCACCTCCCGGGGTCACCCTACGGCGCTCGAGGGGAGCCGTCAACGCGGCCGGCGTGAGCGCCGGCCGGCGGCCAGAAGCGATCCAGCAGCCAAAGACAAAAGCCAGCCATCAACAACCAGAGCAAGCTAAAGATCACCAGCAGCACAAGCCTCAAAGACCACCAAGCCAATGAGCACCTAGAGCCATGCAGGCCACAGCAGAGAGCTCGAGAGGCTCAGAGGACAACTACAAACAGCCGACGGCAAAACCCCTCACGCACTATCACCGGGTGGTTCCATGCCTACACGAAGCCGCGGAGTTGACGTCCAACACCCGGCCTAGCGTCCTCAGCGCGGCGGGCTGACTCCGCATTATCTCGTCGCCTCTGGAGGCTGACCGAGTGAGTCGTGTCGCCCGCCGCGTTAGAGGATCGACGGCGTGACCTAATAGGAGCTTGACCACCAAACCCGGTTCTGTCCGGCGCCGATCCGCTTTTGAGGACAACGACAGCCTAGGGAGGCGCACACGGAGTGATCACGATCGGAATCGACCCCCACAAAGACACCCACACCGCCGCCGCGGTGGCCGACGCCACCGGGCAGCTGCTCGGCGAGCTGACGATCCCCGGCACAGCCGAAGGGCACGAGCGCCTGCTGGCCTGGGCGCACGAGCTCGCCGGTGAGGGAGGCGAGCTGCGCTTCGCCCTTGAGGACTGCCGCCATGTCAACGGCCGCCTGGAGCGCTTCCTACTGGGCGCCGAGGAACTGGTGCTGCGGGTCGGCACCCGCCTGACCGCAAGGGAGCGGAACACCGCCCGCACCTACGGCAAGTCGGACTCGATCGACGCCCTCGCGGTGGCCCGCGCGGCCTTGCGCGAGCCGAACCTGCCGCGCGCTACCCACGACCCGAAGTTGCGCGAGCTGAAGCTCCTCGTCGACCACCGCGAGGACCTCGTCGGCGAGCGCACCGCGATCTGCTCGCGCCTGCGCTGGCACATGCACGACCTCGACTCCGATCTCGAGCCCTTCGCCCGCACCCTGAACCGCGCCGACACCCGCCGCAGCCTCTCCCAGCGCCTTAGGGCGCTACGGGGACGGGGTTCAGGTGCGGATCTGCCGGGAGCTGCTGGCCCGAATCGGCGAGCTGACCCGTGCGATCGACGCCCTGCGCGCGGAGATCGCCGTCGCGGTGCGGCCGATGGCTCCGGGCCTGCTTGCCCTCTCGGGAGTCGGCGATCTGATCGCAGCTCGCCTCCTCGTCGAGGTCGGCGGGCCACGGCGCTTTCACTCCGACGCCGCGCTGGCCCGCCACGCCGGCTGCGCACCGATCGAGGTCTCCTCTGGCCGTTACGCCCGCCACCGGCTCTCGCGGATGGGCAACCGCAAGCTGAACGCGGCCCTGCACCAGGTCGTCCTCACCCAGGCCCGCGTCCATCCTCCGGCCCGGGCCTACCTGGCGAAGAAGCGGGCCGAAGCAAAGTCGACCAAGGAAGCGTTCCGCTGCCTCAAACGGCACCTGGTGCGGGTGGTCTGGAGGACGCTGCAGGAGCCAACCGCTGCGCTCGCTCCGGCCCACTAGGCGCAGAACACCCCCTTCCCGGACGGGGTGCCTTCGGAGCCTTCGAACGCTTAGGAAAGCTGGACCGGGGTAGAGACAGGGAAGACGTTCTTCCAGAGGAGATTTCTATGGCCTGCATCGCCCTGACGGGCAAAGAGCGGTTCGCCCGGCATCAGCGGACCGCCGAATCCGTCCCTCCCCACGACCTCCACGAACGCTTCGACCAGGCCGCCGCGGAGATCGCCGAGCAGGTTGTCGCCTGGCGCCACCAGCTGCACGAACATCCCGAGCTGTCCAACCGGGAGACCCAGACTTCGCAAATGATCGCCGACCACCTGCGCTCGCTCGGGCTTGACGAGGTGCGAACCGAGATCGCCGGACACGGTGTGGTCGGCGTGCTGCGCGGTGGGAAGGACGGCGACCGCGTCGTCGCCCTGCGGGCCGATATCGACGCCCTGCCGATCAAAGAGGAATCGGGAGAGAAGTTCTCCTCGACGGTCGTTGACGAGGACTACCCCGGAGGCCCATACCCGGTAGCCCACGCCTGCGGGCACGACTGCCACACGGCGATGCTGATGGGCGCCGCCACCGTCCTCGCCGAAGCGCGGGCCGACCTGCCGGGCACGGTCCTCTTCGTCTTCCAGCCCGCCGAGGAGGGTCCGCCGATCGACGAGGACGGCGGCGCCCGCGAGATGGAGGCCGAGGGGGCACTCTCAGACCCCGAACCGTCGATGGTCTTCGGCATGCACGTGACGCCCTACCCCAAGGGCGTCGTCGCCTACCTCGCCGGCAACCAGTACGGCGCCTCGGTGCTGATCCGCATCACCGTCAAGGGCAAGGGCGTCCACGGCTCGACTCCGTGGGCGGGGATCGACCCGCTGCCGCCGGCCGCGGAGATCATCACCGCGATGGGCCAGGTCTACCGCCAGCTTCCCGGCTATGACCCGCTGGCGATCACGATCGGCCACGTCGAGGACGTCGGTCGCTTCAACGTCGTCGGCGAGCAGGTGCAGCTCCTCGGGACGATCCGCAGCACGGTCGAACCCGACATGGACATCGCCCGCGAACGGGTCAAACGCACCGCCGAGAACGTAGCCGAGGCCTACGGGGCGACGGCCGAGGTCGAGTTCCTCCAGCCCGTCCCCGCCGTCCACAACACCAAACCGTGGATCGACGCCGTGCTTCCCACCCTCGAGCACGTCGTCGGCCACGACCACCTGGTGGAAGCACCCCCGGGTCTCGGCTACGACGACGTCTCCTACTTCGTCAACAAGTACGGCGGCGCCTACCTCCAGCTCGGCGCCCAGGACGTCGAACTGCGCGCCGATGGCACGATGGCGCCCGAACCCGGCGGCCGGGGCATCGCGATGAACCACAACCCGCACTTCTACGCGGACGACTCGGTGCTGGAGACCGGGGTCCGCATGCACGCCAACGTCGCGCTCGACCACCTCACCGGGGCGATCTCGGTCGCCGAATCGCCTTCCTGAGTACGAGCCTTTTCCCGATATGAGTGCGATTTTGAATTAACCGAACGGCTTACTGCCAGCCCCGCTGCTCTAATTCAAGGAAACTGCACGGGGGCGGCATTTTGGCTCAGCGGAAGGACTCCCGAGACCTTCGGGTTCTCACACGGACAGTCCGCTATTGAGCCCGATTCCGTGGCCCGTTGAGCTACGTGAGGCGCCGTTTTAAGCGGTTCTCGCGATATAGAGCTACGTGGAGATCGGCTGGAATCCGTGGGCTTGTTGGCCCATGTGTTGCCCCATCTGAGCTGGAACTTCCTCGTCCGGGCAAAGTCCCCACGGGTCCCGTCCGTAACCCGGCTAGATATCAACCATCGCCGTCGCGGTCGATGCGGGCTGCCGGTATCGACCAGGCGCGACGCAGGGCGATTGCTCGTAGCCCGAACGTCAGCAGGACTGGAATCCACAACGCTCCGACCGGGCTGATCGAGGTCCGCAGCAACAGGACGTAGGCGACCGCCCCGGCAATTGCAGCCAGGGCGTAGATCTCGCCAGTCAAGACGACAGGCGTTCTGGTCAACAGGAGGTCGCGAATGACGCCGCCGGAGATCCCTCCCATCACTCCGAGGATCACCGCGACCACGGAGCTCGTACCTGCGTGCAGCGCCGTATCGCAGCCGAGAACCGTGAACAGCCCTAGCCCCAGCGCGTCGGCGGCCAGGACGATCTGCCATTGGTCGACCGCGGTGGCCCAGCGCCTCGCCGGTGGAATCGTGAGCAGAGCAACGCCGGCGGCAAGGAAGACGGGCCAGGGCTGCTCGATCCATGAGACCTCCAGGTCGAGCAGAAGATCCCGGACGGTGCCGCCGCCGACAGCGACGATCACACCCAAGACGACCACACCGAACCAGTCCAGCCGGTGGCGAGCGGCTGCCATCGCGCCGGACACCGCCCACGCCACGGTTCCGAGGACGACGACCGTGTTCGTCAGGAGATCAGAGGTTTCGATCAGCGTACCCATTAGAGGGGACTTGGTTGATCGGTCCCAGCGCTCCCGGCTCGCCCAGCGGAGGATAGATGCGCCGGCAGCCAGCCCCGCCCCCACGGAGGGCAGCTCCGTCTGCCGACTTCGGTGCGCGCAAACGCCCAGGCGGGGCGCGTTTCACAGACCGCAACCCCTGCTACCCGCCCCGGCGGGGTCGAATCTCGGCGGTTGTTTTCTCCTTGAATTTTCTAGATCTATGTCTCCAGCACCCGTTGATTCTCAGAGGGGTTCCTTGACATAGGAGCGACTGAGCAGTAACCCGTCGGCGCCGCCGCTCGAAAGAACCAACCGGCCCTGGCTCAAGGGCGCGGTCGAACCTACCTCCCGGCGGCGGCGCCCCGGAGTGCGGTCTATCCAAACCTTTCGAATGGAAAGCACCGGAGCGGTACACCCGACGCGGTAGATCTGCATTGTCTCCACCTCCTTTGCAAGGGAATTTATGAGCAATCAAGTTTCCCTTACTTTGGAAGATCTGATGTTTCCGACCACTGGAAGGTATGAGCGGGGTATGTTCGAGCGACCCGGCAGGAAGCTCCAACGGGTAGGGAGGACCACGCAGACAGGGGTCTCTACAGGGAGAAGATGAGCAATGGCAGAGCCAACGGGAAAGGCATTTCTCAGCCACGATTTGCGAGTACGGATTCTGGCCGCGTGCAACGAGGGCGAGGTGACAGTCGAGCAGTTCGCGATACGGAACAAGGTTCCGCGAGAGAGGGCCTACTACCACTTCCGCGCACTGCTGAAAGCGGGCTTCCTGAACCGCCGCGAGGTTCAAAGACGAGGGGTGCGGATGCACCTCTACTGGGCAGCACAGAAGCCGATCATCACGGACCCCGAATTTCGCCGGCCTGGACATGAAGGAGCGCCGCCGACTCAGCGAGACAGGCATCCGGGTTTTCTTCAATCGCTGCTGGGACGCGTGGAAGGCCGAAACCTTTGACAAGCGTCCCAACAGCCACTTCACACACCAGCCACTTGCGCTAGACGAGCGGGGTTGGGGGGAGTGCCAGGCCGTCCTCATGCACACGTTCGAGGCCCTCTTCGAAATCAATGTGGAATCGAAGATCAGGCTTGACAGATCTGGAGAGATGCCGATCCCGACAATCTTTGGCCTTGCCGGATTTGAGGTTCCTCCGGCTCTGCTGGATCCTCGGATCGAGCCGCCCCGCGACTGAACCGTGGGGTGCTGAAGTCGCCCGGGGGCCTGCATGTCAGCCCCCGGGCGGCGTGTCTGCGCCAGCCTCGCAAACCGTCGATCGGCAGGGGCACCAAGCCGCCTGATCCGGCGTATAGGAGGTGCGGTCGCGCCTCCCTCCCCTCGATTCGCCCAATACAAGACCCCCGCTTTCGTGACAAGGGGGCGGTGAGCAACCGTCCGACCAACCCGGTGCAAACGCCGTCCCGGCTGGCCAACCGGGGCGAGATGGCGAAGACCTGCGAGACCTTCGGCCCCGCCCAGGGCGCGAGCCGATGCTGACGATCGGCAAGATCGGCGACGGCAAGGCCGACTACTACCTCGGCAAGGTCGCCGAAGGCGCCGAGGACTACTACTCCGGCGAGGGCGAGACGGCGGGTCAGTGGCTCGGCGACGGCTCCGAGGAGCTCGGCCTTGACGGCGAGGTCGGACCCGACCAGCTGGTCGGGATGCTGAGTGGCCGCAACCCGGTCGACGGCGAGCCGCTCGGCCTGCGCCACGTCGCCGAACCGGTTCCCGGCTTCGATCTCACCTTCTCGGCGCCGAAGTCGGTCTCCCTGCTCGGCGCGCTCGGCGGCCCGGAGGTAGGCGCCGAGATTGCCGCCGCCCATGCGGCGGCGGTCAAAGCCGCGCTCGGCTACGTGCAGCGCCACGCCGGCTTGACCCGCCGCGGCGCTGGCGGCCATGAAGTCCTCCTCGGGGAGGGCTTCATCGCTGCCGGCTACGTCCACCGCTCCTCGCGGTCAGGCGATCCCCAGCTCCACACCCACACCTTGATCGCGAACGCGACCCGGGCCGACGGCCGCTTCACCCGCCTCTACCACCCGCCGATCTACGACCACGCGAAAACCGCCGGCTACCTCTATGAGGCAGAGATCAGGGCCGAGCTGAGCGAGCGGCTCGGCGTGCGCTGGCAGGAGGTCCGCAATGGGATTGCCGAGATCGAGGGCTTCGATGACGAGCATCTGCGCTTCTTCTCCAAACGCCGCGCCGAGATACTTGAGGCGGCGGGGCCGGAAGCCTCGGCGCGCTCGCGCCAGGTCGCAAACCTCGAGACCCGCCGCGCCAAGGAGGATCTCTCGGGCACCGACCTGCGCGAGCGCTGGCGCTCGCAAGCGGAATCGATCGGCCTCGGCGCCGAGCAGCTTGCCGGGGTGCGCGAGCGGGCGAGCGCCGCCGAGCGCGACGGCGCCGCCGCCATCCAGATGCGCGATGGCGATCAACGGCGCATCGGCGGCGCCGTCACTGAAAGACGATCTCACTTCGATCGCCGCGACGTAGTCCAGACGATCGCTGCCGAAGCTGAGTCAGGCGCCCCCGTGGCGGTGATCGAGGCGGCGGCTGACGCCTTCCTCGCCTCGCCCGACATCGTCGCCCTTGGCGCCGGCGCCAAGGGCGAGCGCTACACGACGAAGGCGATTTGGGAGCTCGAGCGCCGCGCGCTCGAGACGGCGGGGGAGCTGGCCGAGGCCAGTGACGGCCCACTTGCCGGCGAGCTGCTCTCCGCCCGGGCGCTCAGCGCTCGCCCGACGATGAAGCCCGACCAGCGCGAGATGGTCGAGGCTCTTCTGAGCGGCCACGGGCGGCTGGCGATCGTGATCGGCGAGGCCGGCACCGGCAAGAGCTACGCGATCGCCGCCGCGGCCGAAGGCTGGGCAGGCGCCGGGATCGGGGTCAGGGTGACGGCGCCGACCTGGCGGGCAGCGAACGTGTTGCGCGCCGAGGGGCTCGAGGCCACCAGCGTCGCCGGCTTCCTGGCCGAGGCCGACCGCGCGGCGCGGAAGGGCGAGCGCTTCCTTCGCTACGACACGGTGCTCTTGGTCGACGAGGCGGCGATGGTCGACTCCCGCACCCTGGCGCGGCTGGTCGAGCACGCCCGGGCGGCGAACATCAAGCTCGTCTTGGTCGGCGATCCCGCCCAGCTCGGCGAGATCGAGGCCGGCGGCCTCTTCGCGGCGCTGGCCGAGCGCCACGAGGTGATCACCCTCGATGAAGTGATCCGCCACCGCTTCGATCTCGATCGCGAAGCGGCCAAGCGCATTCGCGCGGGCGAGGGGCGCCAGGCGCTGACCCTCTATGAGAGCGAGCAGCGCGTCGTCGTCTGCGCCGACGCCGAGGCTCGCCGCGAGGCGATGGTCACCGACTGGTGGCAGAGCTTCAGCCGCGGCGAGGACTCGGTGATGATTGCGAAGCGAAACGCCGAGGTCGGCGAGCTGAACGCGCTGGCGCGGGAGGTGATGAGGGCCGAAGGGCGGCTCGGTCAGCAGGAGATCGAGGTCGCCGGTCAGCGCTTCGCGCCCGGCGATCAGGTGATCACGCGGGTAAACGACCACCGCGCCCAGATCTACAACCGGGAGCGCTGGCGGGTCGCGGACGTCGACGTCGATGCTCAGACGGTGGAATTGGACGGAATCGACACCCGTAGGCGGGTGTGTGTCGATTCCGTCTACTTGGGGCGGGCCAACGAGGCAGACGGGTCGGGGGCTATCCAGCTCGGTTACGCGGCGAGCACCTACCAGGCCCAGGGCTCGACGGCCGAGCGCGCCTACGTCGCCGCCGATCCCTCGATGGATCGCCAGGAGCTCTATGTCGCCGCCTCGCGCACCCGCGGAGAGACGTGGTTCTACGCGACCCCGGAGATCCAGCTCGAGCGCGCCGAGATCGGTCCCTTCGGCGAGCAGCGCGAGGGTCTCGGCCACATCGCCCGGGCCGCCGAGCGCGACGGCGCCCAGGTCGCCGCCCACGACGAGGCGCTGCGCTCCTCGCTCGCAAAGCTCTCGACGCAGGAGCTGCTCGCCCGCCGTCCCGGGACCGTCGCCGAGGAGACGATCGAGAACCGCCACGACGGGCTCGCCGCGGAGATCGCGCGAGCCGAAGCGCGGGTCGACCGGCTCGCCACCGAGCATGAACGGCGGCTGAGCGAGCCGCACCCCGAGCGCGAGCGCGCCGCCGAGCGCGAGCAGCGGCTGCGGGGCATCGAAGTCGCGCGAGACAAGGTCGAACGCGCACGCGGCGGCGTCGAGGAGCTGCGCCGCGAACTCGCCGAGCTTCCCCCGGTCCCCTACGCTGCCCGCACGGAGGTCGCGGTCATCGATCACATCCTCGCCGAGCGCGAGCGGGTGCAGATCACCGCCCTCGCCCTCTCCCCTCCCCCCTACATCGAGAAGGAACTTGGACCCAGGCCGACCGACACGGCCGAGCGGCAGAAATGGGAGCGGGCGGTAGCGGGAATCGAGAGCTACCGACAACGGCATGGCTTAGCGAACAGGGACACGGCAATCGGCCAGCGGCCGAATGGCGATCCCGATCGCCGCCGCGAGTGGCAGCGGGTCGAGCGGCTGATCGACTCCGCCCAGCGCAGCCTTGGCCTCGAGCGGACCCAGCAGCGCGATCTCGGCATGGGGTTGGAGCTGTGAGGCGGCTGCGGGCTGCGGACAAAACTGCGGATTCCCAGTCCGTAGCCCCGTCCCGGCCCAATGGGCGAAGCAGCCCCCGCGTCACGCTGACCACGCACACACACGATGGAGTGTTCGTGGTCAGCCTGGCGCGGGGGGAGGAAGAGTCGGGGCGGGTCGGTGAGCGGGTTGGTCGGTCGGCTTCGGTGTCCCTTTCAGGGAGTAATGACCGCCTTGGCTGCATGGTCGTCGGGAAGGAATCGGTTCGCTGCGGCGTTGGCGAGTGCTCGGTGCCGGGGCTCTCGAGCCGGGAGCTATGCCGGGGCATTGGTGCCGGGAGATTGCCCTGGCTTAGCCCTGGCAGAAGTCGATGCCCGGGCATAGGTGCGTGGGAGCCGGGCCAAACGTCTCGGCTTTGCCGGGGCTGTGGTCGCTCTGCCCGGGCTTCGGCGTACGGGCAGAGGGGGACTCGCCGAGGCAAGGCAAGGCACCCCGGGCGAGGGGGGGCGGCCCCCCGCCCCCCTTCCCGGGGGCGACCCTGGGTTCTACCTTCGCTTCGATGGAGCGCATCGGAGTGAAGCCCAGCCCACTTCAGAAGTCTCACGATGAGCTTCTTTCGGAGCCGCTTCTGAACGCGGCCGAGGCGGCCAGGTTGCTGCACGTTCCTCGCAGCACTCTTTATGAGCTGGTCCGCTCACGGCACCTGCCGCACGTTCGCATCGGCCGCGGCCTTCGATTCACCCGAGCGGACCTTGCCCGCTGGGTAGCCGAAAATACGTTCAGCTAGGTCGCGCTACCAGTGCCGCCGGGCCTGCTTCAGAGCCGCGCTCTCGCGATCGATGGTCGTGCTGTTCCAGGCTTCGAGAGCTTCCCGTCCGTGGGCCGTGGCCCGAAACTTCGTCCCGCCGACTCGCTCCAGCAGACCAGCGTCTGCCATCTCCGCCGCGTAGGTCACCGCCTCGGCATCGCTACAGCCAAGACAGGTTGCCATCCACGACGTGCTCCGGCCACTCGCCTGTTCACCAGCAATCGCCAGGATTTCGGCGCCGAGGTTACTGACTTCAAGCTGCGTCGGCACTAGATGCCTCGCAGCTCGTCCGAGTGGTCGATCGGCGGTTCGGGCGGGAAAGCAAACGCAAGGATCTGATCGGCTGGGAAGGTGCCGATGACCGTTTCGTCCCTTCTTTCAAGGGTCACTCCGCTGTCCGCGCTCACCCTGTCGATTACGCCTTCTGCAGTCCGCCCGTCCGCTAGCTCGATCCAGAGAACTAGACCATGCAGCCGGTGCTGGCAGAACTGAGCGAGGCTCTCAATGAACTGATCTGAGCCTTCGCCTTGAGATCGCCGATACTGCTGGCCGAAATTGATTTCCACGCCTCCGAGGCTAAGGCGGGGGTCAGACAGATCTTGGCCGACGATCGGCGGGAACCGTGTCCCGAAATATGTCCCCGGCTCGGCGATTCTGTACTGAAATCAGCCGAACTCCTCAGACGGAATCGTGCCTGGTTGAACTCAGAAGGTCCCGAAAATCGCGTTCGTAATGAAGGGGTCATCGGTTCAAGTCCGATCGTCGGCTCTGCGGGGTGAACGTGGAAGCGACCATCCGTGAGGCGCTGGGCTTGCGCAGGCCGCTGGCGCTGGCCTACGAGGGGGACGGCGGCGCAAGCCGCGCCGTCCACGCTCAGGTTCTCTACCTCGACGTCGGCGGCACTCTGCTGGTCGACTGCTGGCAGCTGAGCGGCCCGAGCAGGTCGGGTGGGCCGCTGCCGGACTGGCGCGCCTTCGAGCTCGCCCGGATCGAGCAGGTCGAGGCGCTGGACGGGGAGTACGGGCCGGCCCCCGGCCTCAACCTTCAGGCCTCCAAGTACGCGACCGTGCTGGCCCGCGTCTGAGCCGCCAGCGCTCGCTCGATCGCCTCGGCGTAGACGCCGTGGAGGGTGTTCGAGGGACGGACGTCGGTGACGCCGTAGGCCTCGTTCATCGCTCGGGCGAGGGTTGCCTTGAAGGTCGGCCCGTGCCACGCGTGGGCTTCGGCGGCGCGGCCGACGTGGAGGTGGGTGAGCTCGTGGAGCAGGGTCTCCAGGAGGTCACCGGGCCGAGCGCCGGGGTAGGCGGTGACCGAGAGGCGGTACTGGGTCGGCACGGCGAAGCCGAGGCGGTTCGGTTTGCGGCGGGCCCGGCGGACCTTGAGCTCGGGGGCGCGGCTGGGCAGCGGGCCGTCGGCAAAGGCGGGCAGCGCGCGGAGGCGGTCCATCTCACGGTCGAGCGCGACGCCGGCGACCAGGTAGTAAGACGGTGAGCGGTGGGTTGAGGCCCCCATAGGGGCGTCAAGTCTCCAGCGACGGCCGGCGGCTAACCCTGGCAGCTCGGGCACCAGTAGGTGGTCCGGTTGGCGTCGCCCTGACCGCGGCTGGAGATCGGCCGGCGGCAGGCCGGGCAGGGGCCGCGCTGGCGGTAGACCGAGAAGTTCTTGCGCCCGCCCTTGGCGACGGCGTCGAGCATCTGCTCCCGCGCAGCGAGGAGGACCGCGGCCAGCTCTTCCTCGCTGAGGTCGTCAACCGGGCGCCAGGGGTCGACACGGGCGGCGAAGCAGGCCTCGCTCTTGAAGATGTTGCCGATCCCGGCGACCAGGGTCTGGTCGAGCAGGGCGTCGCCGACGCCGCGGCCGGGGTCGGCGCGCATCGCCGCGCTCACCAGCGCGGGATCGAACTCGGCGGCGAGGACGTCGGGACCGAGGCGGGCGAGCTGCGGGTCGCGATGGGCCTTGGCCGTCGGCAGCACGCGCAGGGTCGGGCCGCCGAACTGGACCGCCTCCGCCCGCTCCCCGCTCAGCACCGCCCAGGCCGAGGCCCGCGGCCGGCGCCAGCGCGCGCCCCGTGGGTAGACGTGCCAGCCGCCGCTCATCCCCAGGTGGCTGTGGAGGACGAGGTCGCCGAAGCCGAGCAGCAGATGCTTGCCGCGAGGCTCGGCGCCCTCGAAGCGCCTGCCGTCGAGGCGCTCGACGCCGGCGGCGCGACCGCGCGGGTTGGGAGCGCTGACGGCGACCGTCTGCCCCGCCAGTGCCTGGTCCAGCCGCTGCGCCGCGCGCACGATCGTGTCGCCCTCTGCCACCTGACCATCATGCCGAGGCGCGCCTACCGGCTAGATTGGACCCGTGGCGAGACGGCGACAGATCGATCCCCTCGGCCGCCAGGCGGCGCTGGCGATCGGCGCCGGCCGCGTCGCGATCGGCGTCGGCACCCTGTTCGCGACCAGGCCGGGGCTGCGGGCACTCGGCTTCGCCGAGACCGACGCGACCGGGACGGCGCTGGCCAAGGTCATCGGCGCCCGTGACCTCGCGCTCGGCCTCGTCACCCTGGCCGCCCGCGACAACCGCGGCGCCCTGCGCGCCGCCACCCTCGCCGGGACCGCCCTCGACGCCGCCGACACCGCCGCTTTCGGGCTCGCCCTCGGCGACCCGGAGACCCGCAAGGCCGGCGTCACCGGCGTGCTCGGCGCCAGCGCCGCCGTCCTCGCCGGCGCCTGGGCCTGCCGCCGCCTCTCCTGACTCGCGAGGTTGCGAAAACCGTCGCCTGGCGACGGAAAACGCAACCTCGGCGTAGCTAGCCGGCTTGGGGCTCGCCGTTGCCCGAGTCGCCGCCGCCGTTGGAGCCGTCGCTGTCGCGGAAGCCGACGGGGGTGGGCTGGAAGTCGTGGGAGTCGATCACGCGGTCGATCAGGCCGTACTCGACCGCCGCATCGGGCTGGAAGAATTTGTCGCGTTCCATGTCGAGCTCGATCTGGTCCTTGTCCTGGCCGGTGTGCTTGACGTAGATGTCGTTGAGCCGGTCGCGCAGCCCGAGGACCTCTCTGGCGTGGATCTCGATGTCGCTGGCCTGGCCTTCGAAGCCGCTGCTCGGCTGGTGGATGAGGATGCGGCTGTTGGGCAGCGCCATCCGTTTGCCTTTGGCGCCGCCGGTGAGAATCAGCGAGCCGGCCGACATCGCGATACCGTAACAGATCGTCTGCACGTCGGGCTTGATGAACTGCATCGTGTCGTAGATCGCGAGGCCGGCGTAGGCGGAGCCGCCGGGCGAGTTGAGGTAGAGGCTGACGTCCTTGTCGGGATCGTCGGCCTCGAGGTGCAGGAGCTGGGCGATGATCAGGTTGGCGAGGTCCTCCGTCACCGGTTCCCCGAGGAAGATGATCCGCTGCGCGAGCAGGCGGCTGTAGATGTCGAAGGAGCGCTCACCGCGGGCGGTTTGCTCGACGACCATCGGTACCAGTGGCAATTGGGCCTCCCTTTCTTTCAGATGTGCAACTATATGGTTGCGTGTCAACGCTAGCACACACCGTAACGAGGTCGGTCGTTCTCGACGCCCCACCCGCCGAGGTCTGGGAGGCGATCACCGACGAGGGGCAGCTGAGCGAGTGGCTGGCGCCCGAGGTCGAGCTCGACCCGCAGGAGGGCGGCGAGGTCGTCTGCCGCTTCGAGGACGGCGAGGAGCGCCGCGGCGAGGTCGAGCTGGTCGAGGAGGCGGAACGGCTCGCCTTCAGCTGGTGGCGCGAGGGCGGCGGCCCGAGCCGGGTCGAGTTCGTCGTCGATGCCGTCGCCGAGGGGACCCGCCTGACCGTGATCGAGTCGGGGCTGGTGCCGAGTGCGGCGCCGCTCTTGGCCGCCGGCTGGGCGCCGCGGCTGCGGGCGCTGCGCCTCCAGGTCGGCCGGCTCGTTCTCGCCTGAGCCGTGGCCACGTCAGGTTCAGCAGCCGAGGCCCGCGTCGACACGGTCTTCAGCGCGCTCGCCGACCCGACCCGCCGCCACCTGGTCGAGGCCCTCGCCGCGCAGCCGGGAGCGACCGCGACCGGCCTCGCCTCCGGGCTGCCGATCAGCCGCCAGGCGGTCGCCAAGCACCTGAAGCTGCTCGCCGAGGCCGGGCTCGTCTGCAGCCACCGCAGCGGCCGCGAGGCGCTGTTCGAGCTCGACACCGAGCCGCTGGTCGAGGCGGTGGCCTGGATCGATCAGGTCGGCGCCGAGTGGGACCGCAGCCTCGCCGGGCTCAAACAGCTGGTCGAGCGCCGAACCTCCTAGGTCTCGGGACGTACCCCGGGGCTCCAGGCTTCGCCCTGCTGGACGCGCTCGAGCCCGATCCAGAGAGTGTTCATCGCCACCGCGACGACCTGTTCTCGGGGGATGTCCGGACGCTCGCTCCACCACATCGCCAGCCCCTGGAGGACGCCTCTCAGCACCTCCCAGAACATCGACAGGGTGTCGACGGTGGCGCTGTCGGCGAGGTTGAGGACGCCGAGCTCGGCGGCGGCCAGCGGCATCACCCCGGCGCGACTCTCGGCCGCGACTTCGGCATGCATGGCGGCGATCTCAGGGTCCCCGGTGGTGTCACGGAACAGCATGCGCCCGGCGAAGGGGTGCTCTTCGACGTAGGCGAACCAGGCGTCGAAGGAGCGCTCGACCCGCTCCCCGGCCGGGTCCGGGCCGGGGAAGTTGATCCGCCAGACCTCGCGCAGGTCGGCGAAGTGGGTTTCCAGCAGAGAGCGATAGAGGTCCTGCTTGGAGGCGAAATGGTCGTAGACGACCGGCGGCGTCACCCCCGAGCGGCGGGCGATCTCCTCGATCGAGGCGCCGTGGTAGCCGCGCTCGGCGAACACTTCCGTCGCGGCGGCAGCGATCACCTCGCGCCGGGCGGCGGCACTGAGGCGCTTGCGCTTCGTTGCTTCAGGGGTTGAGCCGGTTGACAACCTAGTAGTCCCTAGGTAGTTTCCTAGTCTCCACTAGGTTAGTTCTCCGAGCGGAGGTAGCGCACGATGATCGTTTCCTTTCACCTCGCCGATCCCGGCCCCGGCGCCGCCCTGAAGGCGCTGCGGAGACCGCCCGCGCCCGGCGCCGTTCCCGGCTTGACCTATGCCGAGACCGTCACCACGGCACCGATCAGCGCCGGCCTCCTGCCCTCGCCGCGCCCGAAGCGAGTCGGGATGATCGCCGCCTGGGAGAGCGACGAGGCGCTCGACGAGTTCGGCGGCAGCCATCCGCTGGCCGCGACCTTCGCCGAGGGCTGGGAGGTGCGGATGCGGCCACTGCGGGTCTCCGGCCACTGGCCGGAGATGCCGTGGCTGCCCGAGCAGCCGCTGCCGGTCGACGACGAGGAGCCGGTGGTCGCCCTCACCCTCGGCCGGCTGCGCCTCGCCCGCGCCGTCCCCTTCCTGCGCAGCGCCGCCGCGGCCGAAGCCGAAGCCGTCGCCGACGGGGCGATGCTCGCCTCGACCGGGCTGGCGCGGCCGCCGCGGCTCGTCTCCACCTTCTCGATCTGGCGCAGCATGGCGGCGATGCGCGAGTACGCCTACGGCAAGGCCGGCGCCCACCAGGCAGCGGTGCGCAACGACCGCGCCCGTCCCTTCCACCATGCCTCCGCCTTCGTCCGCTTCCGCCCCTACGCCTCGCGCGGGATCTGGGACGGTCGCGACCCGCTGGCCGCGGTCACGCTCCAATCCGCCGTGTCGAGTTAGTCAACCTCTGGTTGACAAACTCGACATCCCCGCGGGCTAGGAGCCGTCGCCGGGACTGAACTTGTAGCCGACGCCGCGCACGGTGAGGACCAGCTCCGGCCGCTGGGGATCGCGCTCGACCTTCTGGCGCAGGTTCGAGATGTGGACGTCGCAGGCGCGCTCGTCGCCGTCGAACTCGGTCTGCCAGAGCTCCTCCATGATCTGGGCGCGGGCGAAGACCTCGCCGGGGCGGCCGACCAGGAGGCGCAGCAGCTGGAACTCGGAGCGGGTCAGGTTGACCGGCCGCCCGCGCACGGTGGCGACGTGGCGGACGAGATCGATCGAGACCGGCCCGGACTCGATCTTGACCGCCTGGGCCAGCGGCGAGCGGTCGAGTTCGCGGCGCCGCAGCTGGGCGCGGACGCGGCCGAGCAGCTCGCGCACTGAGAACGGCTTGGTCACGTAGTCGTCGGCGCCGACCTCGAGCCCGACGACCTTGTCGACCTCGGCGTCCTTGGCGGTGAGGACGATGATCGGGACCGCGGAGCGCGAGCGCACGTCGCGGCAGATGTCGAGCCCGCTCGGTCCCGGCATCATGATGTCGAGGATCAGGAGGTCGAAGGGGATGCCGTTGCCGAGCAGCTCGGTCGCCTCGTCGCCATCGGCGGCGGCGGTGACCTCGAAGCCCTCCTGGGTCAGCGCGTAGCCAACCGAGTCGCGCACCGACGGCTCGTCGTCGGCGATCAGGATGCGGCCACTGCTCATCTGTCCTCCTTACCCATCATCAAGCCACCGGAGTCGGGCTTGGCTTGGCGACGGGGAGCCGCACCCAGAAGGTGCTGCCCTCGCCCTCGACTGAATCGGCCCCGATCTGGCCGCCCATCACGTCGACCATGCGGCGGGCGATCGCCAAGCCGAGGCCGAAGCCCTCCTGCTTGCGCGACTCGCTGCGGCGATAGAAGCGCTCGAAAACGCGCTCGATCTCCGCCGCGGGAATTCCCGTCCCAGTGTCTATGACCTCCAAGATGACCTCAGCCTCGCCGTCGTGACGGCCGCGAACGGTAACGGTGCCCGGTGGCGGCGTGTTCTTGAACGCATTCGTCAAGAGGCCGATCATCACCTGCCTGAGCAGGGTCGGATCGCCGGTAGCCGCCAGCTCGTCCTCGACCTCGACCTCGAGCGCGACGTGCGGCGGCGGCGTCACCGCGGCGACGACGTCGCGGATCGCGACCGGGACGTCGACGATCTCGCTCTCGGCGGCGCCGCGCGACTCGACCCGGGCCAGGGTCAGCAGCGACTGGGTCAGCCGGTTCATCCGCTCGGCGTCGTCGGCGAGCCGGTTGAGGAAGTGGTCGCGGTCGCGCGGCTCGTTCTTGGCGCCGCCCTGCAGGACCTCGATCGCGCCGGAGATCCCGGCCAGCGGGTTGCGCAACTCGTGCGCGGCGTTGGAGACGAAGTCGGCTTCGGCGAGCTCGCGGCGGAGCTCGTCGGTGCGGTCGCGGAGCACCGCGAGGACCGCCCGCTCGTCGGGCAGGGAGCGGGCGGTCATCGCGTAGGCGCGGTCGCCGATCCGCATCGCCGGGTGGGCCGAGAAGCCGACCTCGGAGGCGCGGTGCAGCTGCGGCAGGATCACCTCCGGCGGCTGCCCGTTGGCGTCGAGCAGGCGGGTCGCGGCGCGGTTGGAGAAGCGGACCGGCCCTTCGTAGTCGACGACCATCACGACGTCGGTCAGCCCGTCGAAGATCGCCGCCAGCTTGTTGCGGTCGGCGGTCAGCACGCCGAAGCTCTCCTTCAGCGAGGCCCGCATCGAGTCGAGGGCGCGGGCGAGGTCGCCGATCTCGTCAGGGCCGGAGACGTTGAGCGGCGCGTCGAAGGAGCCGCCGGCCATTTCCCCGGCGGCGCGGGCCAGCCGCGCGACCCGGTGGGAGATCGCGACCGCGATCAGGAAACCGGCGAGGACACCGACCAGGACCGCGGCGATCAGCGCCTGCAGGTTGTCGCCGAAGAGGTAGACGGCGCCGGCCGTGATCAGGCTGACCGCGGCGAAGGAAGCGGTCAGCCAGAGGCGCATTCCGAAGCGCGGACCGCTCGAGTGCGGTTTGGCCAGAATCTCGCTTTTGCTTGCCATGAAGGTTTACTAACACAATCCATTCACTTCTGTGAGGAAGAAGTAGCGCCAGGGGCCCTGACAAGCGGGTCCAGGCCGGCCTTCGTGGGAGAATCGGCCTCCCGTGCGAACACTCGTCTTCATCCCCGCCTGGAACGAGGAGGCCTCGGTCTCCGAGGTGATCGCCGACGTCCGCGCCCACATTCCGGGCGCTGACGTGCTCGTCGTCGACGACGGCTCGACCGACGCGACGGCGGCGACGGCGCGGGCCAGCGGCGTCCTCGTCGCCAGCCTGCCCTTCAACCAGGGGCTCGGCGCGGCGCTGCAGACCGGGTACCTGTACGCACTGCGCGAGGGCTATGACTTCTGCGCCCATCTCGACGCCGACGGTCAGCATCCGGCCGCCGAGGTGGCGCGGCTCCTGGCCGAGGTCGAGGCCGACCGGGCCGACCTCGTGATCGGCTCCCGCTACCGCGACCCCGACGCCGCCGCCCAGAGCGACGACTACAAGCCGACCTTCTCGCGGCGGATCGGAATCGGCGTCTTCCGCTTCTTCCTGACGCTGGCGACGCGGCAGCGCTTCACCGACACGACCAGCGGCATGCGAGCGGCGAACCGGCGGGTGATGTCGCTGTTCAGCGCCCACTACTCGCCCGACTTCGCCGAGATCGAGTCGCTGCAGCTGGCGGTGCGGCAGGGCCTGCGGGTCGAGGAGCTGCCGGTGCGGATGCTGGAGCGGGCCGGCGGGACCTCCTTCCTGACCCCGCTGCGCTCGGCCTTCTTCATCTTCAAGGGCCTGGTCGTCCTCCTGGTCGGCCAGTTCCGACCGCGCCACATGGAGACGGAGTAGACGATGCTCGTCTTCGCCGCCGAAGCCGGACAGGTCCACCTCACCTCGCAGACCCGGATCGTCGCCGCCGTGCTGGCGCTCTTCTTCATGCTGATGATCCTCGAGCTGATCCGCCGCGACCGCCTGCAGGAGCGCTACAGCGTGATCTGGTTCGTCGCCGGCCTAGGAATGCTCGCCGGCGCTGCCTTCCCCGGCCTGCTCGAGGTGGTCGCCAACCTGATGGGCGTCCGCAACACCAACGTCGCCCTCTTCTCGATCGTGCTGCTGCTGCTGCTCGGCCTGGCGCTCAACTTCAGCGTGATCATGTCCCGCCAGGCGGCGCAGATCACCCGCCTGGCCCAGGAGCGGGCGATCGAAAAGGCGGCTCAGCAGGCGGCCGAAGAGCGCAATGGCAGCGCGCCGTCAGGCGAGCAGGCGCTCAAGTCGGAAGAACAAAGCC
>DASSLT010000046.1:0-48849 GCA_035689305.1 Solirubrobacterales bacterium | reverse complement strand
GCCGGCTTCGCCGAGACCAACCGCACCCCGTTCGACATGCCCGAGGCCGACGCCGAGCTGGTCCAGGGCTTCATGACCGAGTACGGCGGCATGCGCTTCGGCTCCTTCCTGCTGGTCGAATACATGGAGATCCTGGTCGTCTCCGGGATCGCCGCAGCGATGTTCCTCGGCGGCTGGATGGGTCCCGGCCCCGGCTGGCTCGACCCGATCTGGATGCTGGTGAAGATGATCGGCCTCGTCCTCGTCTTCATCTGGGTGCGGGCGACGCTGCCGCGGCTGCGCTACGACCAGCTGATGACGCTGGGCTGGAAGATCCTGCTGCCGCTGGCGACCCTCAACGTGCTGGTGACCGCGGTCCTGGTGGTGACGACGTGAGCGGCTCCAGCGGCAACGGGTTCGATCCGAAGTCAGCCCCCTACCTCGACTCGATCGAGGTCGTCGAGGTCCAGCGCGGCCCCGAGCCGGGCGGCGTCGGCGGCGCTTACCGCGCCTTCGGCGAGACCCTGCGCGGGCTGAAGACGACGATGGCGCGGCTGATCGAGGGCCCGCTGACGATCGAGTACCCGGAGGAGAAGACGCCGGTCTACCCGCGCTTCCGCGGCCGTCACAAACTCCACAAGTTCGAGGACACCGGGCTCGAGAAATGCGTCGGCTGCTCGCTCTGCGCCGCCGCCTGCCCGGCCGACTGCATCCGCGTCGTCGCCGCCGAGAACGTGCCCGGCGAGCGCGTCTCCTCCGGCGAGCGCTACGCGGCCGTCTACGAGATCAACCTCAGCCGCTGCATCTTCTGCGGCTACTGCGAGATCGCCTGCCCGTTCGACGCGATCACGATGGGGCACGACTACGAGATGGCCGACTACGACCGCAGCGACCTGATCTTCACCAAGGAGATGCTGCTCGCCGAGGCGATCGAGCGGACGCCGCTGAAAAGCGAGGGCGAATAGATGGAAGCCGTGATCTTCTTCCTCGCCGCGATCGGCGCGATCGGCGGTGCCGTCGGCGTCGTCGCCCTGCAGAACCCCTTCTACAGCGTGCTGGCGCTGGTCGCCCACCTGTTCTCGCTGGCGGCGCTGTTCCTGCTCCTGACCGCGGCCTTCGTCGCCGCCGCCCAGGTCGTCGTCTACGCCGGCGCGGTGATGGTCCTCTACGTGTTCGTCGTCGCCTACGTCGGCGGCGGCGGTGAGCCGGTCGCGGACCCGATCCACGGCCAGCGCTTCCTCGGCATCCTCGTCGCCTCGATCCTCTTCATCGAGCTCTCGGTCGCGGTCCTCGGCTCCGCCCTGCTGGCGCTCGAAACCGAGGGGCCGAAGGTTCCCGCCGGCTTCGGCGACCCGGCTGCGGTCGGCCGCCTGCTGCTGGAAAAGTTCCTGCTCCCGTTCGAGGCCTCCTCGATCCTGCTGTTGATCGCCGCCGTCGGCGCGATCGTCCTCGCCCAGCGCAAGCGCGAGTCAGAACCCCAAGAGGGGGTCAGCGGACCGGTATGAACATCGAGTGGTACATCGTCCTCAGCGCCCTCCTGTTCGGGATCGGTGCGGTCGGCATCCTCGTCCGCCGCAGCCCGATGGTGATCCTGCTCTGCCTCGAGCTGATGCTGAACGCCGGCAACCTGGCGCTGGTCGCCTTCAGCCGTGAGGTCGGCAACCAGCAGGGGCAGGTCTTCGCCCTGGTCGTGATGGTGATCGCCGCCTGCGAGGTCGTCGTCGGCCTCGGCCTGATCGTCGCCATCTTCCGCCGCAAGCTGCCGCTCAACGTCGATGACCTGAGGGAGCTGCGCGGGTGAGCGCTACGTCCTGGGCCTGGTTGGTCCTGCTCTTCCCGCTGGTCGGCTCGATCGCGATCGCGCTCAGCTTCAAGGCGATCCCGTCGAAAGCCGCCGGCCTGATCGGCACCGCCGCGATCGGCGCCGCCTTCATCTGCGGCATCGCCGCCCTCGTCTGCCTGCTCGGCGAAGACCCCGAGGCGCGCCACCACGCCTCCTCGCTCTGGGACTACGCCAGCGTCGCCGGCCTCGACATCAAGCTCGGCATCTACGTCGACCCGCTCTCGGTCTTCATGGTCCTGGTCGTCACCGGCGTATCCACCCTGATCCACCTCTACTCCTACGGCTACATGCAGTCGGACGAGGGGTACCACCGCTTTTTCAGCTACCTCAACTTCTTCGTCTTCTCGATGCTGCTGCTGGTCCTCGCCGGCAACTTCGTCCTCCTGATCGTCGGCTGGGCCTTCGTCGGCTTCGCCTCCTACGCGCTGATCAGCTTCTGGTACCGGCGCAAGACGGCGACCAAGGCGGGGATGAAGGCCTTCGTGATCAACGTCGTCGGCGACATCGGCCTCGTCCTCGCCGCCTTCCTGATCTTCCGCGAAATCGGCAGCTTCGACTACGGCACCGTCTTCGAGAAGGCGCCGCAGGTCTTCCACACCAACGAGTGGACGGTGGTCGCGATCTGCCTGCTGCTCCTGGTCGGCGCCTTCGCCAAGTCGGCGCAGCTGCCGTTCCACACCTGGCTGCCGGACGCGATGGAGGGCCCGACCCCGGTCTCCTCGCTGATCCACGCGGCGACGATGGTGACCGCCGGCGTCTACCTGATCGCCCGCACCCACACCCTCTTCGTCCTCGCTCCGACCGCCGCCGACATCGCCGCCTTCGTCGGCCTGGCGACGCTGCTGGTCGCCGGCACGATCGCGCTGGTGATGACCGACCTCAAGCGGGCGATCGCCTACTCGACGATGAGCCAGATCGGCTACATGATCATGGGCGTCTCGATCGGCGCCTACAGCGCTGGGATGTTCCACCTGATGACCCACGCCTTCTTCAAGGCGCTGCTGTTCATGGCCGCCGGCTCGATCATCTCGGCGATGGCGAACAAGCAGAACATCGACGAAATGTCGGGCTTCGGCAAGGCGATGCGGTTCACCTCGATCACCTTCGTCTGCGGCGCCCTCGCCCTCGCCGCCTTCCCCGGCACCTCGGGCTTCTTCTCCAAGGACGAGATCCTCGCCTACGCACACGCCCGCGGCGGCATGTACGACATCTTCCAGATCCTCGGCTACTTCGGCGCCCTGCTGACCGCCATCTACAGCTTCCGGCTCGTCTTCCGGGTCCTGCCCGGCAAGCCCTGCAAGGAGGCGCAGGAGCTGATCGACACCGGCCACCTCGCCCATGAGACGCCGCGCAACCCGGCGAGCGGCGAAGAGGAGGACACCGACGTCGGCTTCCCGGGCGCCCACCACCACATCGCCGAGCAGTCGCCGGGGATGAAGATCGCGATGGGCGTGCTCGCCTTCCTGGCGCTGTTCGCCGGCCTCGTCCAGGTCCCCGGAGTCGACGAGACGATCACCCACTTCCTCGACCCGGTCTTCGCCGACTCGCCGCTGGCCGAGATCGTGCCCTCGGTCGGCGCCTCCTGGGTCGGGCTGGCGATCGGCGCCGCGATCTCGCTGGTCGGGATCGGGATCGCCTACTGGCTCTACATCGTGCGGCCGGAGACGCCCGCGGCGCTGATCCGCCGCTTCGGCTGGCTCCACACCTTCCTCTACAACAAGTGGTACTTCGACGAGCTGATCGACGTCCTCATCGTCCGCCCGGCGCTGGCGATCGGCCGCTTCGCCAACCGCTTCTTCGAGCGCTTCGTCGTCGACGGCCTGGTGACCGGCACCGAGGAGACCGTGCGCGGCGCCAGCGGCGTCGTCCGCGCCGTCCAGAACGGCTTCGTCCGCAGCTACGCCCTGCTCCTGATCGTCGGCTTCGCCGGTCTCGTCCTTTACTTCCTCATCGTCCAGTCATGATCAACGTCCTCCTCTGGGCCCCCCTCGCCTTCGGCATCGTCGGCCTCTTCCTGCGCGGCAGGGCGGTCGGCTGGTGGGCGACGCTCGGCACCGTCGTCACCCTCGGCGTCGCGATCGGGATGGTCGCCGGCTTCGACTCCGGCAGCTCCGGCCTGCAGTACACGGTCGACACCCCCTGGATCTCCGGGCTCGGCGTCGACTACAGCCTCGGCATCGACGGCCTCAACCTCTTCCTGATCCTGCTGACGACGCTGCTCTGGGTCGGCGGCACCGCCTTCGCCGCCTTCCGCGAGCAGGAGCGGCCGCAGCTCTTCTTCTTCCTGATGCTGCTCGCCGAGACGGCGACGCTGGGCTCGTTCCTGGCTCAGGACCTGCTGCTCTTCGTCCTTTTCTTCGACTTCATGCTGGTCCCGTTCTACTTCCTCTTCGGCAGCTGGGGGACCGACCGCAAGGACGGGCCGACGGCCTCGGCGGCGACGCTGAAGATGATGATCTACACCCTGATCGGGTCGCTGCTGATGCTGGTCGCGGCGATCGCGACGGCGATCATCTCCGCCGACGGCGGCCACCTCACCTTCTCGATCGCCGACCTCCAGCGCCAGGGGCTCCCCCTCGACAGCCAGCGCTGGATCTTCTGGTTCTTCGCCGCCGCCTTCCTGGTCAAGATGCCGGCCTTCCTCCTGCACGGCTGGATGCCCGACGCCTACCGGGCGGCGCCGCTGCCGGTCCTCGCCGTTTTCTCCGGCGTCCTCGCCAAGGTCGGCGCCTACGGCTTCCTGCGAATCGTGCTGCCGCTGTTCCCGGAAGCGACGGTCGAATTCCAGGAGGTCGTGCTGATCATCGCCCTCGCCTCGATCCTCTACGGCTCGGTGATGGCCTTCACCCAGACCAACGTGCGGCTGATCGCCGGTTACTCGTCGGTCGCCCAGCTCGGCTTCATCACCGCCGGCATCTTCGCCCTGCGCGCCGACGGCTCCGACGGGGCGGTCCTGCAGATGGTCAACCACGGCCTCGTCGTCGCCCCGGTCTTCATCATCGTCGCGATCCTCTTCGAGCGGACCGGGACCGAAGACATCCGCGAGATGGGCGGGATGGCGCTGCGGGCGCCGGTCCTCGCCGCCCTCTTCCTGATCGTCGCCCTGGCGACCCTGGCGATGCCCGGGTCGGCCAACTTCATCGGCGAGTTCTACATCCTCAACGGCCTCTTCCAGGCGAAGATCGTCTTCGCCTTGATCGCGATCAGCGGCGTCGCGATGTCGGCCTACTACGCGCTGCGCCTCTACCAGGCGACGATGCACAACCGCCTTCCCTCGCGACCGGGCGGCGGGATGCTCTCGCGTGAGATCAGCCTCCGCGACGGGATCGTGCTGGCGCCGCTGGTGCTCTGCATCGTCGCCCTCGCCTTCTACCCGCAGCTGATCCTCCACCGCACCGCCCCGACCGTGCAGCAGACGGTGTCCGCTGCGACGGGCGGGCAGGCGCCGGAAGCGACCCTGGCGGGCGGAGAACCAAAGGTGCTGCAGTTCGAAGAGGTCTTCTCCGCCCAGAAGGAACCATGAACTTTCACGAGCCCCACATCGATTACGCCGGCATCGCGCCGATCATCGCCCTCACGGTCGGTCTCGTCGTCGTCCTCATGACTTCAGTCATTCGGCCGCTGCGGCGGACGGCGCCGTTCCTGACCATCCTCACCCTCGGCGCCACCGCCGGCCTCCTGATCTGGCACTGGGACGAATCGCTGTCGCTGATCACCGGCGCCCTGCAGCTCGACAACCTGGCGATCTCGATCTCGCTGATCGCGATCTTCATGGCGGCCGCCTGCGTCGTCCTCTCGATCGGCGAGCCGGCGACCAGGGAAGCGGGCTCCGGCGAGTACCACGCCTTGCTGCTCGGCTCGGTACTGGGCATGGTTCTGCTCGCCCAGGCCTCGAACATGATCACCTTCTTCGTCGCGATCGAGACCCTCTCGATCCCGCTCTACATCCTCTGCGCGACCAACCTGCGCCGCGAGGGCTCGCTCGAGTCCGGGCTCAAGTACCTGATCGTCGGCTCGCTCGGCTCGGCGACGCTGCTCTACGGGATGGCCTTCCTCTACGGCGGCACCGGCGCCACCGACTTCGCCGGGGTCGCCTCCGGCATCGTCCACAAAGGCCTGCTCGGCGACGGGCTGATCCTGGTCGGGATCGCGATGGCAGCCGTCGGCCTCGCCTTCAAGACCTCGATCGCCCCCTTCCACCAGTGGACGCCGGACGTCTACCAGGGAGCGCCGACCCCGATCACCGCCTTCATGGCGGTGGCGACCAAGGCCGCCGCCTTCGCCGTCTTCCTCCGCTTCTTCGACGTCGCCCTCGGCCCCCAGGTCGACGACTGGGCGCCGGCGCTGGCGGTCCTGGCGGCGATCTCGATCGTCGTCGGCAACGTCGGCGCGCTCGGCCAGAGCTCGCTGAAGCGGCTGCTCGGCTACTCCGGCATCGCCCAGGCCGGCTACATGCTGGGCGGGGTCGTCGTCGCCTCGGAGTCCGGCACCAGCTCGCTGATCTTCTACCTCGCCGCCTACGCCTTCATGAACCTCGCCGCCTTCGCCGTGGTCATCGCCCGCGAGCGGGAAACGATCTTCGGCGACGACATCCGCGCGGTCGAGGGGCTCGGCGCCTCCAGGCCGCTGCTCGCCTGGCCGCTGACGATCTCGATGCTGGGCCTGGCCGGGCTGCCGGCGACGGCGGGCTTCATCGGCAAGCTCTACCTGATCGAGGCCCTGGTCGAAGGCGACTACACCTGGCTCGCGGTCTTCATCGCGGTCGGAACGATGATCTCGCTCGGCTACTACCTGAAGGTGGTGGCGGCGATGTGGATGCGGACGGGCGGCGAGACGGTGCCGGGCGGCTCGCCGGCGATCGCCGGCGCCTCCCCCGAAGCGGACCCGATCGATCCCGGCGCCAGCCGCCGCATCTACCTGGTCGGGCCGGCCCTGCTGGCCGCCGCGGCGACGGTCTTCTTCGGGATCATCCCGCAGCCGCTGGTCGACTTCGCCAGCCACGCCGGCGCCTCGCTGTTCGGGTAGCCAGACTGCCTGTATCTTCGCCCGATGGGTTCGGAGCCGAGACCCGCGGCGCTTGCCGCGACGACGATGTGCGAGGCGTTCCAGCTGACCGTTGCCGAGCGCCCCGAGGCGCCGGCGCTGCGCCTCAAGGACAGCGAGTTCGAGGCGAGCTTCGGCGAGTTCGCGGCGACGGTGCGCCGGCGCGCCGCCGGCTTCGCCGCGCTCGGGGTCGGCCACGGCGACACGGTCGGCTTCATGCTCGTCAACCGGCCCGCCTTCCACCTCTGCGACTGCGCCGCGATGCACCTCGGCGCCACCTGCTTCTCGATCTACAACACCTCCTCGCCGGAGCAGGTCGAGTACCTGGTCGAGGACGCGGCCAACCGCGTCCTCGTCACCGAGCAGGCCTTCCTCGACCGGGTGCTGGCCGCGCGCGAGCGGGTGCCGACGCTCGAGCACGTGGTCGTCGTCGACGGCGAGGCGCCGCCGGGGACGATCTCTCTGGAGGAGCTGGAGGCGATGGGCGATCCCGGCTTCGACTTCGAGGCGGCCTGGCGCGCGGTCGAGCCCGAGGACGTGCTCTGCCTGATCTACACCTCGGGCACCACCGGGCCGCCGAAGGGGGTGCAGCTGACCCACGCCAACATGCTCGCCGAGTGGAACGCCTGCGACGAGATCTTCGAAATCGAGCCGGGCGGCCGCACGATCTCCTTCCTGCCCTCCGCCCACGTCGCCGACCGCTGGGGCCAGCTCTACGCGCAGATGATCTTCGGGACCTGCATCCACTGCTGCCCGGACCCGCGGGAGATGGTCGCCTACTCGATCGAGGTGCGGCCGACCTTCTGGGGCGGCGTGCCGAGGATCTGGGAAAAACTGAAGGTCGTGCTCGAGGGGGCGATGGCGGCCGAGGCCGATCCGGAGCGGCGGCGGGCCACGGAGGCGGCGATGGAGGTCGGGCGGCGCCGGGTCGCCGCCTACATGGCGGGCGGGGTGCCGGCCGAGCTGCAGGCGGAATGGGAACAAGCCGACGCCGAGGTCTTCGCTCCGGTGCGGGCGCTGCTCGGGCTCGACGAGGTCAGGACCTTCGCCGTCGGCGCGGCGCCGACCCCGCCCGAGGTGATCGAGTTCTTCCTCGCGATGGGGATCGAGATCTGCGAGCTGTGGGGGATGTCGGAGACCTCCTCGGCGGCGACGATCAATCCGCCCGGCCGGGTGCGGGTGGGGACGGTGGGGCCGCCGCTGCCCGGAGTCGAGCTGAAACTGGCCGAGGACGGCGAGCTGCTGATCCGCAGCCCGATCGTGATGAAGGGCTACCGCAACATGCCCGAGCGCACGGCCGAAGTGCTGAGCGAGGACGGCTGGCTGGCGACCGGGGACATCGGCGCGATCGACGCCGACGGCTACCTGACGATCGTCGATCGCAAGAAGGAGCTGATCATCAACGCGGCCGGCAAGAACATGTCGCCGGCCTCGATCGAGGCGAAGCTGAAGTCGGCCTCGCCATTGGTCGCCCACGCGGTCGCGATCGGCGACCGCCGCCCCTATAACGTGGCCCTGATCGTCCTCGACCCCGAGCTGCTGGCGGCGCGCGGCGCCGGCGCCGAGGACGCCGAGATCGTCGCCGAGCTGGAGACCGCGGTGGCGGCCGCCAACGAGCGGCTCTCGCGGGTCGAGCAGGTCAAGCGCTTCCGCGTCCTCGACCGCGAATGGCTGCCCGGCGGCGAAGAGCTGACGCCGACCCTGAAGCTGCGCCGCAGCCCGATCGAACGCCGCTACGAGACCGAGATCGAAGCGCTTTACAACGACTGAGCCGAGCCGCCGCGCGCCGGTGGCGCCGAACCGATAGTCATCCCGGCAATGGGCGTCCTGCTGACCGCTGCCGCGATCGTGATCGCCACCGCGGTCGGCGTCTGGTCGGAGCTGCGCTGGCCGGAAGGGGCGGCGCATGCGGCACGCCAAGCGCTGCTGGCGATCCTCTACGTGCTGCTGCCGCCGGTCATTTTCTTCAACCTCGCCGCGGCGGACATCGACCTCGATCACGGCGTCGGTCTCGGCCTCGGAATCGTCACCGTCTCCCTGACCTCGCTGCTGGTCTGGTTCATCTCCAGCCGCATCTTCGAGCTGCCGCGCCACCAGGTCGGGGCGATGGTCTGCACGGTGCTGGTCGCCAACACCGGCTACCTCGGCTACCCACTCTCGGTGGCGCTGCTGGGCCGGGACCAGCTCTCGACCGCGGTTCTCTACGACGTCCTCGTCAGCGGTCCCTGCCTGCTGCTCGGGGCCTTCGCGGTCGGAGCCGCGTTCGGGACCAAGGCGGGCGAAAGCCCGCGCCAGCGGGTGCGCGCCTTCTTCACCCGCAACCCACCGCTCTACGCGGCGATCGCCGGGCTGCTCGCACCGAGCGCGCTGGCTCCGGAGTTCCTGGTCGACCTCTCCCAGGCGCTGGTGATCGCGATCCTGCCGGTCGGCTTCTTCGCCGTCGGCGCCACCCTCGCCGAGGGCGCCGAACACGGCGAGCTGCCGATCCCGCCGCCGGTCAACCGCCAGGTCGTGGTCAGCGTGGTCGCAAAGCTGGCGGTCATGCCGGCGCTGCTGATGCTGCTGGCGGCACCGCTGATCGACCTGCCCGCCACCTACCGCCTGCTGGCGGCGATGCCGACCGGCCTCAACGCGATGGTCGTCTCCCACGCCTACGGCCTCGACAACCAGATCGTCGCCGAGGCCGTCACCTGGTCGACCGCGATCGTCGTCGCCGCCGCGCTCGTCTCGCTGCTGTTCTGAGGCCCCGGGGGCGCTGTTAGAGGCTGGGTCGCGATCACGCCGACCAGGGCAGCCATCGTCCCGAGCAGCCCCGCCGCGAGAACGAAGCCGACCTGGATCAGCACCCGCTGGAGCGCGTCGAA
The DNA here is from genome assembly GCA_035689305.1 of Solirubrobacterales bacterium. Taxonomy (GTDB): domain Bacteria; phylum Actinomycetota; class Thermoleophilia; order Solirubrobacterales; family 70-9; genus VAYN01. The sequence continues at coordinate 39,120 of DASSLT010000046.1, read as the reverse complement.
GCGGCCGTTGAGCGCGCGCAGCTCAGCGTCGACCCGCGCAAACCCGGCGTCGACTTCTGGTTGAGGTCATCCAGGCGCGCAGCGGTCCAACTGTCCCTCATCGACTCCATGATGCCACGGTAGCGGACAAAACATTACGGGTGCGTGCCATCTCTGTAACTTTTGGCCGACGATGATCCACCACGTCGGCATCGAGGTCGCGCCCGCAGACATCGACCGCGCGGTCGAGCTCTTCGAGCTGCTCGGGTTCGAGCGGGTCGAACCGCCGCCGACCCTCGCCCGCTACACCTGGCTCGAGCGGGCGGGCACCCAGATTCACCTGATGCCGAACGAGAGCCCGGTCGCGGCGCCGGAAGGGCACCTCGCCGTCGTCGCCCCCGAGTTCGAGGCGACGGTGGGGCGCCTGCGGCAGGCCGGTTTCGAAGTCGAACCGAAACGGGCGCACTGGGGCGCTGCACGGGCTCTTGCACACGCCCCGAGCGGCCACCGGATCGAGCTGATGGCCGCCCCACCCGGCCAGTAAGGAACCTCCACTTGGGCGGAGGTAATTGACCAGGTTGGAGATCCCTCACCAGTGGAAAAGTTCAGCTTGATGGGAGCTGCGAGGGGCCGTAGGTTCCGCTGGCATCCGCGCGGCGCGCTCGGGGCTAGTTGGTCCTTCCCCCGGAGCGCGTCGTGCGGTGCATTCCGTTTTGGCTCAACGAGCTAAGCGGTGCGGCCTTCGCGCTTGGCGGCGAAGAGGTCGAGATCGGCGCAGCCGAGCAGCTCCTCGCCGCTGATCCCGTCGGCCGGGAAGATCGCGATCCCCGCCGTCGCCGAGACCGGACGCGAGTCGTCGCTGCCGAAGCCGCGATGTCGAACCCTGGCGCCGAGACGGGCGGCAACTTCGGCGGCCTGGTCGGCGCCGGCCTCGGGGACGATGACCGCAAACTCGTCACCTCCCTGGCGGAAGACGGAGTCTTCGCGCCGCACCTCCTCCAGCAGGGCGCGGCCGGTCTCCGCCAGCAGGCGGTCACCCTCGAGATGGCCGTGCTCCTCGTTGATCTGCTTGAAGCCGTCGAGGTCGAGGAGGACGAGAGCGAACTGACGCTCGTGCCGCGCGTGGCGGGCGATTTCCTCCGCCAACCGCTCGTGCAGCGCTCGGTAGTTGCCGACGCCGGTCAGCTCGTCACGGCGGGCGAGCACCCAGAGCGCCTCGTTGCTGGCCGCGAGCCGCCGCGACATGACGACGATGCCGACGGCGAGCAGGGCCAGGCAGCCGATCTCGACCAGCGCCAGGATCCAGGCCTGGGTGTCGGAGAAGGTCCCGATCAGCAGCGGCAGCAGCAGGCCGGCGGCGATCGCGACCAGGCCGGCGACCAGGACCCGGGCGCCGAGCGGCGTCCGCTTCGGCGGCAAGGCAGGCGGGTCTGGTCTCTCGTTGGCCATACTGGATTTTAAGTAGAAGACTGCCCGATACCCGCAGAATATGTGGCCTGAACCTGCTCGTCTCCTGTCATTACTACGATGCCCCGGTGCTCTACCCGGTAGAACAGTTCAGCGCTGAGGAGCGAGCGGTCCTCGCCCCCCACTTCACCAATCTCGACCGTCCGGTGTTCGCCCTCGTGAACCTGCCGGAGACCGTCAAGGGAGCGCTTTTTGCCCGCTATTCGCGCTATTCCGGGACCGTTCGCCGGCTTTTTCTCGAAGAGTTCGCGAGCGACGCACCGGCCGCCGGCCGTCCCTTCGACGCCGAGGAGGGCGCGCGGGCCGCAGAGCTCTACGAGCGAGTCTTCGTCGGCTACGGCGACGACTCGATCGCCCAGGTCGGCGGCGCCCATATCGCCTGCGAGTGGGTCTCCAACATCGTCACCAAGCTGCTGCAGCGCGGTCGCCTCGCCGCCTACCTGGAGCAGTCGACCCGCTACATCCCCTACGACAAGCCGCTGCCCGAAGGCGGCTACCGCTTCTACCGCGACGACGAGCTCGGCCCCGAGTTCGCCCTCGCGATGGACGAGATCTTCCGCATCTACTCCGCCTCTCTGGCCGAGGTCGAGGAGTGGGCGGCGACGCGCTGGCCGCGCGGCGAGGGCGAACCCGAGGGTCCCTGGCTGCGTTCGATCCGGGCCAAGGCGCTCGACCTGCTGCGCGGCTTGCTGCCGGCGGCGACGCTCAGCCACGTCGGCATTTACGCCTCCGGCCAGGCCTACGAGCAGCTGATCCTGCGGCTGATGGCCTCGCCGCTGCCGGAGGCCCGGGCCTACGGCGGCATGATCCTCAGCGAGCTGCAGCAGGTGATGCCGAGCTTCGTCTCCCGGGTCGAGCGGCCCGAGCGCGGCGGCGAGTGGATCTCCTACCTCGAGCAGCGCCGCGAGCGGACCGAGGACTGGGTCGCCAGGCTCGGGCTCGACCGCCGCGAAGAGGGCGACGGGGCGCCGACGGTCGAGCTGCTGCACGTCGACGGCGGCGAAGAGGATCTGCTCGCCTCCTGCCTGTTCGAGGCCGCCAACGCCCCGGAGACCGAGATCCTCGCCCGCATCGACGTCCTCGACCGCGAGGAGCGCGGCGAGCTGCTGGCGGCACTGGCCGGCGACCGCGGCAACCGCCGCCATCGCCCCGGCCGCGGCTTCGAGGCGCTGCGCTACCGCTTCGAGATCGTCTCCGACTACGGCGCCTTCCGCGACCTGCAGCGCCACCGGATGCTGACCTGCCAGTGGCAGCGGCTGGGCCCGGACCTCGGCGCCGGCGTCCCCGACGAGGTCCGCGAAGCGGGCGTCGGCGGCGAGTTCGAGCGGGCGCTGGAAATTTCGCGGGCGGAGTACGAGCGGCTGGCCGACGCCGGCCTCGCCGAGTTCGCCCCCTACGCGCTCAGCCTCGCCTACCGGATCCGCTACACGCTCGACCTCAACGCCCGCGAGGCGATGCACCTGATCGAGCTGCGCTCCGGCCGCGAGGGCCACCCGACCTACCGCGCCGTCGCCCAGGCGATGCACGAGCGAATCGCCGCCGTCCATCCCGGGGTGGCGGCCGCTATGACCCACGTCGACACGACGACCGAGCCGCGGCTGGAGCGGATCATGAGCGAGATCCGGACCCACCGCAAGCGCGTCCGCGCCACCGAGCAGACCGAGGCCCCACCCGGCCTCAACCCGCTGGGCTAACCAGCGCGAGCCAAACGTGGCAGTCATTTCCCCCGCTATGCGGGTGAAATGACAACCACGCCCAAGGGGCCTGCTCCGAGCTAGCCGCGGCGCTTGCGCTTCTTCGGCGGGCTGCCGTCCGACGGGCCGCCGTTGCCGTTGGTCGGCGGCGGCTCGGCATCCTCGTCGACCGCGTCGACGTCGATCGCATCGGGATCCGAGGGTTCCATTTGGGCGGCCATTTTCTCGCCCGGGCTGGGCCAGGGGATCGCTTCGCCGGCGGCCCAGGCGGGCGGCCGGCCGCCAGGGAGTTTGCCGATCAGCAGCAGGCCGAAGTAGAGGAAGAAGATCAGCGTGAACTGGACCAGGAGGAGCAGGGCGGCGACGCCGAGTGCCATCCCCAACGAACCCCAGAAGCGCGAGAGCAGGCCGGTCCGCATCCCGTAGAGGCAGCTGTAGAAGAGGGCGACGGCGAGGCCGAGGCGGCCGCCGAGGCCGAACCAGGTGGCGAGGCCGCGCAGCGAGGCGTCGCTGAGCGCGTTTTCGGCTTCGTCGTCGGCGACTTTGGTGGTGGTGCAGTTTTCGAGCGGGGTTTTGCCCTGAACTTCAGTCTGGGCCGTGCCGTCGTACGTCTTGCCGAAGTCGTCGGCGCCTTCGTCGTTTTCATCCGCTTTGCATTCGGTCTCCGCCTTCTGGGCGGTCAGCGTCGACTTCGCTTCGCCGGCTGCGAACTGGTCGGAGGCTTCGTTGGTGGCGCCGGCGTTGAGAATCGCCGAGCCGGCGAAGAAGAGCGGCGCCGCGATCACCAGGCCGACCAGCTGGTAGCGCATCCGATCGCTGCGCGAGGCGGCGGCGCGGAAGAGGAAGTAGAGCGGCGCCACCAGCAGCAGGAAGCCGATCGCCTCGAGGATCGAGGAGAGGGTGACATCGGAGCTGTGTTCGTGCGCCTTGGTCAGGAGCTCCGCTTCGCCGCTGCCGCTGACGCTGCTGATCACGACCGCAGCGACGACCAGGAGGATGACGGCGGCGAAAGTCGCCAGCCCCGTAGGCAGGAACCACTTGCCCTCCCAGGCCGTGATCTGGCTGCGGGTCCAGCGCTTCACGCGCGCAGCCTATCCTCTATCGGCGTGAGCTCCGTCCCCCACCCGCCGGTGGTCCCGCTCGAGGCGGGCGCCGGCCCCGAAAACCCGCCCTGCCCCGCCTGCGGCGAGCCGCTCTTCGGCTGGCTGGCGACCCAGCCCGGCCTCGCCGGGCCGGTCAGCCGCTGCGAGAGCTGCGGCCTCGGCGTGGTCGGCGCCGGCGCCGACCCCGAAGAGGCGCTGCACGAGCTCGACCGCCTCAGCCACAGCGAGAACGGGCTGCGGTTCGGCAACCGCGCCAGCTTCGCCTGCTCGCTCGGCAGCGCCGGCTGGGCCGGTCTCGAGCCGGGCGCCCGGTACCTGTTCACGGTCGAGGCGGTGCGCCGGCTCGTCGCCCGCCGCGACCAGGTCGTGAAGAGCGCCCGCTGGGCGCCGCTGGCGGGACTGGCGGCGACCTGGCAGACGCTGCTGAACAGCGTCACCTTCGGCCACGACGTCGCCCTCGGTGCCTTCGGGCGCGCCCGCCCGGCGCCGGCATCGGCCCGCTGGAAGCGGCGCATCGACGCCCTCGCCAGCATCGTCCTCGCCCTGCCGGCGCTAGCGCTTGCGCTGCCGGTAGAGCTGTGCGGCGGCGCCTTCAGGCGCGGCGCCGTCATCTCGATACGCCTCGAACTGCTCTGAGAGGCCGGCGACGCCGGCGAGGAGCTCGTCGAGCGCCAGCGCCGCGGTCGGGCTCGGCGCGCCGTCGCTGAAGTCGGCGCTGGTCAGGTAGACGGCGACCGGCGCGAGGACGACGCCGAAGAAGGAGAGGACGTCGCGCAGGTGGCGTTCGGCGCCGAGGAAGTGGTGGTCGGTCGCCCCCATCGCCGCCAGGCCGACGACCTTGCCCGCCAGCGCCTCGACCGGCAGCAGGTCGATCAGGTTCTTCAGCACGCCGCTCAGCGAGCCGCGGTAGACAGGGGTCGCGAAGACGACCGCCCGGGCGCCGGCGATCGCCTCGACGACGCCGCCGGCGTCAGTCGCCGCCGGGGAGCCCGCGAAGGGAAGGGGGTGATCGGCGAGGTCGACCAGGTCGGTGCCGGCGCCGGCACGGTCGACCGCCGCCGCCAGGGCGCCGCGGAAGCGCCCGGGCGGAGTCGCGCTGCCGAGCACGACGAGGAGATCGGGGTAGGCGACGGCCATCGTCCTCAGCGCGCCGCGGTCGCTGCTTCGGCTTCCGCTTCGGCCAGGCCGGCGTAGGTGCCGCGGAAGAACAGCAGCGGCTCCACCTCGGGCGGAGCGATCAGCGTCGACAGCACTTCGCCGACGACGATCTCGTGGTCGCCGGCGAGATGAGCGGCGTCGAGCCGGCAGGCAACGGTCGCCAGCGAGTCGGGCAGGATCGGCACCCCGGTCTCATGCTCGTCGAACTCGACCTCGTAGGAGCGCGCGTCGTCGCCCTTGGCGGCAAAGCGGACCGAGTGGTGGCGCTGCTCGGCGGCGAGCATGTTGATCGCGAAGTGGCCCGACTCGCGCGCGGCGGCGAGGGTGAGGCTGTCGTGGGCGAGGCAGACGAGCAGCAGCGGCGGCCGCAGCGAGACCGAGGAGACGGCGTTGACCGTCGTCCCGACCGGCTCGCCGTCGGCGCCGCGGGCCGTGACCACGGTGACGCCGGTCGCGAAATGCCCCATCACCGCTCGCATCGCGCTGCTCATGCCACCACCCTCCGCTGGAGCTCGGCTGGCTGGCGCCGCCCCGCCTCGAGCCCGAGGTCGGCGAGGATCTCCTCGCTGAGGCCGCGCTCGTGGTCGGGGTCGGCGAGCGCGTGGGCGCGCACCTCGTTCAGCAGCGTCGCCGGGCTCGGCTCCGCCGCCAGGTAGACGAGGACGCCGCGGCCGGCGGCGGAGATCGCCGCCAGCGCCGTTTCCAGGCGCGGCCCGCAGTCGCAGCGCAGCGAGCCGAAGGACTCGCCGCCGACGCACTGGGTGTGGACGTGGACGGGCGTCCGCGCGGCGCCGTCGAGGCTGCCGCGGACGAGGGCGAGGTGGTGGCTGCCGTCGACCCGGGAGCGGTATTCGTAAGCCTGGAAGGTCCCGTGGCGGGTCGGCAGCCGGGTCGTCGCGACCCGTTCGAGCTGGCGCTCGGTGCGGCGCCGGTAGGCGATCAGGTCGGCGACGCTGACCAGAGCGAGGCCGTGGCGATCGGTGTAGGCGGCAAGCTCGTCGCCGCTGCTCATCGTCCCGTCCGGGCTGAGGATCTCGCAGATCACCGCCGCCGGCGCCAGCCCGGCGAGCTCCGCCAGCTCGACCGCGGCCTCGGTGTGGCCGCTGCGTTCGAGCACGCCGCCTGGGCGCGCCCGCAGCGGGAAGACGTGCCCGGGCCGGACCAGATCCTCCGGCCCGCGGGCGGGGTCGATCGCGGTCCGGATCGTCTGCGCCCGGTCGGCCGCCGAGATCCCCGTCGTCACCCCGTCGCGGGCCTCGATCGAGACCATGAAGGCACCGTCGCCGGCGGGCTCGGCGCGGCGGCCGATCGGGGTCAGCGCCAGCTCCTCGCAGCGCTCGTCGCTGAGCGCGAGGCAGATCAGGCCGCGCGCCTCGCGGGCCATGAAGTTGATCGTCTCGGCATCGGCGAACTCGGCGGCGGCCAAGAGGTCGCCTTCGCTCTCGCGCCCGTCGCCGTCGCAGACGACGACCATGCGGCCGCGGCGAAGCTCCGCGAGCGCCGCCTCGACGGCGCCGGGGCGGCGCCTCACCGGAGCGCTCCGTCGACGCCGACGCTGAGCACCGAGTGGGCGATTGCCTCGGCGTGGTCGCGGATCTCGGTGATCCCGATCGCCTCCCACTCACAGCCCTTGCGCAGCGCGCCGGCGACGTGGATGCGCGCCGAGGGGGTGCCGTCGGCGCCGATCACAGCGCCGTCCTCGGCGACGTCGATCCCGATCCCGAGCTCGTCGGGCCGGGCGAGGCCGGTCGCCAGCAGGTCGAGCAGCGGCGCCGGCGCCTGCCGGGTCAGCTTCACCCCGGCTCCGGCGCAGTTGATGACGCGGTCGACGTCGAGCGCCTCCAGCTCCTTGCGGCCGGGCACGTGGAGGTAGGCGCGGGCGCCGTCGCCGTGCGGTTCGAGGGCGGAGATCGAGCAGGCCTCGACCCGGATCCTGCCGGCCTCGACGCAGGCGTCGAAGCGGTCGGCGACGGCCGGCGCCATCCGGAACCGGTGGACGTCCCAGATCCGCTGCAGGTTCTCGAGGAAGCGCCGTTTGTCCTCAACCGGCAGCTGCCGCCAGACGGCCGGGGTCGAGCGCCGCATCGAGTCGAGCACGTCGCGCCAGTCGCCGCCCTGCTGGGCGACGCGGCCGATCTCCTCGATCACCGCGGCGACGATCCCCTCCAGCCCCTGATCGACCGGGACCGGAAAGTGCGAGAGCCTGGTCAGGTCGTCGCGGTGGCGGCGCGCCACCAGCCCGTGCCGCGAGACGGCACGGATGCGCGGGCCGCAGCGGGCGCTGGCGAGGCTGATCGCGACGTCGACCATCGTCAACCCGGTGCCGATGACCAGCACCGAGTCATCGCCGCGGACGGCGTCGAGCGCGCCCTCCGCCCAGGGGTCGGCGACGTAGGTGCCGCTGGCGCGCAGCTCGGCCGGGACCGGCACCGGGTCGCCGCCGGGCAGCGGCCCCAGGGCGAGCACGGCGTGGTCGGCGGCGAGCCGGGTCCCGTCCTCGAGGGTGAGGACGACCGGCGCCTCGCCGAGGCCGGGCTGCTCAATCGAGACGACCTTGCCGGTGCGCCTGGTCAGGACCGCGGCGGGGGCGGCGGCGCTCTCGGCTTCGCCGAGCAGGCCGCGCAGGTAGGTCCCGAACAGGCCGCGCGGCAGGAAGTCCTCGGGCCCGGCGCTGTGGCCGCGCCGGCGCAGCCAGAGATGGAAGTGCTCGGGCTGGCCGGAGATCCCGCCCATCCGCGTCGCCGGCACGTTCAGCACATGCAGAGGGTCGCTGGTGCCGTAGGCGGCACCGGGACCGAAGGTGCCCTGCGCGTCGACCAGCGTCAGCTCGACCTCGGCGCCTTTCGCCGCCCGCAGCAGGTGAACGGCGCAGAGCGTGCCGGCGGCGCCGCCGCCGACGATCACGACCCGGTGGCGGGCCGGCTCCAGCGGCCGCTCCAGGGTCGGTCCGGCGACCGCCGAGCCGGTGCTCATCGCGCCCCCACCGCGAACGGGACGGCGGTTCCCTCGCGGCCGCTCTCCAGCGCTGATGGTGGATCGCCGCAGAGGCCGCGCTCGCGCAGCAGCGGCAGCACCCCCTCGCCGAACCAGTAGAGCTCCTCGAGGTGGGGGTAGCCGGAGAGGACGAACTCCTGGATCCCGGCGGCGGCGTACTCCTCGATCCGGTCGGCGACCTCCTCGTGGCTGCCGACCAGCGCCGTGCCGGCGCCGCCGCGCCCGAGGCCGACCCCGGCCCAGAGGTTCGGCGCCACCTCGAGCCGGGAGGCCGACCCGCCGTGCAGGTCGAGCATGCGACGCTGCCCGACCGACTCGGATTCTCGGAGGCGGGCCTGGACTTTGGCGATCGTCTCCTCGTCGACCGTCGCCAGCAGCCGCTCGGCCTCGGCCCAGGCGTCGGCGGCGTGGTCGCGGCTGATGACGTGGATGCGGACCCCGAAGCGGAGCTCGCGGCCGCGCTCGGCGGCGAGCCCGGCGACCCACTCGACCTTCTCGGCGACCGCCTGCGGCGGCTCGCCCCAGGTCAGGTAGACGTCGGCATGGGAGGCCGCGATCTCGCCGGCGATCGGCGAGGAGCCGCCGAAGTAGATCCCCGGCGCGGGATCGGGCAGGCGGTGGATCTGGGCGCCCTCGATCCGCAGGTGGGCACCGTCGAAGTCGACCTGCCCTCCCCCCCACAGCCGGCGCACGACCTCGAGGAACTCGCCCGTGCGCCGGTAGCGGTCGTCTTTGGCGAGGAAGTCGCCGAAGGCGCGCTGTTCGCCGGAATCGCCGCCGGTGACGACGTTGAGCAGCAGCCGGCCGCCGGAGTGCCACTGGAAGGTCGCCGCCATCTGCGCCGCCAGCGTCGGCGAGATCAGGCCGGGCCGGAAGGCGATCAGGAATTTGAGCCGCTCCGAGAGCTGGCTCAGCATCGCGGTCACGACCCAGGCGTCGTCGCACCAGCCGCCGGTCGGGGTCAGGGCAGCCTCGAAGCCGAGGTCCTCGGCTGCGGTCGCGATCCGGCCGAGGTAGGAGAGAGACGGGTCGCGGAGACCGCCGGCGACGCCGGTCGGACCGGTGCCGCCGGTCTCGATCAGGCCGCGCCCGTCGCCCTGGGTGGGGAGGAACCAGTGGAAGCTGAGCGGTCCGCTCGTCATCTCGCCGTCCTCAGACCGCCGCCGCGGCGAGGTCGCGGTAGCGGGATCCGGGGTGGCTCTCGGGCAGCCGCGGGCCGGCGCCGAAGAGCTTCTCGCGCAGCGTGCCCGGCGGGTACTCGAGCGGCGCGACCCCACGGCGCTGCAGCTCGGGGATCAGATGCTCGACGAGGTCGACGAAGGTGCCAGGGGTGATCGCGTAGGCGAGGTTGAAGCCGTCGACGTCGGAGTACTCGACCCACTCCTGCATCTGGTCGGCGACCTCGGCGGCGGAGCCGACCATCCGCGGTCCGAGCCCGCCGACCACGCCCCACTGGGCGATGTCGCGGACCCGCCACTCGCGGCCGTCGTTGTCCGCCCCCTGGAAGGACTTGACCGCCGACTGGACGGCGTTCGACTCGACCTCGCCGATCGGGTCGTCGAGGTCGTACTCGGCGAGGTCGATCCCCATCCAGCCGCTGAACAGGACCAGCGAGCCCTCGTCGCTGCCGTAGCGCTCGAGCTCGGCGTGCTTGGCCCGGGCCTTCTCGGGGGTCTCGTCGACGATCGCGGTCATCAGCGTGTAGATGCGGGCGTCGTAGGGGTCGCGCCCGGCCGCCTTCATCCGCGCCCGGATGTCGCCGACGACCTCCTTCAGCTGCTCCTTGTTGGGCGCCGCGGTGAAGATCGCCTCGGCGTGCTCGGCGGCGAACTGGCGGCCGCGGCCCGAGGCGCCGGCCTGGTAGATCACCGGCGAGCGCTGCGGCGAGGGCTCGCAGAGGTGGACGCCCGGCACGGTGAAGTGGGTGCCCTCGTGGCCGATCCCGTGGACCTTGGCCGGGTCGGCGAAGACACCGGACTCGCGGTCGCGCAGGACCGCGTCGTCCTCCCAGCTGCCCTCCCAGAGCTTGTAACAGACCTCCAGGTACTCGTCGGCGACGTCGTAGCGGTTGTCGTGGGTCAGCTGCGCGACCTGGCCGAGGTTGCGGGCGCCGCTGTCGAGGTAGGAGGTGACGACGTTCCACCCGACCCGGCCCTCGCTGAGATGGTCGAGCGTCGACATCCGGCGCGCGAACGGGTAGGGATGCTCGAAGGAGATCGAGGCGGTCAGCCCGAAGCCGAGGTGCTCGGTGACGCCGGCCATCGCCGAGACCAGCATCGCCGGGTCGTTGACCGGGATCTGGGTCCCCTGCCGCACGGTCGCGTCGCGGCCGCCGCCGTAGACGTCGTAGATCCCGAGCACGTCGGCGATGAAGAGCCCGTCGAAGCGGCCGCACTCCAGCAGTTGCGCGAGCTCGGTCCAGTAAGAGAGCTTGCGGTAGTCCCAGGCGCGGTCCTCGGGGTGGCGCCAGAGCCCCGGCGACTGATGGGCGACGCAGTTCATGTCGAAGGCGTTGAGGCGGATTGGCCGGCGATTGTCGAGTGATCTAGTCATGAATCGGGATGATGTGACGAGGGCGTCCCGGGGTCAAATCGAAATTCCCGATACGCTGATAGTTTACTTAGTTGATCAAGATAATCCAGAAACTGCAACAACCAGGCGGGGGTCAGCCATGCGCTTCGAGCAGCTCGAGTACGTCACCGCGGTTGCCAGGCTCGGCTCGTTCCGCCGCGCCGCCGAGGAGCTCCACCTCTCCCAGCCCGCCCTGAGCGAGACCGTGCGCAAGCTCGAGAGCGAGCTCGGCGTCGAGATCCTCGAGCGCGGCCGCGCCGGCGCCAGCGTCAGCAGCACCGGCCGCGAGCTGCTCCCCTACATCCTCGAGACGATCGAGGCGGTCGACCGGCTGCGCAGCGCCGCCGACGAGCAGCACCGCAGCAGCCGCGTCGTCCGGCTGGGGACGGTGACCGCGGCGACCGCACCGCTGCTGACGCCGACGATCCGCGAGTTCTCCGAGGCCCACCCCTCGACACAGATCGAAATCGTCACCGCCCAGCAGCGCCAGATCCATCGCGAGCTGCTGAACGGCAGCATCGACCTCGGCCTCGTCAACTACCTCGAGGGCGACGACATGCCGCCGGACCTTGACGCGGCCGAGCTGCTGCGGGGGCGGCCGGTCGTCTGCGTCCGCGCCGACAGCGCCCTCGCCGCCCAGGAGCGGATCGGGCCCGAGGAACTGATGCGGGTGCCGCTGATCGCGATGCGCAGCGGCTACCTGATGAACCGCTACCTGCACCGCCTGCTCGACGGGCGCTCGCCGGTCTTCTCCTACTCGGCCGACGGCGCCGAGATGGGCAAGCTGATGGTCGCCGAGGGGCTCGGCGCCGCCGTCCTCCCCGACTACAGCGTCGTCGGCGACCCGCTCGAGCAGAGCGGGGCGATCACCTTCCGGGCGATCGAGGACGACACCGACGTGATGCTGGTTCTCCACCGCCGGCCGGCGAAATCGGCCTCCGGGGCGGCGCACGAACTGCACGAGATCTTCCGCCAGCGGGCGCAGGAGTTCATGGCCCCGGTCTGATCCTCGCTTCCGACATTGACCACGGCTGCCCAGCCGAGCGCGGTCGTCGCCGGCCGCGCCAGGGTCTCGGTGATCGGCTCGCTCCTACTCAAAAGAACCAGTTCCCCGGCAGCGGCGCGCCGTTCAGCTCGTGGTCGCCGATCGCCTGCGCCTTGTAGAGCAGCGGGTTGTGGGTCGAGAGCGTGCGGACGTTGCGCCAGTGGCGGTCGAGGTTCTTCTGCCGCTTGGTCGCCGAGGCGCCGCCGAGGTCGAACAGCCGCGCCGTCGCGGTCAGGGCCAGCTGGTCGACGACGACCTTGGCCTCGGCGGCCTCGAGCGAGGCCTGGTCGGCGAGCGCCGGGTCCGGCAGGCCGTCGGCGACCGAGTCGGCCTCGGCGTCCTGGGCCTCGGCAGCGCGCAGCACGGTCGCCTCGGCCGCGTAGGCGGCGCTGACGATCTCCCCCACCACCTCCTGCAGCAGCGGGTCGTCAGCCGGCTGCTCGGCGGCGCCGTGGGCGAAGGGGCGGCCCTGGCGGCTGCGAACCAGAGCAATTGCGTCATTGGCGGCGTTGCGCAAAGCGCCGGCGATCACCGCCGTGATGTAGAGCTGGAGGACGCCGCAGCGCGGGAACGAGCCGTCGGGGTGGAGATGGAGGTCGAGCAGCTCGTCGGGCTCGACCGCGACGTCGGCGAGCCGCGTCGTCCCGGTCCCGGTCAGGCTCTGACCGAGGCCGTCCCAGTCGTCCTCGAGCGTGACCCCCTCGCGGGCCGCCGGCACGATCACCGCCACCAGCCGCTCGTCGTCGTCGAGCGCCGTGAACATCAGCGCGTCGGCGTAGAGGCTGCCGGTCGAGTAGTACTTGACGCCGTTCAGGCGCAGCACGCCGGCGCCGTCGCGCCGCAGAGTGGTCGCCAGGCTTTCGGCGCCGACCTTGTGGGCGCCGAGCTCGGTCGCGGCGCCGGCGACGATCGTGCCGGCGGCGGCCTCGCGCAGCCAGCGCTCGCGCTGGACAGGGTCGGTCGCGCGCAGCGTCTGCTCGACGTAGGCGAAGTGGGAGCGGAGGATGTGGGCGACGTTGGAGTCGACGGCGGCGAGCGCCATGATCAGCCGGAAGGTCTCGCGCAGGCTGGCGCCGGCGCCGCCGTACTCGGCCGGCACCCGCAGCGCCCCGAAGCGGGCGGCCCGGATCAGGTCGATCTGGTCGTGGGGCGCGATCCGGTCGCGCTCGCGCGCGGCCGAGCCCTCGCCGATCGCCGCCAGCAGCAGCGGCAGATCCTGGGACGGCGCCTCCGTCCTCATGCCGGCGCACCGGCTGGGCTGCGGCGGTGGCGGGCCGCCTGGTGGGTCTCGGGCAGGCGGTCGCCGCGGCCGAAGAACTTCTCGCGCAGCGTCCCCTCGTCGTAGGCGGTCCGGTAGCGGCCGCGCCGCTGCAGCTCGGGGACGACCAGCTCGGCGAAGTCGACGTAGGTCTCCGGGGTGACGACGTGGTTGAGGTTGAGGCCGTCGGCGCCGGTCGCGTCGACCCAGGCTTCGATCTGGTCGGCGACCGAGGCGGGGTCGCCGGTCGCGTTGGGGCCGTCGGCGCCGAAGCCGAGCTCCTCGACCAGGTTGCGGACGGTCCACTTGCCGTCGCCGAAGATCTCGTTGGTCGACTGCATCGCCTCGTTGGGGACGTGGCGCAGGGGCTCGTCGAGCTCGTAGGGCGAGAGGTCGAAGCCGAGCCAGCCGGACCAGAGGACCAGCGTCCCTTCGGGGTCGATCAGGCTGCGGTAGTACTCGCGCTTCTCCTGCGCCTCGGACTCGGTCGGGGCGACGATCGCCGAGAAGCTGCTGAAGACGCGGATGTCGTGGCCGTCGCGGCCGGCGTCCTCGGTGCGGCCGCGCAGGTCGTCGATGTTGGCGCGCATGATCTCCGCCCGCGGCGCCCCCATGAAGACGGCCTCGGCGTGCTCGGCGGCGAACTTCTTGCCGCGGCTGGACTGGCCCGCCTGGTAGAGCAGCGGCGTCCGCTGCGGCGAGGGCTCTGAGAGGTGGATGCCGGGCACCTTGTAGTACTCGCCCTGGTGCTCGATCGGGTGGACCTTCTCGGGGTCGACGTAGAGGTTGCGCTCGGGATCGATGACGACGGCGTCGTCCTCCCACGACCCTTCCCAGAGCTTGTAGAGCACCTCCATGTACTCGTCGGCGATGTCGTAGCGGTTGTCGTGGCGGACCTGGGAATCGAGGCCGATGTTGCGGGCGCCGCTCTCCAGGTAGGAGGTGACGATGTTCCAGCCGACCCGGCCCTTGGTCAGGTGGTCGAGCGTCGACATCCGGCGGGCGAAGGTGTAGGGGTGCTCGAACGAGGTCGAGGCGGTGATCCCGAAGCCGAGGTGCTCGGTCACCGCCGCCATCGCCGGCACGACTAGCGAGGGGTCGTTGACCGGGACCTGGGCGGCGCCGCGCAGGGCACCGTCGTTGGAGCCGTCGTAGACGTCGTAGACCCCGAGCACGTCGGCGATGAAGATGCCGTCGAAGAGACCGCGCTCGCAGATCTGGGCCAGCTCGGTCCAGTAGGCGAGGTCCTTGTAGCGGGGCGCCTGGCTGCCCGGCGCACGCCAGGTCCCCGCTACGAGGTGGGTCGGGCAGTTCATGTCGAAGGCGTTGAGCCGGATCTGTCGCGAGGCGCTCATGCGGGCACCGCCTTCGGCGCCGGCTCGTCCCGCTCGAGCCGCGGCAGCGCCGCCAGCAGCTGCTGGGTGTAGGCCTGGCGCGGGTTGTGGAAGACCTCGTCGGCGCTGCCGGTCTCGACGACGCGGCCGTCCTTCATCACCATCACCCGGTCGGAGACGTGGTAGATGACGCCGAGGTCGTGGGAGATGAAGAGGTAGGCGAGGCCGAGCTCGGCCTGCAGGTCGGCGAGCAGGTCGAGGACCTGGGCCTGGATCGAGACGTCGAGCGCCGAGACCGGCTCGTCGCAGACGATCAGTTCCGGCTCGGGGGCGAGGGCGCGGGCGATCGCGACCCGCTGGCGCTGGCCGCCGGAGAGCTGCAGCGGCCGGCGCTCGAGCAGCTCCTCGCCGATGCCGACGTGGCCGAGCAGCTCGCGGACGCGGGCTGTGCGCTGCTCCTTGCCTTTGTAGTCCTCGTCGGCGATCGCGTCGTCGACGATCCGCCGCACCGTCCAGCGCGGGTCGAAGGAGCTGAGCGGGTCCTGGTAGACGACCGAGATCCGCCTTCGCCGCTGGCGGCGGTCCTTCTCGCGCAGCGTCGTCCAGGGCTTGCCGCGCAGGGTGACGTTGCCGCTGTCGGGATCGGCGAGGGCGAGGACGATCCGCGCCGTCGTCGTCTTCCCCGAGCCCGACTCGCCGACGATCCCGAGCGTCTCGCCGGGGCGGATCTCGAGCGAGACGTGGTCGACCGCGGTACGGCTGACCCCGTCGGGGCCGCGGAAGCTCTTGACCAGGTCCTCGGCGGTGATGATCGGCTGGCGGTTGCCGACCACGGTCGGCACCTGCGGGTCGCCGGCGGGGATGTAGGCGCCCTCGACCCGCGGCGCCAGCCGCGTTCCCTTCGAGTGGGCGGCCGGGACCGCGTCGAGCAGCGCCCGCGTGTAGGGATGCTGCGGCGAGCCCAGGATCTGGTCGACCGGGCCCTGCTCGACGATCTCGCCGAGCCGCATCACGGCGACGTCGTCGGCGAGGCGGGAGACGACGGCGAGGTCGTGGCTGATCAGGATCAGGCCGCGGCCGCGCTCCTTGGTCTTCTCGAGCAGCGCCAGGATCTGGGCCTGGACGGTGACGTCGAGCGCCGTGGTCGGCTCGTCGGCGACGAGCAACCCCGGGTCGAGGGCGATCGCCGAGGCGATCAGTGCCCGCTGGCGCAGGCCACCGGAGAGCTCGTGCGGGAGCTGGCGGGCCCGGACCTCGGGCTCCGGGACGCCGACCTCGGTCAGCAGCTCGATCACCTTCTGCTCGCGCTTGTCGCGGTCGCCCCAGCCGTGGATCCGCAGCGGCTCGGCGATCTCCTTGCCGACCTTGCGCAGCGGGTCGAGCGAGACCAGGGCATCCTGGAGGACGAAGCCGATCTCGGCGCCGCGGACCGCCCGCCAGCCGCGGTTGCTCAGTCCCAGCAGCGACTTGCCGTTGAGCTCGAGCCGGTCGGCGTCGACCTGGGAGCGCTCGCCAGTGAGGCCGACCAGGGCGCGGGCGGTGACCGTCTTGCCGGACCCGGACTCGCCGACGATCGCCAGGCACCGGCCCGACTCGAGCAAGAAGGAGATGCCGTGGACGACCTCGCTGACCTTGCCCCGTTGGCCGAAGCCGACGGTCAGGTTCTCGACCTCGAGCAGCGGCGCCCCGGGGGTGGTGGACTCGCTGGAGCTCATCAGTACGTTTCTCCTTCGATGCGTCGTTGCAGGTATCGGCCGAGGCAGGTCGCCGCCAGGGTGAAGGCGACGATCGCCGCGCCGGGGAAGACGGTCAGCCACCAGGCCGTCTGGATGTAGTCGCGGCCGGCATCGAGCATCGCCCCCCACTCCGGCGCCGGCGGGGCGACGCCGAGGCCGAGGAAGCTGAGCGCCGAGGCCCAGACGATCGACTGGCCGACGCCGAGCGTCGCCAGCACGACGAGCGGCCGGAAGGCGTTGGGGAGGATGTTCTTGAACAGCGTCCGCGAGGGCGGGTGGCCGAGCGCTTTCGAAGCGATCACGTAGTCGGCCCCTTTCACCTGCAGGACCTGGCCGCGGATCATCCGCGCGTAGCCGGGGGCCGAGGCGATCCCGACGGCGATGATCTGGGTCGAGACGCCGGAGCCGAAGATCGCGACCAGGAACAGCGCCAGTAACAACCCCGGGAAGGAGAAGAGAACCTCGAGCAGGCGGTTGACGGCGCCGTCGACGACCTTGCCGCCGAGCCCGGCGGCGACGCCGAGCAGCGCCGCCAGCCCGAGGCCGACCGCGGTCGCGCCGAGCCCGATCAGGACCGACTCGCGGGCGCCGTAGATCACCCGGGTGTAGACGCTGCGACCCGACTGGTCGGTGCCGAAGGGGTATTCGACCGAGGGCGGCTGCAGGCTGTCGGCGAGGTTGACCTGGAGCGGGTCCTGGCTGGTCAGCAGCGAGGGGGCGATCGCGGCGACGGCGATCACCGCCAGGTAGATCACCGCGAGGGCGACCGCCGGGCGGATGCCGCGGACGCGGGTGAAGGCGCGGCCGCCGACCGGGGCGGCCGGGCCGCCGCCGGGAAGCGGTACGGGAGCGAGGACGTCAGCTGCGCTCGACATCAGGCGGCCTTTGCGCTGGTCCGCAGTCGCGGGTCGACGATCACGTAGAGGAGGTCGACGAGCAGGTTGACGACGACGTAGATCAGCGCGACCAGGATCGTGATCCCGACGACCACCGGCAGGTCCTGGTTGCTGACCGCGTTGACCAGCACCTGGCCCAGACCCGGCCGGGCGAAGATCACTTCGACCAGGACGGCGCCGGAGATCGTCGCCCCGATCGCCCAGCCGGTCAGGGTGATCCCGGGCAGCAGGGCGTGGCGGAGGACGTGGCGGCGGCGCACTTCGGACTCGCTGGCGCCGCGGGTGCGGGCGGAGATCGCGAAGGGCTGCTTGAGGCCGCGCTCGAATTCGTCGCGGGTGACCTGGCCGAGGAAGCCCGCCAGCGGCAGCGCCAGGGTCAGCGCCGGCAGGAAGAGGGCGTCGGGTGAGGTGCCGCCGG
Source organism: Solirubrobacterales bacterium (assembly GCA_035689305.1). Lineage (GTDB taxonomy): Bacteria > Actinomycetota > Thermoleophilia > Solirubrobacterales > 70-9 > VAYN01. The sequence continues at coordinate 21,467 of DASSLT010000046.1, read as the reverse complement.
TGACCGGGAACCAGCCGAGTTCGAAGGAGAATATGACCAGCAGCACCAGCCCGAGCCAGTACTGCGGCAGGCCGGCGAAGAAGGCCTCGACGCCGGAGCCGACCGAGGAGCGAAAGCTGCCGCGCCCGGCGGTGAAGAGCGTCCCGGCGACGGCGATCACCCAGGCCATCGCGGTCGAGACCAAGATCAGGACCAGGGTCGGCCCGATCTGCTCCTTGATCACGGCCGTGACCGGCTGCTTGTACTGGTAGGAGGTGCCGAGGTCGCCTTGGGCGAGGTTGCCGATGAATGCGCCGTAGCGCTGCAGCACCGGGTCGTTGAAGCCGTACTGCTCGTTGATCTGTTCCAGCTGCTGCTCGGTCGGGCGGGCGCCGGAGCCGCCGAGGACGGCGATCGCCGGGTCACCGGGGGAGAGCTCCTGGAGGACGAAGCAGAGCGTCGCCGCCGCCCACAGCACGACGATCGCGCCGAGCAGCTTGTTGACGACCGACCGCCAGGGAAGCCGGCGGCGGGAGGGCGCCTCGAGCGCCCCCCCGTGCGTGAGCGACGGCGTCACGCTCATCGTCAGCTCTCCAGCCAGGCGTCAGAGAAGACCGGCTCGCCCTCGGAGGGCTCGATCCAGACTCCCTTCAGCTTCTTGCTGATCCCGAGCAGCGTCTGCTCCGGGTACATCGGCACCCAGTAGGCGTTCTCGGCGATGATCTGCTGCGCCTTCTCGTACAGCTTCTGCTGCGTCGCGCGATCCTCGGGGTCGGCAGCCGCCGCCGCCAGGAGCGTCTTGTCGAGCTCCTGGTTTTTGATCCGCGACATGTTCGCGAAGGGCTGGTCGTAGGTCTCGGTCGAGGCGACGATGTACATGCACATCGGCGTCGGGCAGTTCCAGTACGTCGGCTCGGCGTCGAAGTCGGCCGGGATGTTGGCCGCTTCGTAGAACTGCGCCTGCGGCATCGGCACCAGGTTCACCTCGAACCCGGCCTCTTTCACCGCAGCCTGGACGTTCTGGTACAGCGTCAGCTCGGCGGGCGGCGTTTCGCCGGGGCCGGAGCCGTAGATCCATTTCACCGTCAGGGGCTTGCCGTCTTTTTCGCGGACCCCGTTGGCGCCCTTCTTCCAGCCCGCCTCGTCGAGCAGTTTTTCGGCTTTGGCGAGGTCGTACGGGTAGAGATTGGCGAATTTGTCGGTGTAGAACGGGGTGCCGGAGCTGATCGCGCTGGTCGCCACCGGATAGGCCCCCTGGTAGGCGCTTTCGACCGCGGCCGGGGTGTTGGCCGCAAGATTGAACGCCTGCCGCACCTTGATGTCGTCGAACGGCGGTTCGCTGTTGTCGAGGACGATGTAGTGGCCGATCCCGGCGTGGGTGAACTGCTGGAGTTCGATGTTCGGGTCCGCCTCCGCCGCGCCGAAGTCCTCGGGCGGGATGTTGAAGATCGCCTGCGCCTCACCGCTCTGCAGCGCTCCCCAGCGGACCGAGGAGTCGGGCAGGAAGCGCCAGGTGATCGCCTCGAGGTAGGCCGGGCCCTGGTTGTTTGCGTCGGCCGGCGGCGAGTTGTAGGCGTCGTTGCGGACCAGGTCGATCTGCTGGCCTTTGACCCACTTCTTGACGATGAACGGCCCGGTGCCGACCGGCGAGGCGCAGTTGGCTTTGATCCCGCGCGCCATCGCCTGCGGCGACTCCATCCCGAAGAAGGCCTGGCTGAGAACGTCGAGGAAGGGCGAGTACGGTCGTTTCAGGTTGACCCGGACCGTGTATTTGTCGAGGACGTCGATCCCCTTGTAGATCGGCAGCAGGTAGACGAGGTTGGTCGACGACTGCGTTTCCGGGTCGAGCGTCTGCTCGAAGTTGGCCTTGACCGCCTCGGCGTCGAACGGCGTGCCGTCGGTGAACTCGACGCCCTTCTTCAGTTTGAACGTGTACTGGAGGCCGTCGTCGGAGACCGTCCACGAATCCGCCAGCCAGGGGACGACGTCGCCGTTGGGCTGCATCGAGACCAGCGAGTCGAGGTACTGGCGGGCGACGTAGGTCTGCGGCATGTCGCCGAGGTTGTGAGGATCGAGGCAGGTCGGCTCGCGATCGGTGCCGTAGACGAGAGTGCCGCCCTCGACCGGGGTCCCCTCGACCGCCTTCGCCCCAGCGCCCTCACCGACGCCGCCGCCGGTCAGGTCGGCCGCGGTCGAGGAGCCGCCGCCGCACGCGCTCAGCGCGACGGCGGCGGCGCCGAGGGCGAGCAAAGAGGTGAGGCGGATGTACAAGCTGGGTCTCATTCGTGTTCGTTCTCCTGGGGTTCGGCGGAAATTTCGGCGGGAGAATGCGGGCTGGCAGAGGCGGAGTCAAATCGGGACTTCGAGGGTCCTGATCGCCTTTTCCTATTAACTTGATCAAGAAAGGCAAGATTTGCAGCGAAACCGCTCTGCACCGGGGTTTTCACCGGCTACGCAAACCGCTGAAAACGGCTTTCGAGGTCTATTCCGGAGAAGGCGCCCGGGGGGCCGAAACGGGGGCCAGCGTGAGCAGCGCCAAGCCGCAGGCGACGATCAAGGCGACGTAGGCGAGGTCGGTTCCGGCGCCCTCCGCGAGCGCCCCGCAGAGCAGCGAGCCGCCCGCGAGACCAGCGCTCCAGGCGACGACGCTGACGGCGAAGACGCCCGCGGGCGAGCCGCCCCGCCGCACCGACTCGTCGCCGAGGAACGCCGTCCCCAGCGGCCAGAGGGAGGCGATGATGGCGCCGACCAGGGCGACCGCGGCGCCGAGGATCCAGGGCGACCCGGTCAGCGCCTGCAGTGCCAGCAGCGGCACCGCGATGAGCAGGCAGAGGCGGATCGGCCGCAGCCTGCCGACCCGGTCGGAGTAGTGGCCGGCGAGCGGCGCCGCGAACATCTCACCGACCGCGGAGAGGGCGAAGGCGGCGGCGATCGCGGTGACGCCGGCGCCGAGGTCGGCCAGCCGCAGCGGCGCCAGGGTCGCGACCGCGCCGAAGACGGTGCCGCAGACGACGATCACGGTGATCGCGGCGGCCGAGGCCCGCCGCCCCGCCCCGATCGACCCCCCCTCCCCTTGCGATGTAGAGCTTTGTCGCCCTATTCCCGACGAATCTCTACAGCGCTCGTCTGGCAGGTCCCCGGCGGAGCGCAGGGCGGCGCACAGGACCAGGGTGAGGAGGCCGAGGACGAGCAGGACCGCTTCGATCGAGGCGACGGCGCTGAGGGCGGCGAAGGCGGGGCCGAGCAGCGAGCCGGCGCCGGCCGCCGAGCCAGCGAGGCCAAGCACCGCGCCGCGACGCTCGGGCGGCGCCGCGTTCTGCAGGCGGGCGAGGCCGGCGCACCAGACCATCGCCGCGCTGGCGCCCTGGACGAAGCGGCAGCCGGCGAGCAGCGCCAGCGAGTCGGCGAAGCCGAAGACGATCGAGCCGATCCCGAGGCCGACCAGTCCCAGGGTCATGGTCATGCGGGCGCTGCCGCGGCGGACGAGCGCGGCGGCGAACGGCGCGCACAGCAGGGTGCCGGCGGGATGGGCGGCGAACAGCAGGGCGACCTCGAGGTGGCTGAGGCCGAGCGTCTCGCTGTAGTGCGGCAAGAGCGGCGCGATCACCGCGAAGAAGACGGCGTCGATGAACATCGCCGCGGTCACGAGCGCGACGACGAGCCCCCGGCGGGGCTCCCTCTCCGCCTCGCGCGGCGGCGAGGCGAGCGGCTGTTCGAGCGCGATCTCCGTCATTTATGACCAACCTGGTCTAGAAGATCGACATTAGCGTCGTCTCAGCCCGTGATCATTCGGACTCGCCCACTGCCTGATCGAGTTAACGAATCAGCTGGAGCTAGCTGCCGAGGCCTTCGCGCGCCTCGCGCACGAGGGTTACTGCCTCGGGAAAGAGGACGCGGATCGCGTCGCGGACCTGCATTGCCTGTTCGTCGGCGGTTCCCTGCAGGTTGAGCCGGTTGATCGAGGCGACGGTCATCTCGACCGCGAGCTTGATCGCGTTGTCGGCCCAGGCGACCTTCTGGGAGGACTGCATCTGCTCCGAGAGCTCCTCCATACGGGCGCGGAACTCGTCGGGGTCGCCGAAAAGGTTGAAGGGGCTGCCCTCCATTGCTCTCCATGTAAGCAGACCCGCGACCTCGCCGGCACCGGATCGGCACGAACTGCGCACCACGCGCGCGACGCGCCGGCCTAGCGTCAGCCCTCGAAAAACAAGCAGTGAAGGGAGGAGGGATGGAGCCGAGCAATTGCAGCGCGGGCGAAAGGGGAGCCGCGAGCGTCGAGCACGTCGGGCTGGTCGCGCTCGTCGCCCTCCTGTTCGTCGCCATCGCCGCCGCAGTCCTCGCGGGCGGCGATGTCCCGGGCGGGCGCGACCTGGCGCGGACGCTCGGCCGCCGCCTCGTCTGCGGGCCGCGCCTCCCCGACGCCTGCCGCCATCACCCGCTCGTCCCCGCGTATGGCTGGCCGCTGGCGCGGTTGGCGCGGGCGCTAGCCCCCACCCCGGCGGCGCTCGTCGGTCCCTCCGGGCTGCCGCTGGCGCCGGTCGACTTCCGCCGCTGCCGGAGCGAAAGCTGCGCCCTCTACGCCGGCCCCCATCTGACCGCTTCCGGTCGCCGCACGACCGCCTTCACCGAGCTGATCGACCACCGCACCAGCGAGGGCTGGGTCGAAGTCGTCTACTGGCTCTACCGGCCGTCCCTCGGCTGGGAAGCGGTGCGCCGCCACGCGTCCGCGGCCGAGGTCACCGCCGCCGCCGGCACCGAGGTCCTCGCCGCCCAGGACCCCGCCCTGGTCCCGCTCGAGACCCTCCCCGGCCGCAACCACTACGAGTTCCCCACCGGCGAGGAGCCCCCGTGGCAATGGCACGTCGAGGGCCGCTACCCCGGCTGGTCGAGCTGACTGCCGCCGAGGTTGCAAAAACCGTCGCCCAGCGACGGAAAAGGCAACCTCGGTGCTAGGCGGCGGGGGTCTCGGCGTGGTGGCGAGGGACGTAGCGGCTGTGGAGCATGAGGACGTTGCCGTCGGGATCGGCGAAGTGGGCCATGTGGCAGACGCCGGAGTCGAGCGTCTCGGCGAAGAAAGCCACGCCGCGCGATTCCAGCTCGCTCCGGGCGGCCTCGACGTCCTCGACGTGGAGGGCGATCGGGTGCGAGTGCGGGGCGAAGGTCATCCCGAACGCCTCCGATTCCATCACCGCGATCGTCAGCGAGCCGGTCTCGAACTCGACCCCCGGTTTGCTCCCGTAGCGAATCGACTCCTCGAGGCCCAGCGTCGTTCCATAGAACTCCACCGCTCGCTCGAAGTCCTGCGTCGGCAGGGTGATGAAGTCGACGCCGCTAATCAGCTCCGCCATCGCCCCACTGTACCCCCCGCACTGTCGACTTTGTTCGGCATGTCCGAACAAAGTCGACACTCAGGCCGAGGTCGCCTCTGCGGCGGCATCTTTGTCGGCGTCGTCCCGCGCCTGTTGGATCAGGCCGCGCCAGTCGGTGGTGCGGAAGACGAGCAGCAGGGCGACGAAGCCGAGCACGACCGACCAGGCGGCCATCGCGATCTGGGTCCCGACCGAGAAGGAGAGGACGACCGATCGGGGCGGCCCGTGCAGGGTCGCGAACAACAGCGCCTGCTGAGCGCCGGCGCCGCCGGGGGTGAAGGGAATCACGTTGGCGATCCCCTGCACGCTCATCACCAGCATCACGTTGCCGACCGAGCCGCCGACTCCGAACGCCTCGAGGAAGAACCAGAAGGCGGCGAAGCGGAAGAACCAGCCGACCCCCTGCCAGGCGGCGACCTCGCGCAGGTAACGGCGCGGCTGGGTGAGGATGGCGACGCCCTGTTTGACCCGCTGCCAGAAGCGGCGCACATGGCGGCCGAGCCAAATCGTGCCGAGGACGAGCACGATCAGGAGGACGCCGACCGTGATCGCCAGGGTCTTCGGGTGGTCGGCCCAGAAGGAGAGCTCGAAGGCGGGCAGGTCGGGGATCTTCGGCAGCGGCGGCAGCAGGCCCTGGCTGATCGCGTAGAGCAGGACGAGGATGCCGACGGTCGTGTCGAAGACCGTCTGGACGAGGAAGGAGGAGGTGATCGCCGGGTAGGAGGAGTCCGGGATCTGGCGCTTGACGAGAAAGATCTTGGTCACGTCGCCGGCGTGAGCCGGAATCACCGCGTTGATCCCGGCGCCGGCCAGATAGGCCGCCGAGAGCGGCAGGAAGGGAATCTTCTGCGAAGGGTAGGCGGCGCGCAGCACGTTGCGCCAGGCCCAGGCACGGCAGAGCTGCATCGCGAGCAGGCAGAGCAGGGCAAAACCGAAGGACGTCCAGTTGATTTCCGAGAGGTGGCGGAAGAATTCGGCCGTCGCGTCGAAGAAGTGCCGGAAGTCGGACTGCAGATCGGCGGCTGGCATCGCAGCTACACTAGCCCGCTCGTGCCGGATACCGACACGCACACTTTGCCCCGCCAGGCCACCCCCCACCCGACCGATGAGGCGATGTGCGCCCGTGCCCGCGAGCGCTACACGGCCGACCGCAAGAGCGCCTTCCGGCGCCGTCGCAAGCGCCACGCCGCGATGCCCAACTTCCTCATCATCGGCGGCCTCAAGTGCGGGACGACGAGCATCCACCACTACCTCGGCCTGCATCCCGAAATCCAGATGTCGAAGCCGAAGGAGCTCAACTTCTTCGTCGAGGAGATGAACTGGGACCTCGGGCTCGACTGGTACGCCAGCCGCTTCGACTCCCGCTCGCCGGTGCGCGGCGAGTCATCGCCGCACTACACGAACCTGCCCCGCTTCGACGGTGTCGCCGAGCGGATCCACCAGAACTGTCCCGACGCGAAGCTGCTCTACATGGTCCGCGACCCGATCAAGCGGATCCTCTCGCACTGGGTACACGCGACCGGCGCCGGCTACGAGACAAGGGAGATGATCCCGACCCTCTCGCTGCCCGACACCCAGTACATCAACCGCTCCAAGTACTGGCTGCAGCTGCAGCCCTACCTCGAGCGCTTCGACCGCGCCCAGATCGAGATCATCACCCAGGAGGAGCTGCAGACCGAACGCGAGGCGACGATGCGCAAGGCGTTCGCCTTTGCCGGCGTCGACGAGAACTTCGAATCCGAGCAGTTCGACCGCGAGTGGGAGAAGTCGAGCGCCAAGCACGGCGACAAATACCAGTTCATGGAGAAGCTGATCAAGCTGCCGGGATTCCGCTCTTTCGACCGCAATTTCGACCGCCTGCCGGAGTCGCTGCGCTGGATCGTCGAGAAGGTCGTCCACGATCCGGAGAAGCCGCCGGCGGAGAAGCCGACGCTCCCCGACGACCTGTTCGAGACGATTCGCGGCCGCTTCGGCGAGGACGTCGCCAATCTGCAGAAGTTCGCCGGCCGCGAGTTCGCCGGTTGGCACGACTACTCCTGAGCAGCGCCGGGTAGCGGCAGGCTCGATGCAGCGGCTGCTCCCCGATCCCGGCCCGACCAGCGTCGAGGAGCAGCTTGAGACCTACCGCCCCTGGGAGGAAGCACCCGACGAGCGGCCGCTGATCGCCGTCAACTTCGCCTCCACCGTCGACGGCCGCGCCACGATCGGCGGCGTCTCCGGCCCGATCGGCTCCCCCACCGACACCGAAATGCTGGGGCGGCTGCGAACCCGCTTCGACGCGGTGATGATCGGCGCCGGGACGATGCGGGCCGAGCGCTACGGGCCGCTGCCGAACAGACCCGAGCGCCGGGCGGAGCGGGAGCGGCTCGGCCTCTCGCCCGACCCGCTCCTGGTCATCGTCAGCGGCCGGCTCGACCTCCCCTGGGACGCGTCGGCGTTCAGCGCCGGCGAGGGCAAGGTGCTGATCTTCACCGCCTCGGAGGCAGAGCCGCCGGAGACGGCGACGCCGGTCGAGGTGATCCGCCACGAGCGCTTCGTCGACGTCCCCGCGGCCCTGCGCCACCTGCAGAGCGAGCACGGGGTCCAGGCGCTGATCTGCGAGGGCGGCCCGGGCCTCCACAACGAGCTCGAGGGCGCCGGCTACGTCGACGACCTCTTCCTCACGATCGCGCCGAAGCTGGCCGGCGGCGATGCGCCGCGGATCATCGAGGGCGACCTGCCCGGGGTCGCCGAGCTCGACCTGGCCTGGCTGCTCGAGCAGGATGGCGAGCTGTTCGCCCGCTACCGCCGCCGCTGACGCCGCTCGCCTAGAGTTCCCTCGACCAGTCGACGAGGGAGGACGTTGATGGACTTCACCCCCAGCCCCGAGGTAGCGGCGCTGCGCGAGCGCATCCTCGATTTCATGGACGAGCACGTCTACCCCGCTGAGCGGGAGATCATGGCGGCGCTCGACGAGGAGGTCGGGCCGGGCGTGCCCTACCCGGCGAACCTCGCCGCGATCCGCGCCGAAGCCCGCGACAAGGGCCTCTGGAACCTGTTCATGCCCGACGAGCGTTTCGGGCCGGGCTTGACCAACTGGGAGTACGGCCTGCTCTGCGAGGAGATGGGCCGCAGCCCGCTGGCGGCGGCGATGGCCTTCAACTGCTCGGCCCCCGACACCGGCAACATGGAGATCCTCGCCGAGCACGGCACGAATCAACAAAAAGAGGAATGGTTGGAGCCACTTCTGGAGGGACGGATCCGGTCATGCTTCTCGATGACCGAGCCCGAGGTCTCCGGCTCCGACCCCACGCTGCTGCAGACGCAGGCGGTGCTCGACGGCGACGAGTGGGTGATCGACGGCCACAAGTGGTTCACCTCCGGGGCGGTCGGCGCCGAGCTGGCGATCGCGATGGTCGTCACCGACCCCGACGCCGGCCCCTTCAACCGCGCTTCGATGATCTGCGTCCCGACCGACGCCCCCGGCTTCAACCTCGTGCGCTCGATCTCGGTGATGGGCCACGACAAGGGGCCCGGCCACTGCGAGGTCCGCTACGAACGCTGCCGGGTGCCGGGTGCCAACCTGCTCGGCGAGCGCGGCGGCGGTTTCGCGATCGCCCAGGACCGGCTCGGTCCGGGTCGCATCCACCACTGCATGCGGGCGATCGGGACCGCCGAGCGCGCCCACGAGATGATGTGCCGCCGCGCCAACGAGCGCTCCGCTTTCGGCGGCCCGCTGGGCGACAAGCAGTTCGTCCAGGAGGCGATCGCCAGCTCACGGATGGAGATCGACCAGGCCCGGCTGCTGACCCTGTTCGCCGCCTGGAAGATGGACACCGAGGGCAAGCGCGCCGCGCGTCAGCAGATCTCGGCGATCAAGGTCGTCGCCGCCAACATGGTGATGGACGTGCTCGACCGCGCGATCCAGGTCCACGGCAGCCTCGGGATGACCGACGACACGCCGCTCGCCTCGCTCTGGCGCTTCAGCCGCGCCCTGCGCCTCGCCGACGGCCCCGACGAGGTCCACAAGATGGTGCTCGCCCGCCGCGAGCTGAATCGCTGGGCGAAACGGACCGAGGCGGAAGCGGCCGGGGCCCTCGAGCCCCGGCACGCTCCGCGCATGGTCTAGGTCTGAGCCAGCCGCTACGCGTTCAGGCAGTAGGAGATCACGGTGACTTCGTGTGCCGCACCGGTCCCGTTGGTCGCAGTGATGAACCCCGCCTGGAAGAAGTGGAAGATGTCCTTCACATAGAGGTCCGCCACGCTCGCATCCCAGATGTAGCCGACGTCGATCAGGATCGAGCCGCCGGTGCAGCCGGCGCCGACCAGTCCCCGCGAGTTGGCTGCGACGACGAGATCATTTTCGACCTGCGTGATCGAGCCCAGCTTCGAGGCCGTGACCGAGCCAGCCGCGATTTTGCCGGCGTTGACCGAGTTGGCGGCGAGTTTCGCATTGGTGATGGCACCGTCCGCGATCTTTTCGGTCGTCCCCGCAGCGGCGGCGAGCTTTTCGGCGGTCACCGCGTTTTTCGCGATCTTGGCCGAGGTCGCCGCGTTGTTGGCGAGGACCGTCGCGTCGACCGCGTTGGTCGCGAGCTTTTCGCCGGTGACGGCGCCTTTCGCGAGCGCGTTGGTGCCAACCGCACCGGCTCCGAGCTTCGACGAGATCACCGCCCCGTTTTTGATCTTGCCTGCGGCCACGGCTTCCTTTTTCAGCTGCGGCGTGCCGACGCTGTTCTTTGCCAGCTGAGTGGCGGCGAGGGCGGTGGCTCCGCCGATCGTCAAGAAGACTGCGATGGTCGACATCACGTTTGCGTACGTGAGTCGCTTGCGAATCTGCTTCATCTGACTCTCCCCGAGGGTCCAGGTGGATTAGGTTGCGGGCAACTTCTCAGTCGCCCCGGACGCTGTCAACGCGCTCGGCGGATATCTAGTCGGCTTGCTCAGCCGTCTCGGCGGCGTCAGCCAGGCGCTCGACCATCGCCGCGAAGGCTTCGAGGTTGGCGTCGGCCTTGCCGTAGGCGCCGGCGGCGTAGCGGGCATAGACGCCCTCGAGGATGATCGCCAGCTTCCAGTAGCCGAGGGCGAGGAAGAAACCGAGCTCGGAGACGTCGCGGCCGCTCGCCTCGGCGTAGCGCCCGACCAGCTCCTCGCGGGTCGGGAAGCCCGGCGCCAGGTTCGCCGGCATGCCGAGGGCGATCGTCTCGTCGCCCCGCTCCGGCCAGTAGGCCATCAGGGTGCCGACGTCGGCGAGCGGGTCGCCGAGCGTGCAGAGCTCCCAGTCGACGACCGCCGCCACCTCGCCGCCCGGAGTGAGGATCATGTTGTCGAGCCGGTAGTCGCCGTGGACCAGCGTCGCTGGCCCCTGCTCGGGGATGCGGGCTGCGAGCCGGTCGTGGACGCGGTCGACGGTCGCCAGCTCCCGCGTCTTCGACTTCTCCCACTGGCCCTGCCAGCGGCGCAGCTGGCGGGCGACGTAGTCCTGCTTGCGACCGAGCTCGCCGAGCCCGACCGCGTCGGGATCGACCGCGTGGATCTGGGCCAGGGTGTCGGCGACGCGGAGGCCGATCGCGCGCCGGTCGGCCTCGTCGGGAAAGGCCGCCTCGGCCTCGGCCAGGCCGCGCAGGATCGGCCCCTCGACGAACTCCATCACGTAGAAGGGGGCGCCGGTCACGGACTCGTCCTCGCAGAGGCCGACCAGCGGCGGCACCGGCACCGCGGTCGGGCCGAGCGCCGCCAGCACCCGGTGCTCCCGGGACATGTCGTGGGCGGACCCCAGCGTCTTGCCGAGCGGCGGCCGCCGCAGCGCCCAGCGCTTGCCGACGGCGTCGGTGACGCCGTAGGTCAGGTTCGAGAGACCGCCGGCGATGCGCTCGAAGCCGAGCGGCAGCTCGGCCCCGGCGGCGTGCGCGGCGAACCAGGCCTCGACCGGCCCGCGCTCGATCCCCTCCGGCGCCGCGGCCGAACCGTCGGCGCGGTCTGTAGCCTCGTCGCCCATACCCGAGAGAGAGTATTCCGGACCCAAGCGGCGGCTGAACCCGTCGCTCGCCAACAGGCTGCGGATCGGTTTCGCGATCGGCTTTGCCCTGCTCACGGCGTTGGCCGTGATCGGCGTCGGCCGCTTCATCGAAAAGCGGCAGGACTTCGAGGACCGGATCGCCCGCTCCTACCAGGTCGAGATGGCGGCCCGGGTCAAAGTCGCGCAGGGGGTCGGCGGCATCGCGGCCAGGCAGCTGGTCGGCCGCGAAGCCCGCCACCGCGAGGAACTGCGCGACCAGATCTCCGACGACACCCGCGACACCGCGATCCTCGTCGCCGCCGGGTTGATCGCCGGGCTGACCGGGGCGCTGCTCCTCTTCAGCGGCCTGATCGCCACCCTGCGGCGGCCGCTCGAGGACCTCGTCGACGCCGCCGGCCGCCTCGCCGCCGGCGACCTCAGCACCCGGGTCGAGGTCGGCGGGCTCTCGGAGACGGCAACGCTCGGCGCCGCCTTCAACGAAATGGCGAGCCAGCTCGAGATCGAAGCAAGCCAGCGCGAACTGCTCGACCGGCTCAAAGACGAGTTCGTGCTGACCGCTTCGCACGAGCTGCGCAGCCCGCTGACCTCGGTCCAGGGCTTCGCCGAGCTGCTGATGCTCGAACGCGAGACGCTGACCCCGAAGCAGGTGGAGACGGTCGAGATCATCCTCGACAACTGCAACCACCTGGTCCGCCTGCTCAACGACCTCCTCGACCTCGCCCGCTCCGACGCCGGCCGGCTCTCGGTGCGGCTGCGGCCGACCGAGCTGCCGCCGTTGATCGACGAGGTGGTGCGGACGATGCGGGCCCAGACCGAGGGCTCGCACCAAGCCCTGATCGAGAAAATCGACCCAGAGCTGCCGACCGTCGAGGCAGAGGCCGACCGGATACGCCAAATTTTGGTGAACCTGATTACCAACGCACATGAGTATTCGCCGGAAGGAGCGAATATCGAGGTCAAGGCGCGGGTAGTCGGTGACGAGGTGGAAGTCAGCGTGACCGACGACGGACCGGGCATTCCCGAGACCCAGCTGGAACACATCTTCGAGCGTTTCGTGCGCGGCGACGCCGGCCTCACCCAGCGCGTGGGCGGCACCGGCCTCGGCCTGGCGATCTCGAAGTCGCTGGTCGAGCTGCACGGCGGCACGATCGAAGTCGACTCGACCGTCGGCACCGGCTCCAGCTTCCGCTTCCGCCTGCCGCTGAACGGGCCGGCCCTGAGCCCGGAGGCTGCCGCATGAAGCGGGTCCTGATCGCCGACGACTCGGAGACGATCCTGCTCCTGATGCGGACCCGGCTCGAGCTCGCCGGCTACACGGTCGACACCGCCAGCGACGGCCAGGAGGTGACCGAACGTGTCTACGAAACAGCGCCCGACCTGCTCCTGCTCGACGCGATGATGCCGCGCAAGTCCGGGATCGAAGCCCTGCGCGAGCTGCGCGCCGCCGGCTACGAGACGCCGGCGATGATCGTCAGCGCCCACCAGAACCCGGGCGACGCCGACGCCCCCACCGACCTCGAGATCGACGGCTTCATCACCAAGCCGATCGACTTCGACCGGCTGCTGAGCGAGATCGCGGTGCTGACCGGCGCCGAGGTCTAGCGAGCCAGCCGCAGCTAGCTCTTCGCGATCTCGAGCCGGATCTCTTTGCCTTTGAGCTTGGTGCCGTCGAGGAAATCGACGGTCCGCTCGGCCTGATCCGGGGCGACCTCGACGAACGAGAAGCGGTGCAGGACGCGGACGTCGTGGACGTCGTCGTCGGCCAGGACCGCGCCCTCGCGCAGCGCCCAGCGCAGGTCCTCCTCGGAGATGCCGCTGCGTTCGCCGCGGTTGACGAAGAGCTTGACGGTGTCGCGCTTGGGCTCGTCCTCGCCGACCTCGCCGTTCTCGGCCACTGCGGCGGCGCCGCTCTCGGCCGGCTCGGACTGCTCGGCCTTCTCGACCTCGCGGCGCCGCTCGGAGCGCTCGCGGCGACGCGGCGGCGGCGCGTGCTCGAGCCGCTCCTCCGGGGTTTCCCACTCGCCGATCTTCGTCTTCACGTCCCGCTCGATGCGGTCGATCTCGTCGCGCTGGTCGGGGGTGACGAAGGTGATCGCGCGCCCGGTCCGCCCGACCCGGCCGGTGCGGCCGATCCGGTGAACGTAGGTCTCGGAGGAGTTCGGCACGTCGTAGTTGATGACGTGGGTGACGTGCTCGACGTCGAGCCCGCGGGCGGCGATGTCGGTCGCCACCAGCAGCTTCACGCGGTGGTCCTTGAAGGAGATCATGACGCCGTCGCGGACGCCCTGGCTGAGGTCGCCGTGCAGCGCCTTCACGTCCAGGCCTTTGTCCTTCAGCGTCTTCTCCAGCTTCGAGGCGCCGATTTTGGTCCGGGTGAAGATGATCGCCTGCTCGGGTTCTTCGGTCTTCAGCAGCTCGACCAGGCGCGCGGCCTTCTCCTTGGCGGGGACCTCGACGAAGGCCTGGGAGATCTTGTCGACCGTCAGCTGTTTCGGCGTGATTTTGATCGTCACCGGGTCGTACATGTAGCCCTCGGCGAGCTTCTGGATCGGCGGCGGCATCGTCGCCGAGAAGAGCGCCGTCTGGCGGCCGCTCGGGCACATCCGGAGGATCTTCTCGACGTCCTCGATGAAGCCGAGGTCGAGCATCTCGTCGGCCTCGTCGAGGACGACGTAGCGGGCCGCGGTGAGGACCAGCGAGCGGCGCGACATCAGGTCCTTCATGCGACCGACGGTGGCGACGACGACGTGGGCGCCGGAGCGCAGCTGCGACTGCTGCGAGCGAATCGGGGCACCGCCGAAGACGGCGACGATCTCGATCTCGAGGTGCTCGGCGAAGGTGCGCAGCGCCTGCGTCACCTGGATGCAGAGCTCGCGGGTCGGGGTGAGGACGATCGCCTGCACCTCGTCGTTGTCGGGATCGAGGTACTGCAGCAGCGGCAGCCCAAAGGCAGCGGTCTTGCCGGTCCCGGTCTGCGCCTGGCCGATCACGTCGTGGCCGCCGAGCAGCTCCGGGATCGCCTGCTCCTGGATCGGCGTCGGCTCCTCGAAGCCGAGCTCGTCCAGCGCCTGCTGAATGTCCGGGGAGAGGCCCAGATCCTTGAAAGCGGTCATTGCGGGGAGCAGTCTCGCAGGGCGGGACGTTAGGCTGCCGTGCGCATGGCTCTCACCGTCGTCGGATCGATCGCCTTTGACGCAGTCAAGACCCCGTTCGGGGAGCGCGAGCGGATGCTCGGCGGCGCCGCCGTGCATTTCTCCCTGGCGGCCAGCTTCTTCACCGAGGTGCGGCCGGTCGGCCCGGTCGGCGACGATTTCGGCGCGGCCGAGTTCGAGGTGCTGGAGCGCCGCGGGATCGTCACCGACGACATCGAGCGCGTCGCCGGCGGCCAGTCCTTCTTCTGGCGCGGCCGCTACGAGTACGACCTCAACGTCGCCCACACCGAGGACACCCAGCTCGGCGTCTTCGCCGAGTTCGAGCCGAAGCTCTCGCCGGACTCCCAAGCGGCCGACACTCTCTTCCTCGCCAACATCCAGCCCGACCTCCAGCGCCAGGTTCGCGCCCAGTGCGGGGCGGCCAGCTTCAGCGGCCTGGACTCGATGAACCTCTGGATCGAAACCGCCAAGGACTCGCTGCTGGCGGCGATCGCCGAGGTCGACTGCCTGGTCGTCAACGACGCCGAGATCCGTCAGCTGACCGGCGAGTCGAACCTCGCCCGGGCCGCTCGCGCGGTGATGGCGATGGGACCGCGGGCGGTGATCGCCAAGCAGGGCGAGTACGGCGCGGCGCTCTTCACCGAGGACGGCTTCTTCGCCCTCCCCGGCTTCCCGCTCGAGGACGTGCGCGACCCGACCGGGGCCGGCGACAGCTTTGCCGGCGGCTTCTTCGGCTACCTCGACGGCCAGGGCGGTGAGCTCGACGACGCCTGCCTGCGGCGGGCGATGGGCTACGGCACCGTCCTCGCCAGCTTCAACGTCGAGGAGTTCGGGACCGAGCGGGTCTCGCGGCTCTCCCGCGAGGAGATCGACGAGCGCTTCGAGGCGCTTCGTGCGATGACCCAATTCAGCGGTATCGCCAGCGCTGCCGAATAGGCGGGACTGCGATACTTCGCGGACCCCCAGGAAGCTTCGAAGGAGAGCGATGGCCACCGATCAGCAGACCCAGGACGTGACTCCGGAGGCCGACAGCGGCGGCACCAGGGAGTCGCTGACCGTCACCGACAACCGCACCGGCAAGACCTACGAGCTGCCGATCGAGGACGGCACCGTGCGCGGCATGGACCTGCGCCAGATCAAGGTCGACGAGGCCGAATTCGGCCTCATGTCCTACGACCCCGCCTTCACCAACACCGCTTCCTGTCGCTCCTCGGTCACCTACATCGACGGTGACGCCGGCATCCTCGAACACCGCGGCTACTCGATCGCGCAGCTCTGCGAGAAGTCGACCTTCCTCGAGGTCGCCTACCTGCTGATCTTCGGCGAGCTCCCGACCGGGCCGCAGCTCGACCGCTGGGTCTTCGACATCACCCACCACACCTACGTCCACGAGGACCTCAAGCAGTTCTTCGAGGGCTTCCGCTACGACGCCCACCCGATGGGGATGGTGCTCGCCGGCGTCGGCGCCCTCTCGACCTTCTACCCGGACGCGAAGCAGATCGACGACCCCGAAGAGCGCTACATGTCGGCGGTCCGGCTGATCGCGAAGATCCCGACCCTGGCGGCCTTCTCCTACCGCCACAACATGGGCTTCCCCTACGCGTACCCGGACAACGAGCTCAACTACGCCGAGAACTTCCTCTCGATGATGTTCAAGAAAACGGAAGACCGGCACATCCCGAAGAAGGCGCTCTCGCAGGCGCTCGACGTCCTCTTCATCCTCCACGCCGACCACGAACAGAACTGCTCGACCAACGCCGTCCGCGGCGTCGGCTCCTCCGGGGTCGACCCCTACTCGGCGGTGGCGGCAGGTGTCGCGGCCCTCTACGGGCCGCTGCACGGCGGCGCCAACGAGGCGGTGCTGCGGATGCTGCGGCGGATCGAGTCGCCGGAGAACATCCCCGACTTCCTCGAGCGGGTGAAGCAGCGCGAGGAGAAACTGATGGGCTTCGGCCACCGCGTCTACAAGAACTACGACCCGCGGGCGCGGATCATCCAGAACCACATGGACGAGGTCTTCGAGGCGACCGAGTACAACCCGCTGGTCGAGATCGCGCGCGAGCTCGAGAAACGGGCACTCGACGACGAGTACTTCACCTCGCGCAAGCTCTACCCGAACGTCGACTTCTACTCGGGAATCATCTACGAGGCGATGGAGATCCCCACCAACATGTTCACCGTCCTTTTCACGATCCCCCGCACCGCCGGCTGGGTCGCGCAATGGATGGAGATGCAGGAAGACCCGGAGACCAAAATCGCCCGTCCGCGCCAGATCTACACCGGCGCCCGCGAGCTCGACTACGTACCCGTCGACGACCGCGAGGGCCCGGAAAAAATCACCGGCCCGCCGGCACGCCGCCCCAAACGCCCCCGCCGCGGCGCGTAGCGCACCTCGCACCGCGCGCCTAACGCGCAACCGAGGGGGGAGACCAGCCGTCTCTGTCGACTTTGTTCGGACGTGTCGAACAAACTCGACAGGGCAGCTGTTGAGCTCGCGCGGTTGGCGCAGCGGCAACATGGAGTGGTGAGCGCGGCGCAGCTCGCGGAGCTCGGGATCTCGCGCGCGACGGTCTCGGAGTGGGTGCGAAGGGGGCGCCTGCACCGTTTGCACCGTGGGGTCTACGCAGTGGGACACGCGGCGCCTAGCGAATGCCAAAGGTTCATGGCCGCGGTGCGCGCCTGCGGGGACGGCGCGGTGCTGAGCCATGGCAGCGCGGCGGTGCTTTGGGGGTTCCTGAAACCGCTGGAAGGACCCGTACACGTCACTTCACCGAGTACGAGCGGCAAGCTTCAACGAGCGGGGATCGTGCTTCATCGCTCCCCCTCTCTGGTGGAGAAGGGAGAGACGACGGTGCGGGAGCGGATCCCGGTGACGGCGCCACGAAGGACGATCGAAGACCTTCCCAGGGTCCTTCCCTCCTACCTCGTGCGTCGCGCCAAGCGCCAGGCGGAGTTCCTGAAGTACGAGTTGCACCTCCCCAGCGATCGCTCCCGCTCGGATCTCGAGGAGGACTTCTTGTCCTTCTGCCGCCGGCACCACCTCCCCCTCCCGGACGTCAACGTCAAGGTCGGTCCCTGGGAAGTCGACTTCCGCTGGTCCGTCCAACGCGTAGTCGTCGAAACCGACTTCTTCGACTACCACCGCGGCTCCCAAGCTTTCGAGGACGACCACCAGCGTGAACTCGACCTCCGCCTTCGCGGATACACCGTCCGCCGCTACACCGGAGCCCAGCTCACCGGATACCCAGCCGAGATAGCCGGCGAGCTGGGCGAAGTGCTGCGGGCGAGAAGCCGTCCCCAGCCGGTAGTCCCTCGCCGCTAGACGCGCCAACCCCCATACCCTGTGCCCGTGGCTCGTCCCAAGTGGAAGCTGACCGTGCGCAACGGACCCGAGGTGGAGCACGCGAGCTTCGACGACCTCAGCGAGGCGGTGGCGGCGCTACGGCAGAAGGCGATGGACATCCGCTCCGCGGGGCCGGCCCAGCGGGTCCGCTCACTGCGTGACTTCGAGCCCGAGGACCTGGTGCGGGCGCGGTTGCAGCTGACCGGGCGCGGCAGCTTCCTGCGCAAGCCGACCGCCGGTATCGACGTCCGCGGCGACGGCACCTTCGTCCCGTTCACCGGCGGCGTCGGCCGCGAAGAGCTCGACCCGACCGACCACGAGACGCCATTCGAGCTGGTGCGGGAGACTCTCGAATCCGAGGAACGATGAGCGGCAAGGATTCCAGCACCGAGATTCCCAAGGGCAGCTACGCCGCCGGCGAGCGGGTGAAGCTGCCGGCGCGCGCCGAGGCGCCGTTCACCGTCTACATCAACGGCATCGAGCAGAGCGAGGGCGCCGACTACGACCTCGAGGGCGGCGAAATCGTCTTCACCCGCCCGATCGTCAAGGAGAAGATCGGCACCAGCCGCTGGCTGGCGATGTACCTCGGGCTGTGGGGCACCTACCGCAAGAACGAGACCATCGACCTCGAGTTCCAGCGCGACGGCAAGGTCCAGCTCGTCTCCGACCTCCCGGTCGTCCCCTACGCGGAAGGCGAGGCGCCGTGAACATCGGCTTCATCCTCCTCTCCGACCACAGCGAGGCGGTCAACGGCAAGCTCTACCTGACCGGCGGCGGCTGGAACGTCCTCCGCCTCCCCCAGCTTCCCCACGACTGGTCCTTCCACATCGGCCTCGGCATCGACGTCGCCTGGCACGAGACCAACAGCCCACACGAGCTGGTGGTGACGATCCAGGACCCCGACGGCCAGGAACTCGGTGAGGGCCTGACCGCCAACTTCGAGACCGGCCGCCCGCCCGGCATGCCCCCGGGCCAGGAGCAGCGCCTGGTGATGTCGATCGCCGCCACCGCCAGCTTCGCCACCGCCGGCCCCCACGCCGCTGTGGTCATGGTCAACGGCGAGGAGCTCGGCCGCAGCCGCTTCTACCTGATGGAGGGCGGCGGCGACGAGGCTGAGCTGGCCTAGCTTCCCGAGACGACTTCGAAGGTCGGACGTTCGGCTTCGATGTCAGGGTTGTCACGGCACATGATCACCTTCACCCTTCCAAGCAGGCCGCACGCGACCGCGTCGAGCTCATCGTGCTCGATATCGACGCCCGAGCCCAGCTTGCTCGTCCACTTTCCTCCTTTTAGCTGTCGGGCGACATGAGCCGGCTCGCCTATCGCGTTGGCGAAGATCGCGATCTTCTCGACGCCCTCTTCGAGGTCGGGGTTACCGCAACGCTTGTAGCCATCTCGTTCGAAGAGTTCGACGAACGCGGTTAAAGACGGCCAAGCGGGAACGTCATCTGGCCAGTGGTTGCGACGGTCCAGGCCTGGTGACCACCAGCGCGCGGTATCCCGCAACGCCCACGAAACACAGTTGTAGTCAGGGTCGGCCGGGCTGGTAATGCGGTAAGCAGCGCCGGCTAAGCTTGGAATCTGTTCCTCGACCCGCCTCTGCTGACTCAATCGATCAGCCTGCGGCGGCGTCCCCAATCAAGCCAAGCCTCTGCTGCAGCGCTATTCGTCTCAGCCCGTTCGGCCGGATTCTCGTGGGTGATCTCCGCGAGAGCCGCGAACCAAGGCCTTACGTCGCGCTTCAACCGCTCAAGCATGAGCGGTACTGCCGGCTGTCCCAACCGAATGATCTCGAGATACGCCGGGTGGCTGATGATCTGTGGAGTCATCGAAAGGAACTCGGTCTCTGCTTCCCATTGCGCCGCCAGAGACTCAAAGGCTCCCTGCACATCCCCTGGCCCAGAGAGACGGGGCTGAGCCATTACGGTTTCCACCAGTCCGCCCCTGGACAATTGGTCGAAAATCACCTGTCTGAGGACCCACTGGGTGAAATTCGCTCGCGAGCAGTCGACCAGCCGACCAAACTCCACGTCCCAGTTCGGCTTAGCAGACCCCGATCTCTGCAAGTCATTGACGACCAGCTTGGATGGCTGGCGACTGATTCTGGTGGCTCCCCCGTGCTCGCGTTCAAGAAGCTTCATCGGTGCTTTCTTCGACGTAGTACGCCAGTTCGGCTCGGTCGAGCCTCTCCTTGACCGTGTCAATCTTCGAGAGTGCCCGATCAACCACCTTCTTCAAGACGGTGAGGTCATGCGTGTCAAGAGACACATAGAAGCTCCCCAGGCCGTGGCTGTCCTGATACTGGATCTTCAAAGTGCTGACGATAACGGCGCCGTCAGCCATCTCACCTGGATCCTCCAAGAACACCGGACGTATGTCAGTGACTATTCGTGCGTCGCCGAAAATCCGGTCGTATTCAGTCAGCAGGTCACTTGCTTTGGCCGAAGTGAGCATGGCCGGGAGCTCCATCAGGTCCTTGAGAAATCGCGTCTCCGAATCCCGCTCAACCTCATCGATACCTAGGTCCTCGGCCTTGACGATCTCTTCCGCGACTCGTTTGATCGGCCAGTCGGGAGGTTCGACTTGCGTTACCGCCGACAGCACCGCCAGTAGAAGTCTTCCGGCGTGATCGTTAGAGATCCCCAAAGCGTCACGCACAATCGGTACAAGAGATGAAATAGACGCAAAACGTGGAGCGCCGCCAAGGGTCTCCAACAGGTCTTTGCGCGTCGCACTGGGAAGCTTGAAGAGCGCGTGGACGTTTTCAAGGGCCTCAGGGGGGATGCGCAGGGCGTCAGGCATCCAGCAACCCTAGTTTCCGCCCGGACTCAAAGAGTCGATTTGCAGCCCCCGTTCGGCCGAGCCGAGCCACATCGGCCGCATCGTACGCACCCATCCGGCCAGCATATCCGCCATGACCTAGCGGGTGACCGCAGATGCGTGAAACCTCGGAGAGTCGACCAATTTCGGCGGCCTAGTTGAAGACGTAGAGCAGGAGGAAGGCGATGATCGCGTAGGCAGCGCCGGCGGCCTGGATGCCGCGGTCGCCGGCGACGATCTGGGCCATCGAGCGGTCGTCGGAGCGGTCGTAGATCAGGTACAGGTAGCGGAAGATGCCGTAGATCACCGGCGGGATCGTCAGCATCATCTGGCTGCCGATCAAGGGCGAGTTGACGGTGTAGATCGCGTAGCTGATCACGGTGCCGGTGGTGACCAGGGAGACCATCTGGTCGAGGAAGGGCAGCGAGTAGTGCTCGAGGACGGGCCGGGTCGAGGTTCCTTCGTGCAGCTCGGAGACGGCCTCCTGGCGGCGCTTGGTGAAGCCGAGGAAGGCGGCGAGCATTCCGGTGCAGAGCAGCAGCCATTCGGAGGCGTGGGCGTCGACGGCGCTGGCGCCGGCGGCGACGCGAAGGATGAAGAGACCCGCCAGCGTCATCACGTCGATGATCACGATCTGCTTGAGGCCGAGGCTGTAGGCGGTCTGGGCGACGCCATAGCCGACGACCATCAGTCCGACTTCCCAGTTGACGGCGGCGAAGGCCAGCGCGATCGCGAATGCGGCCAGCGCCGGGGAGATCGTCTTCGCCGCCCGCTCGGAGAGCTCGCCCGCTGCAAGCGGGCGGAAC
>DASSLT010000045.1:0-31257 GCA_035689305.1 Solirubrobacterales bacterium | reverse complement strand
GAGCCAGGACCTGCTGGTGGTGATGCGGGTTTACTTCGAGAAGCCGCGGACGACGACGGGCTGGAAGGGACTGATCAACGATCCGCATCTCGACGGCTCCAGCGACGTCAACACCGGCTTGCGCATCGCGCGCAAGCTGCTGCTGGAGGTGGTCGACCTAGGGCTGCCGGTCGGTTGCGAGTTCCTCGACCCGATCACCCCGCAGTACATCTCCGACGCGGTCGCCTGGGGCGCGATCGGGGCACGGACGACCGAGAGCCAGACGCACCGCCAGCTCGGCTCCGGCCTCTCGATGCCGATCGGGTTCAAGAACCGGACCGACGGCAACATCCAGGTAGCTGTCGATGCGGTACGTGCGGCCGCGGCGTCGCACGCCTTTGCGGGAATCGATGACGCTGGTCAACCGGCGATCCTGCATACGACCGGCAACCCCGACTGCCACATCATCCTGCG
Organism: Solirubrobacterales bacterium; assembly: GCA_035689305.1. Lineage (GTDB taxonomy): Bacteria > Actinomycetota > Thermoleophilia > Solirubrobacterales > 70-9 > VAYN01. The sequence continues at coordinate 30,804 of DASSLT010000045.1, read as the reverse complement.
CGGCGGCCACGGGATGCCGAATTACCACGTGCCCGAGGTCGAGGACGCGCTGGTCACGCTCGGGATCGCCGGCCTGCCGGAGCGGCTGGTGATCGACGCCTCGCACGACAACAGCGGCAAGGACCCGGAAAAACAGTTCTTCGCCGCCGGTGAAATCGCCGATCAGATCGCCGACGGCAACAAGGCGATCGTCGGCGTCATGCTGGAGTCCTTCCTGGTCGAGGGCCGCCAGGACCTGGTCCCGGGCGAGGACCTCGTCTACGGGCAGTCGATCACCGACGCCTGTATCGACTGGGGGGACACCGTCTCCGCCCTGGAGCGCTTCGGCTCGGCGATCGAGGCAAGGGGAACTTGAGCAGCACCCCGGCTCCTCGGATCGCCGTCCTCGGGGTGGGCCTGATCGGAGGCTCGATCGGGCTCGCCGCGCGGCGGCGGCTCGACGCCGAGGTGGTCGGGTTCGGGCGCAGTCCCGAGCGGCTGGCGCGGGCGGTGGCGCTCGGCGCTCTCGACCGTGGCGCCGCCTCGCTCGAGGAGGCCTGCGCCGAGGCCGACCTCGTCTTCTGCGCCGGCCCGGTTGCAGCGCTGCCCGACCAGGCGGCGGCGGCGCTGGCGGCAAGCGGTCCCGAGACCGTCGTCACCGACGTCGGCTCGACCAAGGGCGAGCTGGTGGCGGCGATGGGGGGCGATGAGCGCTTCATCGGCGGCCATCCGCTGGCCGGGGCCGAGACCGCCGGGGTCGAGAACGCCCGCGAGGACCTGTTCGAGGGCGCGCGCTGGTTCCTGACTCCGACAGAGCGCTCCAGCGGTCTGCTCTACGACCGTCTGCAGCGCGCCGTCGCCGGCCTCGGTGCCCGCCCGCAGGCGATCGACCCCGCGACCCACGATCGGGTGATGGCGACGATCAGCCACGTCCCGCACGTCGTCGCCAACGCCCTCGTCACCGAGGCCGCCGAGACGCTGACCCGCGACTCCGAGCGCCTGCCCGAGGTCGGGCCGAGCTTCCGCGACACGACCAGGGTCGCCGGCTCCAACCCGGCGATCTGGGCCGACATCTTCGCCTCCAACGCCGATGCCGTCGCCGACTCGGTCGAGTCTGTCGCGCGGCGCCTGCAGGCGGCGGCGGCGTTGATCCGCAGCGGCGACCGCGATGCCGTCGGCGCCTGGCACGCGGCGGCCGGCGAGGACCGGCGGCGGCTGATCGAGTCCGGCGCCGAGGCGGGCCCGCTGCGCGAGCTGCGGATCGTCGTCACCAACCGGCCCGGGACGATCGCCGAGCTGGCGCTGGCGCTCGGCGACGCCGGGGTCAACATCGAGGACATGGCGCTCTACCCGGCGCCCGACATGACCTCGGGCGCGATCTCGCTCTGGGTCGCGGGCGACGAGCAAGCGGGGCGGGCGGCGGAGCTGGTCCGCGGCCTCGGCCACACCGTGACCGTGCTCGGCGACGGTGGATAGCGACCGTGGACTAGGGTCGCCGCGATGACCCGCTTCGATCCCTCCGGGCCGCTGCGCGGCCCCTTGCATCCACCTGCCGATAAGTCGATTTCCCACCGCGCCGCGCTAATCGCAGCTATGGGCCTGAAGGGAACAGAGACGGAGATCGAAGGTTTTCTTGATGCGGCGGACACCAACTCGACGCTGAGAGCGATCGAACGACTCGGCGCCAAGGTCGACCGGGATCCCGTTTCCCGCGTCAACGTCGGTGGGTCTCCTCGATTCCCGGGACGGATTCCTGGGGGGAATCCGGATCCCGTGATGAGAGTCCACGGCGTCGGCCTGCGCGGTGCCCGCTCGGCGGCGATCGATGTCGGCAACGCCGGCACCCTGCTGCGCCTCCTGCCCGGCTGGCTGGCGGGGCAGGACGGGGGCAGCTGGACGCTCGACGGCGACGACTCGATTCGCCGTCGCCCGGTCGACCGGATCACGGCGCCGCTTGGTCAGATGGGTGCTGACCTCAGCGCCCGCGAGGACCGGTTGCCGCCCCTTGAGGTCCGCGGCGCCCCCCTCCATGGGATCAACTATGAGCTGCCGGTGGCCAGCGCTCAGGTTAAGTCCTGTGTGCTATTTGCAGGGCTTTTGGCCGAAGGCGAGACGACGGTGATCGAGGGTCACCCGAGCCGCGACCACACCGAGCGGATGCTCGCGGCGGCGGGGGCAGAGATTCGAACCCAGTCTCTGGGTGAGGGCAGCGCCGTCACGGTGCGGCCCGCTGAGCGCATTGAGGCGGGGCGAATTGTCGTCCCCGCCGACATCTCTTCGGCCGCCTTTTTCCTACTTGCTGCCACGTTGGTTTCTGGCAGCGACATCGATCTTCTCGGGGTTGGCGTCAACCCAACCCGGATCGGCCTACTGACCATCCTCGAACGTATGGGTGCAGCGATCGAGCGCGAAGACGAGCGGGAGGAAGGCGGCGAGCCAATCGCCGACCTGCGTGTCCGCTCCGCTGAGCTCCATGCCACCGAGGTCGGCGGCGCCGAGATCCCGCTGGCGATCGACGAGCTGCCACTGGTCGCCCTCGCCGCCTGCTTCGCCGAGGGGACGACGACGATCCGCGACGCCGAGGAGCTGCGCCGCAAGGAGTCCGACCGGGTCGAGACCGTGACCGCGGCCCTCGCCGCCCTCGGCGCCGACGTCGAGTCGACTGCGGACGGCATGGTCGTGACCGGCACCGGCGGCCTCCGCGGCGGCACGATCTCCTCCCACGGTGACCACCGGATCGCGATGCTCGGCGCCGTCGCCGGCCTCGCCTCACGCGAGGGCGTCGAGGTGGAGGGGATGGGCGCCGCCGCCGTCAGCTACCCGGGCTTCGAGGCTGACTTAGGCTCTCTCTGCGGCTGAGCACCGCGCGGCGCGCGTCTCTACGCTCCCCAGCCCATGGTGATCGCGATCGACGGCCCCGCCGGAGCCGGCAAGTCTTCTGTCGCTCGCGCGGTCGCCGCGGAGCTCGGCTTCACCTACCTCGATTCGGGGGCGATGTACCGCTGCATGGCGCTGGCGGCGCTGGAGTCGCGGACCGAGCTCGACGACGGCGACGCGCTCGGTGAGCTCGCCCGTGGCCTCGCGATCGAGCTCGACGGCCGCCGCGTGATCCTTGGCGGCGAGGACGTCAGCGACGCGATCCGGGCGCCGGGGGTGACCGCCGCCGCCTCGCGCGTCTCCGTCCATCCCCAGGTGCGGGAGGCGATGGTCGCCCGCCAGCGGGCACTGATCGCCGCCGCCGACTTCGTCGCCGAGGGCCGCGACATCGGCACTGTGGTCAGCCCGGAGGCACCGCTGAAGGTCTTTCTCACCGCCAGCGACGAGGAGCGGGCGCGGCGCCGCGCGGCCGAGACCGGCGAGGACTTCGAATCGGTGCTGGACGCTCAGCGTCGTCGCGACGCCCGCGACACCGAGCGCGAGCACGGCGCCCTGCGCGCCGCCGAGGACGCCGTCGAGATCGACACCACAGGCCTGAGCCTGGAAGAGGTCGTCGGCCGCGTCGTCGCCCTCGCCCACGAGCGAGGCCTGACGTGAACCGGATCCCCCTGGTCGCCGTCGTCGGCTTCCCCAACGTCGGCAAGAGCACGCTCGTCAACCGCCTCGTCGGCGGCACCGAGGCGGTAACCGCGGCTGAGCCGGGCGTGACGCGTGACCGCAAGCGGCTGGGGACCGAGTGGAACGGGGTTGCCTTCGAGCTGATCGACACCGGCGGCATCGACCTCGACGACGAGGCGGAGCTGGCCCGCGACGTCCAGGCGCAGGCGCGGCTGGCGATCGCCGAGGCCGACGTCGTGGTGATGGTCGTCGACGGCCGCGCCGGCCTCCGCGCCGGCGACGCCGAGCTGGCCCGGACCCTGCGCGGCGGTGACGTCCCGGTCCTGGTCGCCGTCAACAAAGTCGATCGCCCCGACAACTACGCCGCGACCGCCGAGTTCCACGCCCTCGGCCTCGGCGAACCGCTGCCGGTCTCCGCGACCCACGGCCTCGGCACCGGCGACCTGCTCGACGCGGTCGTCACCGCGCTGGGCGAGCGCGAGCCGCGGCCGGAGGACCCCGAGGCCGTCCGCGTCGCCGTGATCGGACGGCCCAACGTCGGCAAGTCCTCGCTCGTCAACTCCTTCCTCGGCTCCGACCGGGTGATCGTCTCCGACCTCGCCGGCACCACCCGCGACGCGATCGACACCGAGCTCGAGGTCGACGGCCGGCGGGTGATCCTGGTCGACACCGCCGGTCTGCGGCGGCGGACGAAGGTCGCCGGCACCGTCGACTGGTACGCCCAGCTGCGCTCGGAACGGGCGGTCGAGCGCGCCGACGTCGCGATCGTCGTCTGCGACGCCGCCGAGGGCGTCACCAGCGAGGACCTGCGGGTGGCCGAGCTGGCGATGAAAGCCGGCTGCGCCAGTCTCCTCGTGCTCAACAAGTGGGACCTGGCCGAGAAGGTCGACATCGACGACGCCCGCGCCCGGGTCGAGCGCAAGCTGCGGCTGCGACCGGCGGTGATCACGATCTCGGCGACCCGCGGGCGCAACGTCCAGACCCTCCTGCCAAAGGCGCTGGCACTCGCCGACCGCGCCGCCGTGCGGATCCCGACCCCGGAGCTGAACCGGTTCGTCAGCGACACCGCCGCCAAGACGCCGCCGCCGTCCCGCCGCGGCCGCCGCCTCAAACTGCTCTACGCGGCCCAGGTCGGGGAGCGGCCGATCCGGATCGCGATCCAGGTCAACGACCGCAAGCTGATCAGCCGCGACTGGGCTTACCACCTCGAGAACCGGATGCGCGAGCGCTATGAGCTGGAGGGCGTGCCGCTGGTGATCGACTTCGTCCCGCGCAGCGGCTACCGCGGTCGTCAGGACTGAGCCCGCTGCACTCCCGAGATTGTCTAGGCTTCCGCGCATGCCAACCAAGCCGCTAGCCGAGAACGAGCACCTGTTCACCTCCGAGTCCGTCACCGAGGGCCATCCCGACAAGGTCGCCGACCAGATCTCAGACGGGGTCCTGGACGCGATCATGGCCGAGGATCCGGGCGGCCGCGTCGCCTGCGAGACGCTGGTCAACACCGGCATGGCGGTGGTCTCGGGTGAGATCTCGACTGCGGTCCACCTCGACATCCCGGAACTGGTCCGGGAGACGATCCGCGGCATCGGCTACGACCACGGCGACTACGGCTACGACTGCGACCACATTTCGGTCCTGGTCTCGATCGACAAGCAGTCGCCCGACATCGCCCAGGGCGTCGACGTCGCGCTGGAGTCCCGCACCGACCCCACCGACGACGACGAGCTCGACATCGCCGGCGCCGGCGACCAGGGAATGATGTTCGGCTACGCCTCCGATGAGACCGAGGCGCTGATGCCGATGCCGATCCACATCGCCCACCGGCTGGCGGAACGGCTGGCGGCGGTGCGCAAGGACGGCACCCTGGAGTACCTCGGCCCCGACGGCAAGACCCAGGTCAGCGTCCGCTACGCCGACGGCAAGCCGGTCTCGATCGACAAACTTCTGATCTCGACCCAGCACGCCGAGGGCGTCGACTCGGAGTCGCAGATCAAGCCCGACCTCTGGGAGCACGTCGTCCTCCCGGTCCTCAGCGCCGAGGTCCCCGGCCGCTTCGACGAGGGCGAGCTGCGCCAGGAGTTCCTCGTCAACCCGACCGGCAAGTTCGTGATCGGCGGCCCGGTCGGCGACGCCGGCCTCACCGGCCGCAAGATCATCGTCGACACCTACGGCGGCATGGCCCGCCACGGCGGTGGCGCCTTCTCCGGCAAGGACCCGTCCAAGGTCGACCGCTCGGCCGCCTACGCCGCCCGCTACGTGGCCAAGAACGTCGTCGCCGCCGGCCTCGCCGAGCGCTGCGAGGTCCAGGTCGCCTACGCGATCGGCGTCGCCCACCCGGTCTCGCTGATGGTCGAGACCTTCGGCACCGGCAAGCTGCCCGATTCCCGCATCTCCCAGCTGGTCGAGGCCGAGTTCGACATGCGCCCCGGCGCCTTCCGCGAGTACCTCGACCTGCACCGGCCGATCTTCCAGAAGACCGCCGCCTACGGCCACTTCGGCCGCGAGGAGCCGGACTTCACCTGGGAGAAGACCGACCGCGCCGCCGCTCTGCGCGACGCCGCGGGGCTCGCCACCAGCGCCGCGTAGCGCGAACTATCGGCAGGTAAGTCCGGGCCGGGAGACCGGTCGCGTTGGCGACTTTGTACGGGCTATGGCACGGTCAATATCGCCACGGAGTGAGCTCTAGGAGTCCGCTTGCCGCTGGCGCACCCGCAGGACGGCGTGGATCGTCGCCAGGTAGACGTAGAAGGCCCAGCGCAGCCAGGTGACCCGATCGTAGTCGCCCTTCTGCTGATGGTTGTTGTGGCGGATGGCAAAGCCGTTGGCGACCTGGAAGAGAGCCTTTTCGTCGGCCGAGAGCATGTTCTCGCGAATGTCCGGACGCAGGGCCTCAAGCACGTCGGCGAGGTCGCGAACCGCGTGGCGCCGGTCGTCGATAGTGGCGCCGCGGGTCCGGAACCGGGTCACCGCTGCGTCGATCCGGGAGGTGATGCGGTCGTGTTCGGTGCCGTCGGGCACCGGGGCGTCAAGGAGTCGACTGAACTCGGCCGGCGCCGCCTCGACGATCTGGCCTTCGTCGTCGAGTTCATACGGCGGGTCGTTGAGACGGAGGACCGTGTTGAGTTCTCGACGGAAGACCTTTTGTCCCTCGGTGCGGCTGAAATCCCAGAAATCTTTGCCGCATCGAGGGCAGTAGTCACCGTTGTCGGTCGGCTTCGAGACTAGATCGTGCATTACCTCGATCACGTCGAACAGCGTGTCTTCATCCCAGCCCTCCCACGGAAACCACTCGTTCCCGAAGTCGTCGATCTCCCCCTCCCAATAGGGCCAGATTTGCTCCCGTGAGATCGCCTGGAGGAAATGGAGGCGGGGATCGACCCCGAGCGTTCCCGGCGTTCCGGGTTCGCAGGTCCGACCACACGCCTCTTGCATGTAGCCCCGCTGTCGCAAACCCTCGAAGGCCGTAATGGTCAGCCCACGAACAGACTCATGAGGGAGCGGCCCCGCCCGCGGCCCACGTCCCTGTCTCTCCGAGAAGTACTTGCGCGGTGCCGGCGGCTCGCTCACCGCTTTGAGAATAGTCGGAGATTCCGCCGGGAACGCCGGGTCCGTGATCAGCCCTGCGGTTGCGCCGGCGGCGGCTGCTGCGGCGGCTGGGCCTCGCCCAAGCCGTGGGTGCCGGCCGCGTGCGTGCCGGTCGCCTGGTCGACGCGGTGGACGACTTCTGCCGGGCTGGCGACGCCGGCGAAGACGAAGTTGTAGTCGTCGGTGGCTGCGGTGTCGAAGTCGACGTCGCCGATCTGCATGATCCGCTGGTAGACGGACTGGCGGTAGTTGACGTTCTGGACCCGCTCCAGACGCGTCTCCTGGATCTCGCGGGAGATGATCCCGCGCTTGATGTTGAGGCGCCGGTTGGTGATCGTGTAGGTGGTCGCCACCCGTTTGATGAAGCCGATCAGGACGGTGAGGGCGATGACGACCACGACGACGGCGATCGTGGCGCCGTTGCCGGAGACCAGCTTCGCGATTACGCCGAGGATGACCGCGACCACGATCCCTTTCAGGTAGAAGCCGAGGATCGCTCGCCAGGACGGGTGTCCCTCGAAGATCACCTGCTCCCCGGGGCTGAGGTTGAGGCTCACGGGCGGCAGCATATGCGCTCTATCGGCCGCCCGCCAGGCCGCGCCGCCGCAACTCGACATACGCTCGATGGATGGCGATCCTCAAGGTCGAGCCGCTGACCACCGCCCGCGCCCTGCGCGGGCCCTTCGACTACCGGCGGCCGGCGGCGATGGAGGGCCTCGAGGTTGGCAGCGTCGTCCGCGTCCCCTTCGGTCCGCGCCGGATCCTCGGCGTCGTCGTCGACTTCGCCGAGGCTTCCGATCTGCCGCCGGAGCGGCTGGCCGAGCCGATCGAGGCGCTCGAGGCGGGGGCGCCGCCGGAGCTGGTCGGGCTCGGCCTCTGGGTCGCCCGCGAGTACTGCTCGACGCCCTCGCGCGGCTTGCAGCTGGTGCTGCCGCCGGGGACCGGGACCGGCAGCGGTCGCCCGACCAAAGCCAAGATCGAGCTGCGAGCGGAGATCCTGCCCGCTGGCGAGGCGGCGCTCAGCGGCGGCGAGCGGCTCGGAGTCAAGCAGCGGGCGGCGCTGGAGGCGCTGCGCGAAGGCGAGCTCTCGGCGCGTGAGCTGGCGAGCGCGGTCGGCGCCGACCGCCAGACGCTGCGGCGGCTCGAGCAGCGCGGCCTCGTTGCCACCCGCGACTCGCGCCTGCGTCGCGCCCCCGGGGGTGCCGCGCTCGCCGCCCCGGCCGAGCGCCCAACGCTGCTCCCCGAACAGCAGGCCGCGGTCGAGGCGATCGTCGCCGCTCTCGAGGGTGACGCCGGCGCGCCGCGCCGGCAGCTCCTGCACGGAGTCACCGGCTCCGGCAAGACCGAGGTCTACCTCGCCGCCGTTGAGGCGGCGCTGGAGCGCGGCCGCGGCGCGATCGTCCTCGTCCCCGAGATCGGGCTTGCGCCCCAGGCCGTCGCCCGTTTCCGCGCCCGCCTCGGCGACCGCTTCGCCGTCCTCCACTCGGCCCTCTCCGCCGGCGAGCGCTACGACGAGTGGCAGCGGCTGCGCAGCGGCGAGGCGAGCGTCTGCGTCGGTCCGCGTTCCGCCGTCTTCGCCCCGGTCCGCGACCTCGGCCTGATCGTCATCGACGAGGAGCACGACCCCTCCTACAAGCAGGAGGGCGACCCGACCTACGACGCCCGTGCCGTCGCCCGCCGCCGGGCGGAGGTGAGCGGGGCCGTCCTCGTCGCCGGCACCGCGACGCCGCGGCCGGAGTCGTGGCTGGAGCTGCCGCGGCTGGAGCTGCCGAAGCGGGTCGACGGTCTGCGAATGCCGCCGGTCCACCTGGTCGACATGCGCGAGGCGGACCCGCGCTCCGGGCCGATCCACCCCGAAACCTGGGAGGCGCTGGAGGCGGTCCGCGTCGCCGGCGCCAAGGCGATCGTGATGATCAATCGCCGCGGCTTCGCGCCCTGGCTCACCTGCCGTTCCTGCGGCCACCACTGGAGCTGCCCCAACTGCGACGTCTCGCTGATCGTCCACCGCCACAGCGGCCGCCTCGTCTGCCATCACTGCGCCCACGTCGAGGCGGCGCCGCGGGCCTGCACCCAGTGCGGCTCGACGACGCTCTCTCGCGCGGGCGCCGGGACCGAGCGGATCGAGGGCCTGCTCGCCGAGCGCCTCGGCCCGATGCCGGTCTTCCGCCTCGACTCCGACACCGCCGCCGGCCGCGGCGCCCACGCCCGCATCCTCGCCCGCTTCGGCGAGGCGGCGAGCGCCGTCCTCGTCGGCACCCAGATGGTCGCCAAGGGCCACGACTTCCCGGAGGTGACGCTGAGCGCGATCCTCGACGCCGACGCGACGCTGCGCTTCCCCGACTTCCGCGCCGAGGAGCGGACCTTCGCGATGGTCGCCCAGCTCGCCGGCCGCTCCGGCCGCGGCGAGGCCGGGGGGGAGGTGATCGTCCAGACCCTGGCCCCGAACGCGGCCAGCATCGAGCACGCCTCCCGCCACGACTCCGCCGGCTTCCTCGCCGGCGAGCTCGAGCGGCGCCAGCGCCTCCACTATCCGCCCTACTCGCACCTGGTTCGGATCAACTTCTCCGCCGAGGTCGAGGCGCGAGTCGAGACCGCGGCGTCCGGGCTCGCGACCGAGCTGCGGCGCACCGTGCCGGAAGGCTCGGAGCTGCTCGGCCCGGCGCCGATGTTCCGCGTCCGCAACCGCCACCGCCGTCGCATCCTGATCAAGGCCGACGACCGCGAGGGCACGGTGGCGGCGGTGCGGGAGGCGGTCGAGAGTCGCGCCGCCGGCCGCTCTTTGCGCGAGGTCTCGATCGGCGTCGACGTCGACCCGCAGTAGCCGCCGGGATGACCCGGCAAAGGCCGCCGGGGAGCGCTTAGACTCAAATCAGTGGCAGACCAGATCGACACCGACGACCGTTCCGAGGCCGAGCGCGAGGCGCTTGAAGCGGAACTGATCGAGCGCCGCGAATCGGCGCTCGCGCATGTGGTCAAGTTCGGCGACCCGGTCCTGAAGAGCAAGGCCTCGCCGGTCGCCCAGTTCGGGCCCGAGCTGCGGGCCGAGGTCGAGCGGATGGTCGCGATCATGCGGGACGGGATGGGCGTCGGCCTCGCCGCCACCCAGCTCGGCGTCCTCCGCCGCCTGCTGGTCTTCCAGGCCAGCCCCGACGGTGAGCCGACGGCGCTGGTCAACCCCGAGATCGAGTGGCTCTCCGACGACGTCGTCGTCGCCGAGGAGGGCTGCCTCAGCCTGCCGCGGGTCTCGGTCGACGTCGAGCGCTCCCTGTTCGCCCGGGTCAGCGGCCGCGACGCCGAGGGCGAGCCGATCACGATCGAGGCCTCGGGCCTGGAGGCGCGCGTCCTCCAGCACGAGATCGACCACCTCGACGGCGTCCTGATCCTCGACCGCACCGAGCGCGCCCAGCGCAAGGGCGCCCTGCGGGCGCTGCGCGAGGGCAGCAGCTACAGCCCGCCGCACGAGGACGGGGAGGGGCTCGGCGACGACGAAGGCGAGTTTCGCGAGCCGCGCACCGACGCGTGAGGACGGTCTACCTCGGCACCTCCGACTTCGCCGCCACCGTCCTGCGGCGGCTGGCGGATTCGTCGCACCGTCCCCAGCTCGTCGTCACCCCGCCTGACCGCCGCCAGGGCCGCGGTCGTCACGAGCAGCCGCCGCCGGCGGCGATCGAGGCGGCCGAGCTCGGGATCGAGCTGCTGCAGAGCGAGAACGTCAACCAGCCCGAGGCGCTGGAGCGGATCCGGGCCGCCAAGCCCGAGGCGGTCGTCGTCTGCGCCTTCGGCCAGCTGATCCGCGAGCCGCTCCTGAGCGAGTTCCCGATCCTCAACGTACATCCCTCGCTGCTGCCGCGCTGGCGCGGGGCGGCGCCGATCGAGCGCGCGATCATGGCTCGCGACGCGACCACCGGCGTCTGCATCATGCGGCTCACGGCCGGCCTCGATTCGGGGCCGGTGGCGCTGCGCGAGGAGGTGACGCTGGGCCCGGACGAGGACTTCGAGGCGCTCTCCTCGCAGCTCGCCGAGCTCGGCGGCGATCTCCTCGTCCAGGCCCTCGACCTCGAGGGCGGCGGCGGCCTCTCCTTCGAGGAGCAGGACGAGGCAGAGGCGACCTATGCGGAGAAGATCGACGCGGCCGAGCGCCGCCTCGACCCGACCCGGCCGGCGGTCGAGCTGGCGGCGACGGTCCGTGCCCTGACGCCTCACGTCGGCGCCTACCTGGAGACCGCCGGCGGTGAGCGGCTCGGCGTCCGCCGCGCCCGCGCCGTCGACGTCGGTGTCATGACCGGCGCCGTCAAGGCCGAATGGGGCGTGATGCTGGTCGGCTGCCGGCCCGGCACCCTGCGGCTGGAGGTCGTGCAGCCGCCCGGCGGCAAGCCGATGCCGGTCGAGGCCTACCTGCGCGGCCACTCGCTGCCGAAGCTGGCATGAGGGCCGTGTGAAGATCGCGCCGGCGCGCTCGCTCGCCTTCGCCGTCGTCCGCGCCACCTTCGAGGACGGGGCTCACACCGAGCGCGCCTTTCGCGAAGGGGCCGACCGGCTCGGGCTCGAGGGCCGCGAGCGCGGCCAGGCCCAGCGCCTCGCCTACGGCACCGTCCAGCGCCGCGGCACCCTCGACGCGGCGATCGAAGGCCTCGCCGGGCGGGCGACGAGGCTGCTCGACCCGCCGGTCCTGGCGGCGCTGCGGCTCGGGCTCTACGAGCTGCTCTTCGCCGACGGGACTCCCGACCACGCGGCCGTCGACCAAGCGGTTGAGCTGACCAAGGGCGCCGGCGCAGCCCATGCCTCCGGCCTCGTCAATGCCGTCCTGCGCCGCGCCGGCCGCGAGCGCGAGCAGCTGACCGCGAACCTGCTTGGCGACGACTCGACCCCGGCCAAGGCTGCGATCGCCCACTCGGCGCCGCAGTGGCTGGCGCGGATGTGGTGGGAGGAGCTCGGCGCCGAGGCGGCGCGCTCGCTGCTCGCCGCCTGCAACGAGCCGGCCGAGGTCGCGCTGCGGGCCGACGGCGCTCGCGAGGGGGTTCTGGCGAAGCTGGCGGCGGCCGGTGTGGAGGCTGTGCCCGCGAGCGGCGAGTGGCCGCTGGCGGCGCCGGAGGAGATCGTTATCAGCGGCCGCACCGGCGTCACCGTCCCGGAGCTGGTCGCAGCCGGCGAGTTGACCCCGCAGAGCCGCGGCTCTGCCGCCGTGGTCGAGGTGTTGGAACCGCAGCCCGGCGAGCATCTGCTCGACCTCTGCGCCGGCCCGGGGATCAAGACCGGCCAGATCGCCGGCCGGATGGACGAGCGGGGCGAGGTGATCTCGGTCGAGCTCGACGCCGCGCGGGCGACGGAGATCGCCGACCAGGCTCGGCGCCTCGGCCTGCGCGGCGTCACCGTCTTCGAGACCGACGCGACCGAGCTCGAGCAGATGCCGCGCGGCTTCGACCGCGTCCTCCTCGACGCGCCCTGCTCGGACCTCGGCGCTCTCGCCTCCCGCCCCGATGCCCGCTGGCGCAAAAGCCCGAAGACGATCGAGCGGCTGGCCGCGATCCAGGCCAAGGCCCTGCGCAACGCTGCGCGCCTGCTCCGGCCCGGGGGCACGCTGGTCTACGCGACCTGCACGATCTCGCGGCGGGAGAACGAGGATCAGGTCGCGGCGCTGCTCGCCGAGGCCGGGTCCGGCGAAATTCCGGGCCTCCGTCTCGACGATCTCGGAGCTCTGGCGCCGGCCCTCGCCGCCCCCGTCGAGCCGCGCTGCCTGCAGCTCCGCCCCGACCGCGATCGCACGACCGGATTCTTCGTCGCCCGCCTGGTCAGGGATGATTAGTCGATGAGCGAATCGACCGAGAGCTCGGGACTGGGCGGGGGCAGCGTCCTCAACCGGGCACCTTGTCCGAACTGCGGGGAGCCCTGGCTGCGCCCGACCCAGCTGCCAGGCCGCCTGCGCTGTGTCAACTGCCTCAGCCGCTTCGAACTCGTCTCCCAGTGCCCGAACTGCGGCGAGCACGGCACGATCGCGCGGATGAGCCAGACCGAGGACCTCCAGTGCCAGCAATGCGGCGCGTCGATGCTTCAAGCGGCGTAGGCCACCGCCGGGCGAGCGAATAGGTTCAGGACATGAGCGAGCGGATGCAGGAGTTGATCGAGGCCCCCCGGGTGGCGCCGTCGATCCTCTCAGCCGATTTCGCCAAGCTTGGCTCGCAGCTCGAAGAGGTGATGGACGCCGGCGCCCGGGTCATTCACTTCGACGTGATGGACGGCCATTTCGTGCCGCCGATCACGATCGGGCCGCTGATCGCGAGCGCAATCGCCGACCTGGTCCACGCCGCCGGCGGCGTCATCGACGTCCACATGATGATCGAGGCTCCCGAGCGCCAGGTGGCCGAGTTCGCCAAGGCCGGCGCCGACTCGATCACCTTCCACGACGAGGCGACCCCGCACGCCAACCGCACCCTGCACCACATCCGCGAGCACGGCTGCCTGGCCGGTGTCGCGATCAACCCCGGCACCCCGGCCGAGGCGCTGACCGAGCTGCGCGACCTCGCCGACGTCGTCCTCTGCATGTCGGTCAACCCGGGCTGGGGCGGGCAGTCGTTCATCCCGACCTCGCCGGCCAAGGTCGAACGGCTCGTCCCGATCGTCGGCAAAGCCAAGATCGAGGTTGACGGCGGCATCGACACTGCCACGGCCGGCCCGATCGCCGCCGCCGGCGCCTCCCTCTTCGTCGCCGGCTCCGCCGTCTTCGGCGCCGCCGACCCGGCTCAGGCCTACGCCGACATCGCTGCCGCCGCTGGCGCGATCTGAGCGCTAGCGCTGGCTGCCGCGGGCGATCAGCGCTCCCGTCACCTCCTGCCACCAGGCCCGCTCGGCGCCGCTGAGGCCTTCGCGATCGGCCCGTTCCTCGCACCAGCCGGCCAGGGCGCGGCGGCCGCCGATCGCCACCAGTCCGGCGCCGGTGATCGCGAAGCGGCCGTCGGCCAGGGCGACCATCACCGCGTCGGTCTCCTCGCGGCTGCGCAGCACCGCCAGGACCGGGACCCCGTCGACCTCGCTGAGCGTCTTGAAGTCGTCGCTCTCACGGACCGGACGCACCGAGAAGACCTGGGAGGCGGCGCGGCGCGGCAGCGGCGGCGGCGGAGGTTTGCCGATCGGTCCCTTGGTCCAGAGGTTGGTCAGCCCCTCGACCTCGTCGCGCAGCTCCCCCCGGACGAGGATGTGGAGCTCGTCGCCCTCGCGCAGCTCGGTCGAGCCGCGGGGCGGAATCGCGTGGCCGTCGCGAACGATGACGTTGACCAGCGCCTCGCGCGGCAGCTCCAGTTCGCGCACCCGGTGCCCAACCGCGGCCGCTCCCGGCGGCAGGCGGTAGGCGATGATGTCGCCGCCGAGCTCCCGGATCCGCCCCGACTCGAACAGTCGTTTCGGCAGCGCCGGCTCGTCGGTCGTCAGCCCCAGCCGCTTCGCCAGCGGCTCGAAGCTGGCGCCCTGGATCAGGGTCGAGCTGACGACGACGAAGAAGACGATCGCGAACTCTTCCTCGCCGCTGCGGATGCCGGCGACGACGGGGAAGGTCGCGAGCCAGATCGGGGTGGCGCCGCGCAGCCCGGCCCAGCCCAGCATCAGTCGCTCGCGCACGTTCATCGGCGCCAGCGCGGTGGCAAGGAAGGCGGCGATCGGCCGGGCGACGAAGATCAGGACCGCCGAAAGCGCGATCCCCTTGAAGGCGATGTCGCCGAGGGCGCTGGGAAAGATCAGCAGGCCGAGGAGGATGAAGAGGGCGATCTGGGAGACCCAGCCGAGCCCCTCGTGGAAGGAGACGACGGTTCGTTTGGCGGGGATCCGGGCCGAGCCCAGCGCCAGCGCGGTCAGGTAGACGGCGAGCAGGCCGGAGCCGTGGGCGACCTCGGCCAGCCCGTAGGCGAGGCCGGCGATCGCGACCGTCGCCACCGGGTAGATGCCGTCGGTGGGCAGGGTGATGCGGTCGAGGATGCGGACCGCGAGCCAGCCCATTGCCAGCCCGATCGCGATCCCAAGACCTAGTTTCAGCGCCAGCAGCCCGGCCATGTCGGCCAGCCCGTAGTTGTCCTGCTGGATCCATTCGATGAAGCCGATCACCAACAGCAGGGCGACCGGGTCGTTCATCCCGGACTCGCCCTCGAGCGAGCGGGCGAGGCGCTTGCGCAGGGTCGAACGGCGCAGGACGGCGAAGATCGCGGCCGAGTCGGTGGCGGCGATCGCCGCCCCGACCAGCAGCCCTTCCAGGGTCGTGAAGCCGAAGATCCACTTCGCCGCGAAGCCGGCGATCGCCGCCGTGACCAGGGTCCCGACCGTGGCCAGCGAGGCGGCGGTGCCGAGGACCGGGCGGATCTCCGACCAGCCCGAGGTCAGCCCGCCCTCGAACAGGATCAGGACGAGGGCGATCGTCCCCAGCGTCCGCGTCAGCTCGGCGTTTTCGAAGTGAATGCCGCCGATGCCCTCCGAACCGGCGAGCATGCCGAGGCCGAGGAAGAGCAGCAGGCCCGGGATCCGGATCCGGTCGGCGAGGAAGGCGCCGGCGATCCCCGCTGCGAGCAGGGCACCGGCGATGAGGATCAGCTCAGCGTCGTGCTCGCCCATCGAGGGAACCTAGAAGGATTCGTCATCCGTCGCTAGTGAGGGCATTTACAGCAATGGATCAAACCTGCTCGTCGAGCATTGCCAGGCGCGCCTCGAGCTCCTCGCCGGAACCGGGCTCCGGCACGTCCTCGGCCCGTTCGTGCGGGTGGCGGTAGACGTAGTAGAGGAGCGCGAAGAGGACGCCGGCGGCGAGCAGGAAGCCGACCTCGACGCGACGGAACTCGTTGCTGACCAGCGGCACGAAGTTCCAGGCGATGAAGGCCGCGGCGCAGGTGATCCAGCGGGCCGCGGCACGCCGCACCTGGCCCTGGGCGATGCAGGCCTGGTTGACGGTGACCGAGGCCAGGTAGAGGCCCATCCCGACCCCGACCAGCAGCAGCCCCTCGCGGTCGTAGGTGAACTTGTCGGAGAAGGCGATCTGCATCAGCTTCGGCCCGGCGATCAGAACGACGACCACGACCAGCAGGGTGAAGGCGGCGATCCCCAGCAGCACCATCCGCACCGTGCGGTCGAATTCGCGGCCGGCGTCCGGCTCTTTGCTGGCGTGGAGGCTGGTCAGGTGGGGGAGGATGCTGGTCGAGACCGACTGGAAGAGCTGCAGCGGCGCCCGCGCCAGCATCAGCACGTTGAAGATGAACCCGGCGGCGGCGGCGTCCTGGAGGCCGCGGGTGATCAGCGGCCCGGCATTGAGGAAGGCTTGTTCGCTGAACATGATCAGGAGCGCCGCCGCGGCGAAGCCACCGCCACGGGCCATGGAGAAGTCATCGCCGGGCGCGTCCTCCGCTTCGCGCCCGGGCACGCCCGGCGCCGCCTCTTTCTCTTTTTGCGCCCGCCTGGCAAACGCGAACGGCACCACCAGCAGGCTCAATGCCGGCGCCGCGGTGATCCCGATCGCGACCGCCGACTGGCCGCTGAGGATCCCGATCGCGACGAGCACGGCGAAGATCGTGCGGAAGCACGATTCGGAGAGGATCAGGGCGACGAAGAGGCCGAACCGCTGCTCGCCGGCGAGGAAGCCGCGGGCGAAGTAGCTGGCGGCGTAGAAGAGGACCGAGGTGAAGAAGACCCAGTAGAGAGCTTCGTTGCCCTCGAGCAGCGAGTCCTGGATCGGGCCGCGGAGAGCGAGTGCGATGACGGCGAAGAAGAGCGAGAGCCCGAACTGGATCGTCGCCGCGACCCGCATCGGCTGGCTGATCGGCTGCCCTTTGACCCGTCGCTCGGAGATGTGGCGGGACAGCAGCTGTTCGATCGGCCGGTAGAGGGTGGAGATCGTGATGAAGACCGCCGACCAGAGAAACGCGATCTGCCCGTAATCGGTCTTGTCGAGGACGTGCGAGGCGACCAGGAAGTAGGCGTAGGTGATGACGCCGGTGAGCCCGACGCCGACGGCGAGGAAGCTCGCGGTCTTGCCGTAGTCGACGGTGCTGGAGGTGCCGCTGCCCGCTGCGTCGGGCGTGCTGCCGTTGCCGCGACCGCCCGCCTCGGCGGCGCTCACTCCGGATCCCCGGCGCCGCGCTCGTAATGCGAGGGCTCGACCCCGAGCGCCAGCTCGACCCGCCGCACCCGCTCGAAGACCCGCTGCGTCATCACCCGCTGGCCGGCGAGCAGGTCGCCGATCACGCCCAGCGCGAAGAGCTGCACGGCGGCGATGAAGAGGACGGCGCCGAGGATCAGCGACTGGATGTGCCCGGTCGAGTCGCCGTTGAAGATCGCGTCGATCAGGAACGGCAGCCAGGCGAGGATGGCGAGCCCGAGGACGACCGCGCCGGCGGTCGAGAAGGCGCGCAGCGGCTCGTAGCGGGCGTAGATGCGGAGGATCGCCGGGATATTGCGGCGCACGTAGTCGCCGGTCGAGCCGGCCAGCCGCGACTCGCGCGTCTGCGGGTTGGTCGCGACCGCGACCTCGTCGACCGCGACCAGCATCTTGCCGGCCTGGATCAGGCTCTCCAGCGTGTAGGTGAAGTTGTCGACGACGAGCAGCTGCAGCGCCGCCTCGCGGTTGTAGGCGCGGAAGCCGGAGGTGGTGTCGGTCACCTCGGTCCCGGAGACGCGGCGGACGACCCAGCTGCCGAGCCGCTGCAGCCCCTTCTTCGCGCCCGAGAAGTGGTCGATCTGAGCGACCTGGCGGTCGCCGACGACCATGTCGGCCTCGCCGGCGAGGATCGGCGCCACCAGCTTGGCGACGTCGGCGCCGCTGTACTGGTTGTCGGCGTCGGTGTTGACGACGACGTCGGCGCCCAGCTTCAGGCAGGCGTCGAGGCCGGCCTGGAAACCCGCGGCGAGGCCCTTGTTGTTGGTCAGGCGGACGATGTGCTCGACGCCCTGCTCGCGGGCGACCTCGACGGTGCGGTCGGTCGAGCCGTCGTCGATCACCAGCAGCTCGACCGTGTCGAAGCCGTCGACCCGGCGGGGGAGGTCGGCGATCGTCGCCGGCAGCGTCGCCTCCTCGTTCAGGCAGGGGATCTGGATTATCAGTTTCACGAGCCGATCAGGGTATTCGGGAAAGCTTCCGTAACTACTTCAATCGAGGAGTAGAATCCTGGTTGATTGACGAGTCAATCGGTTTTCGTGGACACCCACCTGACAGCCGCCGACAGTGCTCACTTGAGACGCGCCCTCGAGTTGGCGGAGCGCGGCCGGGGCCGGGTCAGCCCGAACCCACTGGTCGGCGCCGTGGTCGTGCGTGACGGAGAGGTTATCGGCGAGGGGTTCCACGCCGAGTTGGGCGGCCTGCACGCCGAGCGCGCGGCGCTGGCCGATTGCCGGGCGCGGGGCGAGGATCCAGCCGGGGCGACGATGTACGTGACGCTCGAGCCCTGCGCCCACCAGGGCCGTCAGCCGCCCTGTGTCGAGGCGATCCTCGCCGAGGGCATCGCCCGCGTCGCGATCGCCTCCGAGGATCCGAGCGAGAAGGCCGCCGGACGCGGGCCGGGCATGCTGCGCGACGGCGGGGTCGAGGTCCTCTTCGCCGCCGGCGCCGAGGCCGCCGCGGCCCGCCGCCTCAACCAGCCTTTCCGCAAGCACTCCCGAACCGGACTGCCGTTCGTGACCCTGAAGCTGGCGATGTCGCTCGACGGCCAGACCGCAACCGCCCCCGGCGACAGCCCCTGGATCTCCAGCGATGAGTCCCGGGCGCTGGTTCACCACTGGCGCGCCGAATCGGACGCGATCGCGGTCGGCATCGGCACCGTCCTCGCCGACGACCCCCTGCTCACGGCCCGGATCCCGACGGCCCGCCAGCCGACCCGCGTCGTCTTCGATTCCGACGCCCGCCTCCCGTGCAGCTCGCAGCTGCTGGCGACCCTCAACCAGTCGCCGCTGATCGTCGTCGTCGCTCCCGACGCCGACGCGGCCCGCACCAGGGCCCTGCGCGACACCGGCGCCGACGTCATCGTCGCCAGTGGCGCCTCTTCGGCCGACCGGGTCAAGACCGCGCTGGCGGATCTGGGCCGCCGCGAGATCACGAGCTTGTTTCTCGAGGGTGGCCGAACCCTCGCCTCGGCTTTCCTCGCCGCCGACCAGATCGACGAGG
This sequence comes from Solirubrobacterales bacterium, assembly GCA_035689305.1. Lineage (GTDB taxonomy): Bacteria > Actinomycetota > Thermoleophilia > Solirubrobacterales > 70-9 > VAYN01. Next base: position 11,564 of record DASSLT010000045.1, on the reverse strand, counting down.
CGAAAACCTTCATCGCTCCCGTCCTTCTCGGTCAGTCGAGCTCGCGCCTCGCGGTGGGTGACCCCGAGGGGGGGTCCGAGAACGAAAACCTCGCCCGCAGGACCCCCCCTCGGGGGCAGGCCCCGCCGCGCCGGAGCGCGCTCGAGTCATCCACGGAGCAAGTTGGTGACGATGTCCTCGTGACCGCAAGATTCCGGGAGTGGTGACGTGTTCACGGGACTGATCCAGGATCTGGGCACGGTCGAGGAGCTCGACACGGATGCCGACGGCGCGCGGTTGCGCATCGCCACCTCACTTGCTCCTGAAATCAACTTGGGCGATTCGGTCGCTGTCAACGGCGTCTGCCTGACCGCGATCGCCGCGGACGACACCGGATTCGAGACGGAGGCGATGAACCAGACCCTCGCCGTCACCGCCCTGGGCACGGTCGGGGCGGGCGACCCGGTCAACCTCGAGCTGGCGATGAAGGCCGGCGACCGCCTCGGCGGACACATCGTCCAGGGTCACGTCGACGGGGTTGGCGAGATCTCTGCGGTCGAGGAGGACGGGTTCGCGCGACGGCTGCGGATCGAGCTGTCGCCGCAATTGCTGCGCTACGCCGTCGACAAGGGCTCGATCACGCTCGACGGCGTCAGCCTTACCGTCGCCGAGCTCGGCGAGGACTGGGTCGAGGTCTCGCTGATCCCGGAGACCCTGGAGCGGACCAACCTCGGCCGAGCGGCGCCGGGTGGCAAAGTCAACGTCGAGAGCGACGTGGTGGCGAAGTACGTGGAGCGATTGCTGGCACCATTCGCAGGAAAGGATCGAACGTGAGCGGGATGACCGAGACGCAAGGAAAAGAGAAAGTGACGACGAGCCGGACGGGCGAGAGCCCGTTCGCGACGATCGAGGAAGCGCTCGAGGAAATCCGCCGCGGGCGGATGATCGTCGTCTGCGACGGCGAGGACCGCGAGAACGAGGGCGACCTGGTGATGGCTGCCCAGTTCGCCACCCCCGAGGCGGTCAACTTCATGGCGAAAGAGGCGCGCGGGCTGATCTGCCTGGCGCTGACCGCGGAGCGCTGCGAGCGGCTCGGCCTCAACCTGATGGCGGCGAAGAACGAGGCGCCGCTGCAGACGGCGTTCACGGTCACGATCGAGGCCGCCGGCGGCGTCAGCACCGGGATTTCGGCCCACGACCGCGCCCACACGATCCAGGTCGCGATCGATCCCGACTCGGGTCCTCGCGACATCGTCGTCCCCGGCCACATGTTTCCGCTGCGGGCCAAAGACGGCGGCGTCCTCGAGCGCACCGGACACACCGAGGCCTCGGTCGACCTCGCCCGCCTTGCCGGCCTGATCCCCGCCGGCGTCATCTGCGAGGTGATGAACGACGACGGGACCATGGCCCGCGTTCCCGACCTCGTCCCCTACTGCGAGAGGCACGGCCTGAAGATGGTCACGGTCGCCGACCTGATCGCCTACCGGCGCCGGACCGAGAAGCTGGTCGAGCGGGTGGTGGCGACGGCGCTGCCGACTGCGCTCGGCGACTTCACAGCGGTCGGCTACCGCTCGCTGGTCGACGACAAACACCATGTGGCGATGGTCAAGGGCGAGATCGACGGGGTCGAGGACGTCCTCGTCCGCGTCCACAGCGAGTGCCTGACCGGCGACGTCTTCCACAGCATGCGCTGCGACTGCGGCGAGCAGCTGGAGGCGGCGATGTCGCAGATCGAGGCCGAGGGCAGGGGGGTCCTGCTCTACCTCTCCCAGGAGGGTCGCGGGATCGGCCTGCTGAACAAGCTGCGCGCCTACAAACTGCAGGAGGAGGGGGCCGACACGGTCGAGGCCAACCTCAAACTCGGCCTGCCCGCCGACCTGCGCGACTACGGGATCGGCGCCCAGATCCTCGCCGACCTCGGCCTCTCCAGCATCCGGCTGCTGACCAACAACCCGAAAAAGATCGTCGGCCTGGAGGGCTACGGGCTCTCGGTCTCCGAGCAGGTGCCGATCGAGTTCCAGCCCAACGATCACAACGAGGCCTACCTGCGGGCCAAGCGCGACAAGCTCGGCCACTCGCTGCACCACCAGGGCCTGGCGCTCGACGAGGAGATGCTCCACGACGAGGAGGAACGCGACGCACGGGAGGCTGCGGGGCAGGATGGCTGACGGCGACGGGGCGTTCCTCGAGCAGTTCAGCGAGGACGAGAAAGCGCGGCTGGCGCCGCTCAGCTGGGCGGTGGTGATCGGCCGCTACTACGAGGATCTGGCGCAGCGCCTCGAAGCGGGAGCGCTGGCCGGCTTCGAGCTGGCCGGCATTGCGGCCGAGCAGGTCACGGTGGCCTCGGTCCCAGGCGCCTACGAGCTGCCCTTCGCCGCCAAGGCTCACGCGAGGACCAGCCGCTTCGCCGGCATCGCCTGCCTCGGCGTCGTCATCCGCGGCGAGACCGACCATTTCGACTTCGTCTGCGCCGAGTCCGCCCGCGGGATCCAGGACGTCCAGCTCGAGACCGGCGTCCCCTGTGCCTTCGGCGTCATCACCTGCGACACGATGGATCAGGCTCTGGCACGGGCCGGCGGCGACAAACGCGACCAGGGCCGCAACGCCGCCCTCACCGTCGCCCGCATGGCCCTGCTGCAGCGCCAACTCGCCTGAGGGCCCCGGCGCAGACGATCGTTTACCATCCACGATCTCGATGGCGAAGATTTGTCACAGCTGCGGCAAGGGTCCTGGCTTCGGCCAGTCCCGAAGCCACTCGATGGTCGCGACCAAGCGGCGCTTCGACCCGAACCTGCAGAAGGTCCGGATCCAAGAGGGCGGCCGCCCCTTCCGCGCCTACGTCTGCACTCGCTGCCTGAAGTCCAACAAGGTCACCAAGGCCGCCTGAGGCCATCCGGCCGGCGCATCTCGGCGTCCTCGGTCGCTCACGTGCAGAGCACGCTTCGCTCCCTGCGTCCTTGACCTGCTTGGCCGGATGGCCTCAGTAGGACCCGCAAATCGGCGGCGATCGCGGTGGGTTCGTCGTCGAGCTGAGACCAGGTGAGGCGGGTGATGGCGTAGCCGGCGACGCGGAGGCGGCGGTCACGGGTGCGGTCGTCGCGGAAGGCTGATTTGGTGCCGTGGCCCTGCCAGCCGTCGAGCTCGACGATCTGGCGGTTGGGCCAGAGGCAATCCACTTGGTAGCGCTTACCTCCTGCGTCGATCCAGGCGTTGAGGCGTGGGATCGGCAAGTCGTGGCGGCGGAGGAACGGGACGAACCGTTCCTCCAGCGGACTGCGTCGCCGACCACTGGGCTCTTCCTCGATTCGCGCCAGGGCGGCCCTCATCCGGCGAACGCCGCGACGGCCGCGATAGCGGGCAAGTAGCTGGGGCAGCGACAGCGGGTCGCGCAGTTCGAGGTATTCCGCCTCCCGCACCGCGTTCTCAACGATGTCCGCTGATGCCACCGCGGCGAGATCGAGAACCGTCCGCGGCACGCTCGTCACCGGAATCCCTTCGTGGACCGTCACCTCGTCCGGGGGCAGGGCCTTGCTGGAGTGCCGCCGGATTCCTGGCGGGTGCCGGCTCTTGGGCAGCAGCGTGACGTGGATTGCGCGATCCGTCGCCTGCCGCAGTCCCCAGAGTTCAGCTGCCGACCAATGGCTCAGCACCGCCCCAGACCCGCAACCGAGTGCTGCTGCCATCCACCACCCGCGCTGGGGGATGCGGCGATGGCCCACCGCGTAGACGCCGGCGTGGATTTGGTGCAGCGCCCCAGCCTCCAGCCATCGGTCAACGGCACGTCCCCCCAGCCCCAAACGCACTAGCTGCGATCGCTCCACAACCCCGTGTTGAGCGTCCGCCAGACGGGCGATCTCCGCCTGCACTCCGCGAGGTTGCATTTTCCGACGCACAGCGACGGTAAGTGCAACCTCGGCGAGGGTTCTCCCCCGTTGGGCGCTAGTCGGTTTCGGCGGGGGCTGGTTTCTCGGGGGGCTCGACGGCGAGGTTGGGGAGGATGCGGCCGAGCCACTCGGGGAAGTACCAGGCTTTCTTGCCGAAGAGCTGCATGATCGCCGGCACCAGGACGGTGCGGATCACGACGGCGTCGATCAGGACGGCGGAGGCGAGGCCGAGGCCGAAGAGTTTGATGATCCGTTCTTCGCCGAGCATGAAGGAGGCGAAGACGGTGACCATGATCGCCGCCGCCGCCGTGATCACGCGGCCGGTCAGGGCGAGACCCTGGGTTACGGCTTCGGAGGCGTCCTTGCGGTGCTCCCACTCCTCGTGGATCCGCGACATCAGGAACACCTCGTAATCCATCGACAGCCCGAAGACGATCGAGAAGAGGAAGATCGGGAAGAAGGAGATGATCGGACCGGTGTTGTCGACGCCGATGATGCTGGCGCCCCAGCCCCACTGGAAGACGGCGACGACGAGGCCGAAGGCGGCGCCGATCGAGAGCAGGTTCATCACGATCGCCTTCAACGGCACCAGCAGCGAGCGGAAGACGATCATCAGCAGCAGCGCCGAGAGCAGGACGACGACGCCGATGAAGATCGGCAGCTTTTCGGTGATTGCTTCACCGAAGTCCTCGAAGATCGCGTTGATGCCGCCGACGTGGAGCTGGGTGTTGGTCTTCGCCTCGATCGGCGGAATCACGTTGTCGCGGATGTGGTCGAGCAGGTCGGTCGTCGCTTCGCTCTGCGGCGAGGTCGTCGGGTAGACCTGGAACACGCCCGTGTTTTCGGCACCGTTGAGGTTGATGTCGGTGACCGAGGCGACGCCTTCTTCGCCTTCGAGCTGCTTGCTCAGGTCTTCGAGGCCGGCGGCGTCGCCCTTTTCGGGTAATGCCGCGACCATCACGAAGGGGCCGTTGAAGCCCGGGCCGAAGCCCTCGGAGAGCAGGTCGTAGGCCTGGCGCGTCGTTTTGTCGGTCGGTTCGGTGCCGGCGTCGTTGGTGCCGAGCCGCAGCGACAGGGTCGGGATGCAGAGGATCAGGAGGAAGGCGCCGGAGAGCACGGCCGAGAGCACGGGCCGCTTCTGGATCTCCCGGCTCCAGCGGTACCAGCGCCCGCTTTCGTCGATTTCGGTCGAGCGCTTCTTCAGCCCCGGGATGCGGAGCCGGTCGACGCGGTGGCCGACGATCGTCAGCAGCGCCGGCAGCAGGGTCAGCGCGGCGATCATCGTGAACAGGACCGCCAGCGCCGCGGCGGTGGCGACGCCGTAGAGGAAGGGGAGGCCGAGCAGGAACATCCCCATCAGCGAGATGATTACCGTGATCCCGGCGAAGAGGACGGCGCGGCCGGCGGTGTCGACGGATTTGATCGCCGCCTGGCGCGGCTCGAGCCCTTCGTCGAGGCCGTTACGGAAGCGGGTGAGGATGAAGAGGGCGTAGTCGACGCCGACGCCGAGCCCGATCATCGCCGCCAGGACGGGCGCGAAGTTGGCGGTGTCGAAGACGTGGGTGCCGAGGGTGACGAGGCTGATCCCGACCCCGAGCGCGAACAGGGCGGTGATGATCGGCAGGCCCATCGCCACCACCGAGCCGAAGGTGAGCAGGAGGATGATCATCGCCGCCAGCAGCCCGATGCCGAACGAGGAGTCGCCTTCTTCCTGTTCGGCTTCCTGGATCAGGCTGCCGCCGAGCTGGACGTCGAGCCCTTCGCCGTCGGCACCCTGCGCGATGGCGATGATTTCGCGGGTGTCGTCTTTTTCGATCTTGTTGTTGGGCGCGTCGTACTGGACCGTCGCGTAGGCGATCCTGCCGTCGTCGGAGACCGCGCCGGCGCCGCCCTCTTCATAGGGGCTGGCGACTTCGCTGACGTGCGGGAACTCTTCGACTTCGGCGAAGACCCCTTCCATCGTCTTCTTCACCGCCGGCGATTCGACGCCGGAGTCCGCCTTGTAGACGATCTGCACGGTGTCGCCCGACTGCGCCGGGAACCTGTCTTCGAGCAGGTCGAAGGCTTCCTTGGAGTCGGAAGCGGGCAGTTTGAATTCTTCGGTGAAGTCGGCGCCGACCGAGCCGGCGATCATGCCGATGATCACCAGGGCGGCAATCCAGCCGATCACGACCGTCTTGCGGTGGCCGGTGATCCAGGTGGCGAAGCTCCTCATGAAGCTGGCCACGGTAGCAACGGCCGCAGTCGGGCGTCCTGACAATTTCGTGAAAGGCGCTGCATCTTCCGGGCACTGTTCTCAACGCCATCGCGGGCGGCGGATAGATTGCCGACAGATGTCCGATCCATCGATCGCCCGCTTCCGCCGGGTCATCACCTCTGCATACACCTCACTCGAGGCCCGTCGCCAGGAGGTCAACGACCTCAACGTCTTCCCGGTCGCCGACGGCGACACCGGCGACAACATGGCGATGACGCTGCGTGCCGTGATGGAAGAGCTCGACCGCCTCGACGGTCAGTCGGTCGACGAGGTCGGCCGCACCGAGCTGGTCCAGGCGCTGGCGCGGGCGGCGCTGATGGGAGCCCGCGGCAACTCGGGCGTGATCCTCAGTCAGATCGTCCGCGGCGCCGCCGAGGAGCTCGCCAGTCGTCCCGGCGAGCTGGTCGACCCGGTTCTGGTCGCCGCCGCCTTCGCCTCTGCCGCCGACGCCGCCTACGACTCGGTCCGCGAGCCGGCCGAGGGGACGATGCTGACCGTCTTCCGCGAGATGGCGCACTCGCTGGCGCGCCAGCTCGCCCACCTCGAAGCCGACAAGCAGCGGTTGGGGCGCGACGTCTCCGAGGAGGAGCAGGACGCGGTCCTCGCCGGCGTGATCGAACGGGCGATGGAAGACGGCGAGCGCGCCGTCGCCCGCACCCCCGAGCAGCTCGACGTGCTGCGCGAATCGGGCGTCGTCGACGCCGGCGGCCACGGCCTCGTCCTGATCCTCGCCGGGGTCGTCGCCGGCCTGCGCGGCGATGAGGGCGAGATGCCGGAGGTCCCCCATCACGAGGCACCGCGCGCCAGCCTGCCCCACCACGAAGACAGCCGCTACCGCTACTGCACCAACTTCATCGTCTCCGGCAGCGGCCTCGCCCGGCGCCAGTTCCTGCCGCGGCTGGAGGGGCTCGGCGACTCGGTTCTCGTCGTCGGCGACGACGTCACCCTCAAGGTCCACGTCCACACCGACGACCCGGAGGCCGCGGTCGCCCTCTTCGACGGGGTCGGCGCGGTCACCAACCTCGACGTCGCCGACATGCGCGAGCAGGTGGCCGAGCGCAGCGCCCGCCTCGCCGGCGCCGAGGAGAGCGGCCGCACCGGCGTCGTCGCGGTCGCGGCGGGGGAGGGGATGGAGCGCCTCTTCGCCGAGCTCGGCGCGATCGTCGTCCCCGGCGGCGAGACGCTCAACCCCTCGACCTACGAGCTGCTGGCGGGCATCCACGGCGTCGCCGCCGAGGAGATCCTCGTCCTGCCCAGCTCCTCGAACGTCGTGATGGCGGCCGAGCGCGCCTGCGAGCTCTCCGAGAAGCCGGCGCGGGTGGTCTCGGCGACCTCGCAGCAGGCGAGCCTGCTGGCCCTGGTCGAGCTTGACGCCGACGCTTCCGCCGCCGAGAACGCCGAGCGGCTCGAGTCGGCCCTCGCCGTGGTCAACACCGGCGGCGTCGCCCCGGCCGCCCGCGACGACGCCCAGGGCCGCTTCAAGCAGGGCGACGCGGTCGGCTTCGCCGACGGCGACATCGTCGCCTGGGGCGGCGCCGGCTCGACCCTGACCGAGACCATCCAGCACCTCGCCGAGGGGGCCGAGATCGTCACCGTGATCGCCGGTGAGGGCGCCCCGATCGCGTTGGCCGAGATCGACACCCACGTTCCCGACGGCGTCGAGATCGAGACCCACGAGGGGGGTCAGCCGAGCTGGTGGTGGCTGCTGGCGGCGCAGTAGGCGTGCGTTCGTTCGCCGGCGAGCGCGAGCTGACCGCGGCCGACCTCCGCGACGCCGCCGTCCACTGGCCCCGCCCCAGCGTCCTCGCCGCCTCGCTCCAGGCCCTCGACGGCGTCGGCCCGAAATCGGCCGAAGCGGCGGCCGAAGCTGGGGTTCGCACGGTTGGCGACGTCTTGCGCCGGCTCCCGATTCGCCACCGGGACCGCCAGGTCCGCCAGCTCGAGACCGTCGAGCAGGGCGAAACGGCAACCGTGCTCGTCATCGTGCTCGGCAGCAAGCCACGTCCCTTTCGCAGGGGGCGCCTAACCATGGTCGGCGTCAAAGTCGGCGACGAATCCGGCCACGTCCGCGCCACCTGGTTCAACCAACCCTGGGTCGCCGACAAGCTCGCCCCTGGCACCGAGCTCCTCCTCACCGGCAAGCTCAACCCCCGCGGCTTCGTAGTGAGCGAATGGGAGCTGGTGACTGCGGCGGGTGACCCCGGGGGGGAGTCCGAGAACGGAGGCGAAGCCCCCGCCCGCAGGACTCCCCCTCGGGGGCAGGACCCGCCGCCCGGAGCACCCTTCGTCCCAGTCCATCCCGCGACCGAGGGCTTGCGCGCCCAGAAGATCCGCGACTGGGCCGAGCAGGCCTGCCGGCTGGCCCCGAACATGATCGAGGGCCTTCCCGCCGAGATGCGCGCCCGACGCCGCCTCGCCGGTATTGCCGACGCGATCAGTGTCGCGCACTTCCCCGAGACCGCCGAGGACCTGACCGCGGCCCGTGAGCGGATCGCCTTCGAAGAGCTGTTCCTGCACCAGGCTCTGCTCGCGACCCGCAAACGCACCCACCGCTTGGCCCGCCCGGCGCCGCGGCTGGGCCGCCCCGGCGACCTCGTCGGCCGCTGGCTCGAGTCGCTGCCGTTCGAGCCCACCGCCGACCAGCTGGCGGCGTTCGACGACGTCGACGCCGACCTCGACTCGGGCGAGCCGATGCAACGGCTGTTGATGGGCGAGGTCGGATCCGGCAAGACCGTCGTCGCCGTCTACGCGATGCTGCGGTCGCTCGAAGCCGGCTTCCAGGCGGCGCTGATGGCGCCGACCGAGACCCTCGCCGAGCAGCACGCCCTGACCCTCGACCGCCTGCTCGGAGCGGAGGCGATCCCGTTCTCGCTGATTACTGGCTCCACCCAAACGTCGATCCGCCGCGACGCCCTGAACAAGCTCGCCAGTGGCGAGCTTGGACTGATTTTGGGCACCCACGCGCTGATCGAGCCGACGGTGCGGTTCGCCCGGCTCGGCGTCGTCGTCGTCGACGAGCAGCACCGCTTCGGGGTCGAGCAGCGGCGCGCGCTCGACGCCAAGGGGGTCGAGGGGATGGCACCGCACGTCCTCCACATGACGGCGACGCCGATCCCGCGCACCCTTTCGCTGACCGCCTACGGCGACCTCGACACGACGGCGCTGCACCAGCTCCCCGCTGGCCGCCAGCCGGTGGCGACGCGGCTGGTCGAGGAGGACGAGCGGGCCGGCGCCTACGAGTTCATCCGCGCCCGCCTGCGCGAGGGCCGCCAGGCGTTCGTCGTCTGCCCGCTCGTCTCGGAGTCGGAGAAAATGCCGGGCCGGGCGGCCGAGGTCGAGGCCGAGCGCCTCGCTAAGACCGAGCTGCGCGACTTCGCGGTCGGCGTCCTCCACGGCCAGATGCGCTCGGACGAGAAGGCGGCGGCGATGGCGGCCTTCGCCGCCGGCGGGACCGACGTGCTGGTGGCGACGACCGTGATCGAGGTCGGGATCGACGTGCCGAACGCGACGGTGATGGTGATCGAGGGGGCGGAGCGGTTCGGCGTCTCGCAGCTGCACCAGCTGCGGGGCCGGGTCGGGCGTGGCGAGCACGCCTCGGTCTGCCTGCTGTTCACCGAAGAAGCGGGCGAGCTGGCGCGGCGGCGGCTGCGGGCCGTCGAGCGCGAGGGCGACGGCTTCAAGCTGGCCGAGGTCGATCTCGAACTGCGCGGCGAGGGGGAGATCCTCGGCACCCGCCAGAGCGGGCTGCCGCGCTTCGCGGTCGCCGAACTGCCGGAGGACGGGCCGAAGCTGATCGAAGCGCGCGACGAGGTGCTGGCACTCCTGCGTGAGCACGGCTCGCTGGAGGCGCCGGAGCTGGGCCCGCTGCTCGATGCCGCCCGCGCCAGGTTCGGCACCGGCGCCGCCGACCCGATCCCGCTCTAATGACCCGATGCGGATAATCGCCGGCGATCTCAAGGGCCAGCGCCTCGTCGCCCCGCGCGGCTGGAAGGTGCGGCCGACCTCCGACCGGGTCCGCGAGGCGACGTTCTCCGCCCTCGGCGACCGCGTCGAGGGCGCCCGCGTGCTCGACCTCTTCTGCGGCACCGGCGCCCTCGCGATCGAGGCGCTCTCGCGCGGCGCCGGCGCGGCGGTCCTGGTCGACCGCGACACCAGGCCCGCGCTCGGCAACGTCGAGCGGCTCGGCCTCGCCGAGCGGGTGGAGCTGGTCCGGGCCGAGGCCGGCCGCTGGCTGGACAAGGTTTCGGACCTCCAATGCGAGGGGAAGTTCGACCTCGTGTTCGTCGACGCCCCCTATAGACTCGCCGACCGCGTGGAGCAGGACCTCAACACCCACCTTCCCCGGCTGCTCGGCCCCGCGGGCCGCGCGATCGTCGAGAGCGGCGCCCGCCGGCCGCTGCGGATCGACTCGCTGGAGCGGCTGCGCCAGCGCCGCTACGGCGCTGCCGACGTCTCGATCTACGGTACGGAGCGAGCATGACCGAACGCAACGGCACCGTCGTCTGCCCGGGCAGCTACGACCCGGTCACCAATGGCCACATCGACATCATCACAAGGACCTCGAACGTCTTCGAGAAGGTCGTCGTCGGCGTCGTCAACAACCCCGTCCGCAAGCAGAAAACGCTGTTCACGGCGGAGGAGCGCAAGCAGTTCATCGACGAAGCGACCGCCGACCTGCCCAACGTCGAGGTCCAGATCTTCGCCACCCTCCTGGTCGAGTTCGCCCGCGACAACGACGCCAAGGCGATCGTCAAGGGACTGCGCGCGATCTCCGACTTCGAGTACGAGTTCGAGATGGCCCAGCTCAACCGCAAGCTCGACCCGGGCATCGAGAGCATGTACGTGATCGCCTCACCCCACTACAGCTTTCTCTCCTCGACCGGAGTCAAGGAGATGGCCACCTTCGGCGGCGACGTCGGCGACCTGGTTCCCGCTCCGGTCGCCGCTGCCCTCTCTGAACGCCTGGGCGACAGGTAGGCTTTCGATTCCAGTCCCGGTCCCCTGGGCGGCCGCTTGCAAAAAACGCCCCTCTGCACCGCATCTTCACGAAAATCCCCGCGTACACGTAGGCTTACGATCTCCGTATGGACGTACTGGTCCTCATAGACAAGCTCGATGACGTAGTTCACAACGCCCGCCCGGTCCCGTTGACGGACCAGGTGCGCGTCGATCGTGAGGAGATCTACGACCTCCTCGATCAGATGCGCGCCACGATCCCCGAGGAGATCAAGCAGGCGCGGTGGATCGTCAAGGAGCGCCAGGAGATGCTGGCCGAGGCCAAACGCGAGGCCGAGCGGATCGTGCGCGAGGCGCGCGAGCAGCAGGCCCGCCTGATCTCCGACGAGGAGGTCACCAAGCAGGCCGAGCGCGCCGCCGACGAGATCGTCGAGGACGCCCGCACCCGCGAGCGCGAAATCCGCCTCGGCGCCGAGGACTACGCCGAC